>NZ_JBSWUN010000004.1:0-483762 GCF_056159105.1 Bacillus sp. ABA4_010 | reverse complement strand
TCGTCGCTCGTAAGCGACTTTCTTAATTTAACAAAATGTTTTTTGTTTGTCAAGAACATTTTTGTTTTTTGTCGTCTTCATCAATATTGCGAATCAATTTCGGCGACGGATATAAATATAACATGTTCATTTTAAGAACACAATAGTTTTTTTAAAAAATAATTAAACAAATTATCACTGTTCATATTTAAAGTTGTTGTTTCCTTCTCATTTATGTATAGTTTACATATACATAAAATAAATAGCGATGTAATAAATCCACAGGGGGAGCCAATTGGCTGAGAGTGAACACTTACGTTCTAACCCTTTGAACCTGTTAGATTATGCTAGTGTAGGGATGGTGGGCTGTAAACTTTTAAGGATCAAGCAATGCAGACCCCGTTTCCGACCTGCATTGCTTTTTTATGTTCATTATTAACTTGTGAGGAGATTTTCTATGCAAAGAAAAAAGAACTTATTAATTGTTGAAGTAGGAATTTTTAGTGCACTGGCCTTTCTGTTAGACTTGTTAGCAAACATGTTGCAATTAAAAATTTGGCCACAAGGCGGTTCTATTTCTATCGCAATGGTACCAATCTTCATTATTGCTTTTCGCTGGGGAGTTAAAGGGGGAGTCGCAGCAGGTTTCATGTTAGGGTTGCTACAAATTGTAACAGGACAAGCCTTTATCGCTCATCCAGTACAAGGTTTTATTGATTACATCCTTGCTTTTACTGTACTGGGACTTGCCGGCATCATGTCTACTTCTATTACGAAAGGAATTAGAAGTAACGAAAAACGTAAAGTATTGTTATATATCACGGCAGGCGCTTTTATAGGCAGCGGCCTCCGTTACCTATGCCACACGGCAGCAGGTGTTGTTTTTTTCGCTGAATATGCACCAGAAGGAACACCGGCCCTTTTATATTCTCTTGTTTATAATGGTACTTATATGCTTCCAGGGTTTATCTTCAGTGCAATTATTACTTATTTAGTTATTCGCTCTACCAAACAAAGATTCTTCAATAGCCAGTCCTGAACTGGATATCTATTATAAAGAGAGAATCACCCCCTTTCCAGCAAATAGCTTCCTTCTATATTTTTAACAAAATGGGCCGGAACGAAAGCTTCGTACCGGCCCATTTTGTGTTACTACCAAAAAAGTGCTTTTCCTCTTTATCAAATAGTATGTTCCATTTTAACCTATCATTAACTTTCTATCATATCTTCTTCATCCAAAACATAGATTCTATTATCACTCCCATTATGGATAACAGGAGGTTCACACCGTGCTTGAGATTGTTGAATTTACGATGTATATGTCGCTTTGTATGGCTGTCTTTTTAATCTATTACGCTTACTGGGAAGGAATAAAGATTGCCAATAAAAATGATCGGGTCAACGGTTTTCCCTTTCTGTTTATGTCAATATCCGGCTTTATTTTTGCTTTATTCGCTTCGTATTTCCATCACTTAATCTAAGCATTACCTCTATCAGGGGGATCCCCCCTGTTATCCCCCTTAATTAACTTTTCTCTCCCGCTTTGCCCCCTAACATATACCACCTCTCTCACCAAACTCTTTCGGTTCACTCACCTCTTCTACATATTTTTATCGTTTTCTCATATAATGGAGAGAATAAGTTTTTATTATCTACTCACATAATTGGCATTCAGAATGAAGACAGGTGATGACGATCGAACAGCATGTACTGATAAAATTAGGGATTTCTGCTATTTTAGGTCTTATTATCGGGTTAGAACGAGAGTTAAAACATAAACCAGTCGGCCTTAAAACATCTTTAGTTATTTGCATCGTCAGCTGTTTGCTGACAACTGTATCCATTGAGTCCGCTTATCTTTTCGAAAAAACAGAACAAATTACGATGGATCCACTCCGTTTAGCTGCTCAAATTGTTTCTGGGATTGGTTTTTTAGGCGCAGGCGTCATTCTTCGGCGAGGAAATGATAGCATTTCAGGTTTAACGACAGCCGCCATGATTTGGGGAGCGGCTGGCATCGGCATTACGGTCGGAGCAGGCTTTTTTATAGAAGCAATTAGCGGCGTCGTACTACTCATTATTAGTGTAGAATTTTTGCCCTTTATTGTAAGACTTTGCGGACCTAAGAAACTTCGCGAAAAAGAGATTTTACTTCAACTTAAAGTGTCCGAACATCATCACCTTACAGATATCATCAGTGATATTAAGAAAAGCAAAGCAAAATTAACGCATATTCGCATCAAAGATTTAGAAACAAATGAACAGTTTATTCAACTTAAACTAATGGTCCCACAGAAAAAACCTACAACAGAGGTATATTATGAAGTTCGTAAAATTGACGGCGTCCGTAGTATAGAAATTGAAAATCTATAAAACCTTCCCCTATCTAAAATAAAAACTAGAAAACGCAGCATGACCATTCAATGATCATGCTGCGTCCCTTACTATTCATGTGATTTTTCAATCTTCCGCAGAAAATTCAAACGTAATTCCGGTTGTTCAAGATAGGAGGAATGGACACATTCCTTTAACAGCTGTAGCTGCACTTCTTTCCTTAAAGAGCCTTGCTGGATGAGCTCACGACATTCTTTTAAAAATGACACATAGTCTCCAAACGATTCGTCATACTGCTCGCTTAATTCCTTTTTAATGCACTTCGTTAAAGATGGACTTGCTCCATTTGTAGAAATAGCAATAGAAAGGTCTCCTCTTTTAATGTGCGCTGGTATGACGACATTTCCTCTTTGTGGATCTCCAGCAGCGTTCACCAACTGCCAAGGTTGAGCCCATTCAGTAATCTGCTGGTTAATATCCGCATCATTTGTAGCTACCACAATTAAGAAAGCTTCCTTTATGTCGGTTTGCTCAATAGGCTTGTGCCGTAATTCGATTCTTCCCTCTTCTGCCCATTTCATAATTTTCTCCGTAAAAGTCAAAGACACAACTTGAATACGCGCACCTGTATCCATGAGAGAAGAAAGTTTACGCGTCGCAACCTTCCCTCCCCCTGCTACTAGCACTTTTCGGGCTGTTAAATTTAACATAACTGGATACATATTCAGTTAGCCCTCTTTTCTACGGACGACTGAAATAATTCTTCTACCCGCTCTACTAATACATCGTTTAAATGCGGATGATATTCTAAATAGTGACTCAAAATAAAGTTGGATTCACTCTGTTCCTCTACTTCTCGAACGGCCTTTTCAATTCTCTTCATTAATAAACCCGTAAAGAGCAAATAAGGCAGGATGAAAATATTTGAGTAAGAGGCAGTTTTCACCTTCTCCAAGACATCTTCTAAAATTGGCTCCGCAGCCGTCAAGAAACAAACTTCTATATGCCCAAGTCCATGCCGCTTCTTCAATAATTGAGCAATCGACTCTAAATCTCTTTTTACATCAGGATCACTACTGCCGCGCCCGACCAGTAACACAAATGAATGCTCATCAATCGGCACGTTCGTTTCGATTAATCTCTCATATAAAATTTCCGTGATACGTTCATGCACACCAAACGGACGCCCGTATACGATATTCACGTCCGGATATTGGCGTTGCAATTTATTCAACACCTCAGGGATATCTTCTTTGGCATGAGCAGCCGTCAATAATAGCACTGGAACAGCATATACAGTTGTCGCACCTTGCTCGATACACCGCTTGAAGCCTTGCTCAATTGACGGTTCCGCCAATTCAAGAAAAGACACTTCCTGAATAGAAACAGGAATTCTTTCCATGCATCCCTTTACAAAGGTAATCGCTTGTTCACTAGCCCTTTTGACGCGGCTTCCATGACAAATGTACAATACAGCTTCCATCTCAACCGCTCCCTTCTCAAAAGGCTTCTTTTACGTATGCTTCGTACGACTTATCCTGCTCTGCTTTTTCAAACCAACGGAGCTTCTCTCTCAACTTAACAACTTCTCCAACAATAATCATACTCGGGTTTTCTACTTTTTCTTTCTGTACAATCTCCACAATGTTATCTAATGTTCCTGTTATCGTACGCTGCTCTTTATATGTCCCCCAATGAACGAGCGCGACTGGGGTACTTTCACTTTTACCGTTTTTAATTAATTGTTCACAAATATACGAAAGGTTCCCCACCCCCATATAAATGGCAAGTGTATCTACTCCTTTAGCTAGATGACTCCATTGAATATCATCTTCCCCATTCCCTTTTCGATGACCAGTCACAACTGCAAAACTAGCGCCATGCTCTCGATGAGTAATAGGAATGCCTGCATAAGCCGGCGCGGCAATCCCCGCTGTAATCCCAGGAATAATTTCAAACGGGATATTATTTTTAGCGAGTGCTTCTGCCTCTTCTCCACCACGGCCAAATACAAACGGGTCGCCCCCTTTCAGCCTTGTCACGACCTTACCTTTTTTAGCAAACTTGACTAAGAAATTGTTGATGGTTTCTTGTTTCATCGTATGGTAGTTCGGCAGCTTCCCACAATAAATTAAATCTGCCCCTTGCTTTGCATACTCTAATAGCTCATTATTAATCAACCGGTCATACAAAATGACATCCGCTTCCTGAATGCACTTCAAACCTTTCACTGTAATTAAATCTGGGTCGCCGGGTCCAGCGCCGACTAAGTATACCTTTCCCATTCCGATTCCCCCTCTTATGCGCCGCCTATATCATTTTCTTTTTCGTACAGGACAAAACCCGTCCCTTTTCCAAGTCGCTTCTTTTCATATAAAATGACTTCTTCCACGTCAGGCAATTTCAAAAAATATTTTTCTAATTCTACATCTACAAGCTCAAACGCGGTATCGTCATTATCCGCAGCAATAATAACGGGGATAACCTCCGATTTTGTCACAACTTCAAAACGGTATAAATTCATTTCCGTTCACCTTTCTCACGAAACTTTCGCATCAATTTCTGTTAAAATCCGATCAAGTTCCGCTTGTAATGGCTCGAGTCCGCTTCTTTGTACAAAATCATAGAATGATTCGCCAAGGAGCTTTTCTTGCTGAAAATATAAAAGTAAATCTTTCAATACTTCCGGCAACACTTCACCACTTACTTTTCCTTTTAACTTTTCATTGAATTTTCCGCCTGCATGCAGCGTTCCACCCACATAGATTTCAAACGCTTCAACCATTTTCTTGTCTTTCGTTTTCATTTTAATCCCCTGCAGGCCAATATCCGCAATTTGACGCTGTCCACACGAGTTCGGGCAGCCGACCATATGGAACCGAACTGGAACATCTAACGAAATTTCTTCATCAAGCCATTCTGCTATTCTTCTCATCCGTTCTTTCGTTTCCACAAGGGCTAGGTTGCAGTACTCAATTCCAGTACAGGACACAGAATAACCAATAAATGAATTCGGATTCGCTGTAATACGTTCAAAAATTTTCTGTTGCAACAACTCTTCTACGTGATGATCTGGAACATTTGGAATAATGAGGTTCTGAGAGTTACATGTTCGGATTTCTCCATTTCCGTATTGAGCAGAAATTCTCGCCAATTCGAATACTTCATCCGCACTTAAACGCCCTACTGGCACATTAAACCCAATATAGTTCAACCCTTTTTGCTTCTGCGGGTGAACGCCATAGAAATAACCGGCATTCCACTCTTTCACCGGCTCTTCTCCTTTTGTTGGAAGCGGACCTGTGTATTCTAATAGCTTTTCTTTAAATCTCTCTACACCCCAGTCTGCCATTAAAAACTTAAGGCGTGCTAAATGACGCTTCTCACGATACCCATAATCACGGAAAATCGTCGTAATGGCAATCGCCACTTCTTTTACTTGCTCTGGCTTCACGAACACATCAAGCGTTTGAGCTAAGAAAGGACGAGCGGATAACCCACCTCCAACCTTTACATGGAAACCGACTGTCTTTACACCATCTAACTCTTTAACAGCTGGCGTAAAGGAGACACAGTTAATTTCTGCATTTGACGCATTGCGAACATTCGCGCTGATGGACATTTTATATTTTCGCGGTAAGTTTGAGAAATCTTCGTTCATTTGAAAAAAGTCATACACTTCTTTCACAATTGGAGCGGTATCAAACAGTTCATCTGGATCAAGACCGGCTAACGGATTTCCAACGATTGTACGCGTGATGTCACCACATGCACCCGCGGATGATAAACCTACTCGTTCTAAACGGTTCAAAATATCAGGAATATTTTCAATTTGAAGCCAATGGAACTGAATCGCTTGGCGCGTTGTAATGTCATACACTCCTCTTCCATAATCTCTGGCAATTTCAGCTAATGCGACCACTTGCTCATTAGACAAAATACCTGAAGGAACGTTGACACGCATCATAAAATATCCGTCTTCTTTTGGACGCTGGAGATAAAGGCCTGCCCATTTGAATAAATCCCAATCTTCTTTCGGAATGGAATCAAATCCATGTTCCGCATAGTAAGGGATATCATCAAAAATCTTCAATCCATCTTTTTCTAACTTCTTTTTTTCTGTTGCGTTCACATTCGGATTATCCGCCCAATTCTTCACATAACTCATCCAATTACAACTCCTTTATATGAGGTTGTTTTCTTTTAAATATTCTAACACTTTCGCGACACATACTTCGATAGAATCTTTGCTTGTTTCTACTACAAGTTCAGGATTAACCGGTTCTTCATAAGGAGAATCAATGCCTGTAAACTGCTTAATTTCCCCGCTCCTTGCTTTTTTGTACAACCCTTTCGGATCTCTCCGTTCACATTCATCTAGCGGACATTTGACATACACTTCAATAAATTCCTTTTCCTCGACAATGTCACGGACTTGATTTCGATCTTCTTGAAAAGGAGAAATGAAAGCAGTCAGTACAACTTGGCCGCTATCGACAAACAATTTGGCTACCTCACCAATGCGGCGAATGTTTTCCTTGCGGTCTTCCTCGGAAAACCCAAGATTTTTATTGAGGCCGAAACGAATGTTATCGCCATCCAGTACGTAGTTTCGAATTTGGCGATCAAACAATGCTTTAGCAACTGCATTGGCAACAGTAGATTTGCCGGATCCAGATAAGCCGGTAAACCAAAGAATAAAGCTTTGATGACCATTTTGTTCTCTTCGTTCCTTTTTTGTAATGGCTGCATCATGCCACGTAATATTTGTTGCTTCTCCCATTTTATCCCTCTCCTTTTAAGAATGGATTGTTTTCTGCTGTAACCCTTTAATTAAAACTTCCACTACTTCTTTGCGGCTGAATGTACTTGGTGGAAGTTCACCCTTTCTCAATAACTCTCTTACTTTCGTACCAGAAAGAATCACATGGTCTTCCTTCGGATGCGGACACGTTTTCGTCGAAGCCATCCCTTCACATTTCACACAATAAAAGCTATGTTCAAAAAACAACAGCGTAATCCCTAACTCTTCACTCGTAAAGTTGTCAAAGATTTTTTGTGCATCGTATGTGCCGTAATAATTTCCAACACCGGCATGATCACGCCCAACAATAAAATGCGTGCAACCGAAGTTTTTACGAATCATCGCATGAAAAATGGCTTCTCGTGGCCCTGCATAGCGCATTGCTGCTGGGAATACCGCTAAGAATACACGATCTTGTGGGTAATAATGCTGCAATAGCACTTCATAGCTCTCCATCCGAATATCTGCGGGGATATCATCCGATTTCGTTTCTCCAACGAGCGGATTTAAAAATAATCCGTCAACAATTTCAAGCGCAGACTTCTGGATGTATTCATGAGCACGGTGAACCGGATTGCGGGTTTGGAAGCCAACAATAGTCTTCCATCCAAGCTCGGCAAACTGCTGACGCGTTTGAGCAGGATCTAAATGATAGGAAGCAAACCTTCCTTTATCTGTTCGTTTCACTAGTTTAATAGGACCAGCTAAATATACGTTTGGTCTTTCAAATAATTTTTGAACACCAGGATGAGCATCGTCTGTTGTCTGGTATACAAGCTGCGCTTCTCTTTCTTTATCCGGAGTAAAAATGCCTTCCAATTTTAAAACTCCGTACACGACACCATCTTTAACAAGCTTAATGTCATCTCCAATTTGCAAGGTTGCTGCTTTTTCTTCACTTACAGGAAGCGTAATCGGAATGCTCCATACAACTCCGTTTGCAAGGCGCATATTCTGTACAACTGATTGATAGTCTTCCTCCCCTAAGAAACCTGTAAGCGGACTGTACGCTCCAACTCCAATTAACTCCAAGTCACTTAAGGCAATAGCATCAAGCTCTACTTCCTGCTGAATAGATTCATAATTAAATGCAGAATCAAACAAATTAATAAGTTTCCCTCCATGAGGTGTACTGTAACTCATCATTATTCCTCCCTAACTCTTTTTAAACTCAATCTTCTCACAAGAGATCCTTTTGATTATGATCCGTGGAGCCCACACTCTGTTTTCTGATTTCCTGTCCATCTTCCTGAACGCAAATCATCCATATCATAAGCCGGCTTCGTACAAGGCTCACATCCGATGCTCGGATAGCCCTGATCGTGCAGACGATTATAAGGCAGTTCTTGTTTGTACACGTATCGCCATATTTCTTTCCATGTCCAATGAATAAGCGGACAAACTTTGATTTTTTCAAAACGAGTATCTCGGTTGATAAACTCCGTCTGACTTCTTGTCGCAGATTGTTCTCTTCTCAATCCAGAAATCCATGCTTCCGCTCCGCTTAATGCCTGCTCAAGCGGAATAATTTTCCGAATACGACAGCACTGGTTCGGATCTGTCTTCCACAACTCACCCCCGCGGAGCATTTCTTGCTGTTGTAAAGTCAGTTCCGGCTTTTTCATGACAATGTTTAATTTCGGAAATTTCTCTTTTACCGCTTCAATAACCTCGTACGTTTCCTTAAAATGCAAATCCGTATCGAGAAATACAATGGTGGCGTCTTCCTTTACTTTTGAAATTAAGTCGATTAACACAATCCCTTCAATTCCGAAACTACAGGCATAAACAATGGAATCTCCATAATGTTCGTACGCCCACCGCAAAACCGATAGCGCTCCTTTCGTGTCATCATCTGCAGAAAATTCAGGTAGCTGATTGTGCCACGTTTGGAAAGTTAGTGTTTCACTCAAATGATTCACTCCTATCTTTAACACTTTGTATTCCGATAAAAAAAGACGGTTTTAGCCCAATAAAGAACCAAAACCGCCTCTAGTTTCTCTAGTCAGCGCTTTACTAGCGTATTCTTACTTTCTCATTTTTTTCAAGTTGAACCACTTTGCCATCCTGAACAATTAATGTGACAGAGCCATACTTCATCGTTTCAAGCATCTGAACAACATTTTTCCAAACTTCGTTCAAATTTTCTTGCTGTACCATTCCAGTCCTCCTTCATTTCGTCTAATGGTTACTAGTTCATAAACCCAATAAAAAAGGCCTTCCATTTTCGAAAGACTGTTGAGGTAATCTATTTTACCTTATCTTCCAAAATGGTTTACATTTTGCTAGAATTAGCACCTTGCATTAATTCACGCAGGTTGCCGGGCTTCAAAGGGCTAGTTCCCTCCACCACTCTTGATAAGTTTGTTTTTTCAAATTTTAACATATTGCGGTAGATTGTCAACTGATATTTCAAAATATTCTATTCAAATTCATCCGCAAAGTTGACACAAATTCCATCGATTCTTATTATGACATATGATGTTCTAACCGAAAAAATGTCTTAAAAGTGATAAAAGCATAATAATTGCTACAATCGAACAAACCACCACTAACATTTTCTCCTGTTTCGTTGATCGATGCATCTTGCTCCCTCCATCCACTTATTAATTCACTCAAACATTACCTATATCATTTTTCTTCATCTACTTTCATGATAATCAGTGCTGTTGTTGCTTCCGCTTATGTATAAAGCTTATCGTTTCGTAAACATTACAAATAAAGGAAGCTTCCATCAGCAGGTAGTTTCCTCCATCCTCCGATTACATAAACAGAAAGACCACTGTTTCAACATTACTCTTCTCCGTTTATGTGCTTCGGTAAAAAGATTGGAGATAAAATGAGATGGATTTACATCACTTTTCTTTAAATTCTTCTATTAAAAATGAGATAAAACACAATTTAACAACGATTTTATCGGAAACCGACAAACTGATTCGTCATCTAGACCAAAACGAATATTGTATTTTATGCGATTTTGAATCGTTACACAAACAGTTCAGTAACATTCAATCAGTCGCTGCTTCTTACTACTTACAACAATACTTATCTCCTTTTACCGAAAATTATGCAGCCCTTTCGTTAGCAGCTCATCATTTATCCGAACGAAAACACGGGGGCTTGATGGTCATTGAACGCAAACAACCTGTTCACCATTTAATCCAAAAAGGAGTCGCACTTGGGGCGTCTTTGACAAGCCCTCTCCTTGAATCCATCTTTTATCCAGGAAATCCACTGCATGACGGTGCAGTATTAGTAAAAGGAGATATCATCGTATCCGCTGCCAACGTATTGCCGCTAGCCTCTTCAACAGCTGTCCAAAATAAAATGGGAACTCGACACCGGGCGGCCATTGGCATGTCTGAACAATCAGATGCGCTCGTATTAGTTGTTTCTGAGGAAAGCGGCCGCATCTCTTTCGCTTTAGAAGGTACACTATATCCCATTCATTCTACGAATAATATCCTTTTCTGAATAAGCCTTTACGGTATATACAGAATAAAACCGAACAACCCTTATTTTCCCATTAAAAATATACGTTATTACGTATTGCTATATTTTTTTGATATAAGTATAATACAGAAGGATGCATGTGAGAAAACCTAACATTCATCCTTCTGTATTTTTCTAAATATTCATCCAGTTCAAAAGAAGCAATACTTTTTATATTTACTTTTATGACTAACTTAAGAGGTGAATACACACATGTCATTGTTACAATCATTTGTAGGCATTATTAACGACTTATTATGGTCAAAAATTTTAATTGGTCTTCTTATCATTTTAGGTTTGTACTTCACATTCCGCACAAAGTTTGTTCAATTCCGTTTATTCGGAGAAATGGTTCGTTTGCTCGGAGAAGGAGCAACAGCTGATTCATCCCATAAAAAGAAAGGGATTACTTCATTCCAAGCTTTCTGTATTAGCACCGCATCTCGTGTAGGGACTGGAAACTTGGCAGGGGTAGCGACAGCAGTCGCCGTCGGTGGACCCGGGGCTGTCTTTTGGATGTGGCTCATCGCCCTATTAGGCTCTGCCACTGCATTTGTTGAAAGTACATTAGCTCAAATTTACAAAGTAAAAGATAAACAAGGGTTCCGCGGAGGACCTGCTTATTACATGGAAAAAGCACTTAACGCGAGATGGTTAGGAATTATCTTCGCGATTTTAATTACGTTCTGCTTTGGACTAGTATTCAACTCTGTACAATCCAATACCATTGCCGCTGCTATGAAAACTGCATTCAACATAGATCTTCAAGTGATGGGCATTATTCTTGCTGCGGCAACAGGAATTATTATTTTCCGTGGTATTAAAAGCATTGCCACAGTATCTCAAATCATTGTTCCCGTTATGGCTACACTTTACTTAGCTATTGCCCTTTTCGTTGTATTAACAAACTTAACGGAAGTTCCAGCAGTATTCACTTTAATCTTCAAAAGTGCTTTTGGCCTTGAACAAGCAGCAGGCGGTGGAATTGGCGCTGCCATGATGATGGGGATTAAACGTGGTTTGTTTTCAAACGAAGCAGGAATGGGAAGTGCGCCGAACGCTGCAGCGACAGCTACAGTCAGCCACCCTGCTAAACAAGGACTCATTCAATCTCTTGGTGTTTTTGTTGATACTTTACTCATTTGTAGTGCGACAGCATTTATCGTTATTCTTTCCGGCGATTACGGTTCCGGTCCACAAGGGATTGAGTTAACGCAAAACGCTTTAGCTGGGCATATTGGTTCTTGGGCCAATTCCTTTATTGCCATTGCTGTATTCCTATTTGCATTCAGCTCTATTATCGGGAATTATTATTATGGCGAGACAAATATTGAGTTCATCCATACAAACAAAGCCTTTTTATTCATTTATCGAGCAGCCGTTGTCGCTATGGTTTATTTCGGCTCTGTTGCAAGCTTTGGAATCGTTTGGGACATGGCTGACCTTACGATGGGACTCATGGCGATTGTCAACTTGATTGCTATCGTTCTACTAGGTAGATTTGCATTTGATACATTAAATGACTACGTGACTCAAAAGAAAGCGGGCAAAAATCCTGTCTTTTACGCAGATAGCATTGACGGTTTAAAAAATGTAGAAAGCTGGGACTACGCTCCAGCAAAAGGAAAATCTAATATTAAAAACGGATGAGGGGACTCCCCTTCATCTGTTTTTTTATTTCACTCGTAAACAGACCCTTTACTTATACCTTTAAGAAAACTTGGCAATAATAGTACAAGCTTTTCTGGAGGTATTTTTTATGATTGGTGAACACTTTTTGTTTGGTTTTTTCAGACGTTCCGTGCTATTTCGCTTAGCTCTCTTAATGGGATGTTTTATTGTTATTTTTGGCTTTTTTATTCATTTATTGGAACCCGAACAATTTTCTACTTTTTTCGAAGGTATTTGGTGGGCGATTGTTACGGTCACTACAGTGGGATACGGAGATTACGCACCTGAAACTTTAGGCGGAAGAGTTTTAGCCATTTTTTTAATTTTACTCGGAACTGGTTTTTTTACGACTTATTTTGTCACCCTGGCTACGATGGCCATTTCAAAAGAAAATGCGTATTTAGACGGCAGTTCGCCCTACTCGAAAAAAAAACATATCATTATCGTTGGCTGGAATGAAAGAGTGCGAACCATCCTTTCACACTACGCTAACGCACACATGACCGAAGACATTATCTTAATCGATGACAGTTTAACGGAAAAGCCGTTAATTTCTCCTCGCCTTTATTTTATTAAAGGAAATCCTACACACGTTTCTACTCTACAAAGAGCTAACATTTCAGCAGCGTCAAAAATTTTAATTACGGCGGACCAATTTAAAAACGAGGAGTATGCAGATATGCAAACCATTTTGACATTGGTGGCCATTAGAGGATTGAACACTTCCCTCTATACGATTGTTGAAATTCTCACATCTGAACAAAAAATTAATGCGAAAAATGCAGGTGCTGATGAAATTATTTGTACCAATGAATTAACAGGGGACAGAATGTATGAACAATTGTTTTAATGTAGCTCGCCCTTTGGAGCTGTATACTTTTCTATCCAAGTATATCCCCTGCTACCTTGAAGACATGCTGATAGAACGATTTCATACATTTCAGCGGAAAGATGAGACAAACTACTGGTTCGTCTCATCTTTCAAGAGTACTTCCTCCAATTCTTTGACAAGCGCTTTTCCAAGCGCAATATACTTTTCAGGAAAATCGGCATCCGAGTCTTGCGGTTCAGAAAACTGATCAAACGATGCAGTTAAATTCCCTACATGTACATCATCATCTAAACCAATTTGATATTTATGAGAAAGTAAAAATGGCTGACCAATTCTAACGGTGACCCCTGGAGAATCAAGCTGTCCATCGACCGCTTGAAAAGGCAGACGCAAAAACTGGTACCCGACCTCATCATCTATTTTATAATCAAATGAGCCATGATCGTAATCCCAGTTTCCTCCTATCACATACCCTAAAGGCTTCAACTGTTGCTCTAGATTAAATAATTTAAATGACTCCCCTTGCAGCTTAGACTTAATTTCAATCACTTGACACACCCCTTTGCGATTATGTTTTCCTCTTTGCTTCGTTTTATCCTTGTTTAGCGACCAAAAGCTCTCTTCCCGCTAAGTACCCGCAAAATAAAAAAAACGGCCTCCATTTTCTAATGGAGGAACCGTCTTTTTTTCGTTATATTTAAAGAAACATCACGAGTTAGAACTGCTGAACAATTATTTTGTTAAACGTTTTTCCAGCTCAGCTTTTTTCTCTTCAAAACCTGGTTTGCCAAGCAATGCAAACATATTGACTTTATAAGCTTCAACACCTGGCTGATCAAATGGATTAACCCCAAGTAAATAACCGCTCATCGCACAAGCTTTTTCAAAGAAATAAGCCACATATCCGAATGTATACTCATCCATCTTCGGAAGAGTCACCACCAAGTTAGGAACCGCACCGTCTGTATGAGCAAGCATTGTTCCTTCAAACGCCTTCGTATTAACGAAGTCTACAGTTTTTCCTTCAAGGTAATTTAAGCCATCTAGATCGCTTTCTTCTGCTTCAATCGTTAATTCATGACGAGCTGTTTCTACTTTTAACACCGTTTCGAATAAGTCACGACGTCCTTCTTGGACATATTGACCTAAAGAATGAAGATCTGTTGAGAAGTTTGCAGACGAAGGGAAAATTCCTTTTTGGTCTTTTCCTTCACTTTCACCAAATAACTGTTTCCACCATTCAGCAAAATATTGAAGGCCTGGCTCATAGTTAATTAACATTTCAATCGTTTTACCTTTATTGTAAAGAACGTTTCGAACAGCCGCATATTGATAAGCAGCATTCTCTTCTAACTCAGACTTGCTGAAATCTTCACGCGCTTGAGCTGCTCCTTCCATCATTTGACCGATGTTCGCCCCGCTCACAGCAATTGGAAGTAAACCTACTGCTGTTAAAACAGAATAACGGCCGCCAACATCATCTGGAATAACAAATGACTCGTATCCTTCTTCTGTTGCCAATGTTTTAAGTGCACCACGTTCTTTATCCGTTGTCGCATAAATGCGCTTTCCAGCTTCCTCTTTGCCGTACTTCTCTTCAAGAAGCTTGCGGAAAATACGGAAAGCAATAGCTGGTTCCGTTGTTGTACCAGATTTGGAGATAACATTGATAGAGAAATCTTTCCCTTCCAATAAATCCATCAAATCTTTCATATATGTAGAGCTGATGTTATTTCCAACAAACAGGATTTGAGGTGTTTTACGCTTTTCTTTTGGAAGAGCATTATAAAAAGAATGCTGTAGCATTTCAATCGCTGCACGAGCACCTAAATAAGAACCACCAATTCCAATAACAAGCAATACATCGGAATCAGACTTAATTTTTTCCGCTGCTTTTTCAATGCGAGAAAATTCTTCCTTATCATAATCGACAGGAAGGTCCACCCAGCCTAGAAAATCGTTACCAGCGCCTGTTTTTTCGTGAATAGAATGATGAGCCACTTTTACTGCATCCCGTAAATATGTAAGTTCATGCTCACCAAAAAAAGAGAGCGCTTTTGAATAATCAAAGCGAACATGTGTCATAATCTTTTTCCTCCATCTCAAGTTTATATTGCTTCTTTCACTTTAACGAAACAGGAAAAAGAATGCAAGATAGACTACTTTGTGTAAGCGAATACATATTGAAGTTTAAAAAACTTGTCCAATTATGTAAGATAGAACATGTATAAATGAAGCGCCAATCAACCTTTTCTGTAAAATAGTTGATGACACTTCATTAGGAAGAGACAAAACGACATTTGGTTAAAGCAAGCCTGTTCTATGATTCTTCCGTTTCTTCTGCCAATTCTGAAGCGGAAGTCATGACAATTCCAATTCTGACGTATTCCCTCGGCTGAAAAACAGACTCTGTTCTCGTTACAATGCTGGCCATCTGCTCATAATTGACAGGACGGATAAACATGTCATCATATAAGGATCTCTTTGACGTATTGTTGAGCATATATGCACTAATGAACAGGACGAAAAAAATACTAACGCTTACTATAATGTGCTTTATGTGTTTCATAAACATATCATCACCATCCTATTAATAGGATGAAGATTTTTTCGTCGATTTATACAAGAAAAATGAAACCTTTTTCACTTTCATCCGTAAGAAGTATCGGGCTTTTTAGGTTCAAAGAATGTTAATCATGGCTCATATCCGTTAGAATAATGACTGATACTATTAAGTGGCAAGAAGAAATGGACAGTTTCCTTTGTTTCACGGAGGAATACAGTTTCACCTTTAGAAGTAAGGAGGAAGATATTTTGTCTTTATTGCACCTGGTTACATTTTCACCTTTTCTTTTGGCAATCTTGGTACCTTTCTTGTACAAATATGCTCGAAAGGTCCATACAGGCTGGTTTGTACTGCCGCTACCTGTATTGCTTTTTATGTATTTTACTCAGTTTATCCGCACCACATCGCATGGAGATACATATGAACAATCTCTCGCTTGGATTCCAAGTCTCGGAATTGATATGCGATTATATGTGGATGGACTTAGTGTACTCTTTAGTTTGTTGATTACCGGAATTGGCTCCTTAGTTGTGCTTTATTCCATTTACTATCTATCCAAAACAAAAGAGGCATTGAATTCCTTTTATGTATATTTGCTTCTATTTATGGGAGCGATGCTAGGTGTCGTGCTATCAGATAACGTCATCGTTCTGTATACATTTTGGGAACTTACAAGTTTGTCGTCCTTTCTTTTAATTGGCTATTGGTATCAGCGTGAAAAATCCCGTTACGGAGCACAAAAATCGATGCTCATCACGGTATTCGGGGGATTAGCTATGCTTGGTGGTTTCGTTCTTCTTTACATTATGAGCGGAACATTCAGTATCCGGGAGATGGTAGCAAACGCAGCAACTATCGCTGCACACGACCTGTTCATCCCTGGGTTAATTCTCATTCTTCTCGGAGCATTTACAAAGTCTGCGCAATTTCCGTTTCACATTTGGCTCCCTGATGCAATGGAAGCACCAACACCTGTTAGTGCCTACTTGCACTCTGCCACAATGGTTAAAGCCGGGATTTACTTACTGGCACGCCTCAGTCCACTTTTTGCAGATACATCTGTTTGGTTTATCGCCGTATCTGCTGTCGGGATTACAACGTTATTCTGGGGATCTTTCTCAGCAGTCAAACAAACTGACTTAAAAGGCATTCTAGCCTTTTCAACCATTAGTCAGCTTGGATTGATTATGTCTTTAATCGGAGTAGGAAGTGCAGCACTTCATTATGACTTCCTAGACGATAACATTTATGTCGTAGCCATTACGGCTGCTGTGTTCCACCTAATTAACCATGCAACATTTAAAGGAAGTTTGTTCATGGTGGTCGGGATTATCGACCATGAAACAGGAACACGTGACATTCGGAAGCTCGGCGGTCTGATGAATTTCATGCCGATTACTTTCACCATTGCCATTATCGGCTGTTTTGCAATGGCCGGCTTACCACCATTTAACGGATTCTTAAGTAAAGAAATGTTCTTTACAGGTATGGTTCATGTGACTAAGATGGACATCTACAACTTGGAAACATGGGGGATTTTATTCCCAATCCTTGCTTGGATTGCAAGTGTGTTCACATTTGTATACAGCATGATCATCGTCTTTAAAACATTCACAGGCAAATACCAGCCGGAGAAGCTAGAAAAGAAGCCTCATGAAGCACCGATTGGCATGCTTATTCCGCCTGTTATCCTTGCTTCTTTAGTCATTATTTTTGGACTATTTCCAAATCTGCTCGCCCACAGCATTATTGAACCGGCGATGGCTGCTATTTTACCGTCATTGTTGGATAGTGGTGAAAAGTTTTATGTCCATATCTCATTCTGGCATGGTTGGACAACGGAGCTGTTTATGACAATCGGCGTTATTGCACTTGGTACATTGCTGTTTATAACAGTCGCTAAATGGTCCAAGCTTTACCGTGTATTTCCACAAAAGTTGGCACTCAACCATGTTTATGACCAAGGATTGTCAACAGTCGATAAAGGCTCACGTTCGTTTATGCATTTTTGGATGAAAGGTTCTCTGCGCGAGTATCTCATCTACATTTTTGCCTTTTTAATTGTGGCCGTATTGGGTACACTGTTCGTCACAGGCTCATTCAGCATGAAAGTCGATAACCTTGCTCCTGTTGGCGTATATGAAGTGATTTTAATTATCGCCATGATTGCGGCGGCGTTCATGACCGTCTTATCAAAATCACGTTTAACGGCGATTATTTCCTTAGGGATGGTCGGCTACTCTGTCGCTTTATTTTTCGTGTTGTTCCGAGCGCCAGACTTGGCACTAACACAGCTTGTGATTGAAACCATCTCAACGGCACTGTTTCTTCTTTGCTTTTACCATCTGCCAGAGATTCAGCGTGTGCCGAAAAAATTTAAATTCGTAATGAACAATTTCCTTATTTCACTTGGTGTTGGGGTAACCGTCACACTCGTCGCCCTTTCTGCCCACAGTACGAAACTATTTGATTCCATTACACAGTACTTCGTGGATAACAGTTACACAGAAGCGGGCGGGAAAAATATCGTAAACGTGATTTTAGTTGATTTCCGTGGCTTTGATACTTTATTTGAAATTACAGTGCTAGGCATTGCGGCATTTGGAATTTATGCCATGATTAAACTTCGTTTAACGAGAAAGGGGAGTGAAGAATGAAGGCCAATGATTTAATTTTACAAACCGTTACAAAAGTCGTTGCCTTTATTATCATCATCTTCTCCATCTATCTATTTTGGACAGGGCATTACACACCGGGTGGAGGCTTTGTCGGAGGATTGATGGTATCATCTGCGCTTGTCTTATTGCTGCTAGCGTTTGATGTTAAAACCGTTAAAAATGTCGTGCCATTCGACTACAAAATGATTGTTGCAACAGGCCTTCTGATTGCCGTACTGACAGGACTAGGGGCGTTTGTATTTGACGTTCCATTTTTAACGCATACGTTCGGTCACCCACATCTCCCTGGATTAGGAGAAGTGTCGCTGGCAACAGCAAGTTTGTTTGATCTTGGCGTCTACTTAGTGGTAGTGGGCGTGACGATGACCATTATTCAAACGATTGGAGAGAGTGAATAATGGAAATATTAATGTCTATTGCTATCGGAATTTTATTTATGGCAGCAACCTATCTTATGCTGTCGCGAAGCTTGCTTCGCATTATTATCGGAACAGGACTTTTAAGTCACGGAGCGCATTTATTGCTACTGACAATGGGCGGCTTAAAGCGCGGAGCAGTTCCGCTTCTAGGTGAAAAGGCTTCTTCGTATACAGATGCCTTGCCGCAAGCTCTTATTTTAACGGCCATCGTTATCAGTTTCGGGGTAACGTCGTTTTTACTCGTATTGGCTTACCGTGCCTATCAAGAGCTTGGGACAGACGATATGGATAAGTTAAGGGGTAATGAAAACCATGAATAATCTCGTCATTTTACCACTTATTATTCCTTTGATTACCGGCATCATTTTAATGTTTCTAAAAGACCATGTACGTCTTCAAAGAATTGTAAGTGTTCTATCATTTGTTGTTGGCATCAGTTTATCATTCATGCTAGTTCAAAATGTTTATGAAAACGGAATTCAAATCCATGAACTCGGCGATTGGCCGGCGCCTTTTGGCATCGTACTTGTAGCCGATTTAATGGCTTCTATGCTTGTTTTAACGGCGAATATTGTCAGCTTCTGCTGCGTCTTGTTCGCTTTTCGTTCCATCGGGAGCGGGCGTGAAAAATTCTCTTTTTACGCTTTTGTTCAATTCCTTGTGACAGGGGTCAGCGGTGCCTTCTTAACAGGAGACATCTTCAACCTATTTGTTTTCTTTGAAGTTATGCTCATGTCTTCCTATGTACTGATTGTACTAGGAGGAACGAAAATTCAATTGAGGGAATCCATCAAGTATATTCTTGTGAATGTTATTTCCTCTGCTTTATTCGTTATTGCTGTCGGCTATTTATATTCAGTCACTGGTACATTAAACATGGCCGATTTATCTGTCAAAATTAACGAGGCCGGGCAGCCAGGCATTTTAACGGTCATCGCTGTACTTTTCCTTGTCGTATTCGGGCTAAAAGGCGCAATCTTCCCGCTTTATTTTTGGTTGCCAGGTTCCTATCAAGCACCACCGGCTGCCGTAACGGCTTTGTTTGGTGCTCTTTTAACAAAAGTCGGGGTATACTCCATTTTCCGTATCTTTACGTTGTTGTTTTATCATGACCAAGCATTTACGCATACATTAATCGGTTATATGGCGCTTTTCACCATCATTATTGGATGCGTAGGAGCGTTAGCTTATTCCGACATCAAACAAATTTTAATTTACAATATTGTGATTGCTGTCGGAGTCATTCTGTACGGAGTGAAAATTGCGACCATAGAAGGACTAACCGGTTCTCTTTATTATTTATTGCATGATATGGTAATTAAAGGGGCTCTATTTTTACTTGCAGGCACCATTGTTGCCATTACAGGAACATCCAACATGGATAAAATGGGCGGATTGATTAAGCGCCACCCTTTACTCGGATGGATGTTTTTCACGGCTACTATCGCCCTTGCCGGCATTCCGCCGCTTAGCGGATTTATCGGCAAACTGCTCTTAATTCGAAGCGGATTTGCTACAGAAAACTATACTTTTGTAGCCGTATTACTGATTTCAAGCCTCGTTGTTCTTTATTCTGTTATGAAAATCTTTATGAATTGTTTTTGGAGAGAACCAAAACTATCGGCTGAGCAAGAAAAAGGCAGCACAAAAGGGTTACTATATCCTTCTGCCCTGCTTTTAGTCGTGTCAATTTTTATGGGTGTAGGAGCTGAATGGATTTACCCATATGTAGAGGATGCGGCAAAGACATTAGCTGACCCTTCAATCTATATCCATTCGGTGTTAAAGGAGTAGATGCATATGTCTTTTCAAATATTGCTCAATTTTCTTATCGCGTTTATTTGGATGTTCCTCAATAATTCCTGGGCAGGTATCACCTTCGGGGTCGGATATACGCTCGGAATTTTGATTCTTTTTATCATGAGGCGCTTTTTTTCGGGACGATTTTACATTGAGAGAGTTTATGCGGTCGTAAAATTACTATTCATTTTTATGAGGGAACTGTTTAAGTCCAATATTGTCGTCATTAAAGATGTGTTAAAGCCGAAGCTGGACATTCAACCGGGCATCTTCGCCCTTCCGATTGCAGTTAAAAAGGATTGGGAAATTACAGTTTTAGCCAACTTAATTACCCTGACGCCTGGTACGCTTGTTATTGATATTTCTGACGATAATACCCTTCTTTACATTCACGCCATGAACATCAATGATGTGGATGAAACAATTGATGATATTAAAAACACATTTGAAAAAGCAATTATGGAGGTGAGCCGATTATGATTGAGGGATTGTTAAATGCTGCTCTCGTTATTATATCTATCGCCACCATCGGCTTAATTTACCGTGCCGTTAAAGGCCCATCCACTCCGGACCGCGTCATGGCGTTAGACGCCATCGGTATTAACTTAATTGGAATTACGGGGATAGTGTGTGTTATCTTCCATACAGATGCATTTTTTGAGGTCATCCTGCTGTTTGGAATTATCTCCTTTATCGGCACAATCGCTTTTTCTAAGTTCTTAGAGAAAGGGGAGATTATTGAAAATGATCGAAATCGTTAAATATGGAGCGACCATTCTTATCGTGTTAGGAGCGCTTCTCAGCTTAATTACAACGATTGGACTCATTCGCCTTCCAGATACGTATACGCGCAGTCACGCAGCCTCCAAAAGCGCCACACTAGGGATTATGTTTATCTTAATAGGTGCCTTACTCTTCTTTTGGATGGAAAAGGGCTATATTAGCGCTCGTTTAGTACTTGGAATCGTGTTTGTTTTCATAACATCTCCTGTAGCTGGGCATCTCATTAGCCGGGCTGCCTATTATACAAATGTACCTTTATGGGAAAAAACGACACAGGATGATTTAAAACTGAAAAAAGTTACTGGCCAATCTTCTAAAAAAAACCGGTAAAAATGCGTTAAATCATTAATACGTTATTAAAAAGACCGCAACGAAGCACGTTGCGGTCTTTTTCTATCGTGCTAAAAGCGAGCAGGCTAAGCCAGTCTTTTTTAGCAATCCAGCAAGGATTAGAGAGAAGCTTTTAGAATACTTAAAACGTCTTCTTTATTTAAAACTTTAAAGTGACCAAATTCCCCATAAGCCATTGCTTTGTCAGCCATAAGCTCAAGGTTCTCCTCACCGATTTCATAATCTGCCAAGCGAGAAGGCGCTCCAATGCTAGTCCAAAATTCACGAAGCTTTTCAATTCCTTCAAGGGCAATTTCTTCATCCGTTTTCCCATCTGGATTCACTCCAAATACACGTACAGCAAGTTGCTTATAACGAGCTACATTTTCATGCAACGTGTGCTTCATCCAATTAGGGAATATAATGGACAATCCACCACCGTGTGGAATGTCATACACCGCTGATACGGCATGCTCAATATTATGAGTCGCCCAATCACCTTGATACCCCATTTGAAGCATTCCGTTTAAAGCAATTGTTCCGGAATAAAGAATCGTTTCACGAAGGTCATAATTTTCTAGGTCCTCAACAAGCTTCGGTCCTGCTTCCATAACCGTTTGCAAAACAGACTCACAAAGACGATCTTGAAGTGGTGTATTCGGAACATGATGGAAATATTGTTCAAACACATGGCTCATCATGTCAACAATTCCATAAATCGTCTGATCCTTCGGTACTGTAAACGTATTAACTGGATCTAAAATTGAAAATTTAGGGAATGAATATGGGCTTCCCCATCCATACTTTTCTTTTGTTTCCCAATTTGTAATAACCGAGCCTGGGTTCATTTCAGAGCCCGTAGCTGCAAGCGTCAGAACTGTTCCAAATGGAAGGGCACCTTTTGCTTCAGCTTTTTTCGTGACAATGTCCCATACATCTCCGTCATATTTTGCTCCTACAGCTACAGCTTTTGTGCAGTCAATAACACTTCCGCCTCCAACAGCCAATAAGAAGTCAATGTTCTCTTTTTTACAAATTTCAACACCTTTATGTACAGTCGAAAGGCGTGGGTTCGGCTCTACCCCAGACAGTTCAAACACTTCTGCCCCAGCTTTCTCAAGGATTTGCAACACTTGGTCGTAAAGACCGTTCCGCTTAATGCTTCCTCCGCCATAAACAAGCAGCACTTTTTTCCCGTACTGGCTTAGCTCCTGCTCTAATTGTTGTAATTGTCCTTTACCAAAAATCAGCTTTGTCGGATTAAAAAAGGTAAATGAATTCATATTAATAACCTCCCTTTCATGTTCATTATGATAAACACTTTTCTCACTGTAAAGAAAAGTGCCTCTTGAAAAGTTATCTCCATTTCTATGTTGCGCATGCATATTTTTTCTTTAAAAAAACAACCTAATAGGGAACGACATTTTAAGGAGGTTACCTTATGAGCGCGATTCAACGTATTGCACTCGTTCTTACCATCATTGGTGCCATTAACTGGGGACTAATTGGCTTTTTTCAGTTTGATCTAGTGGCTGCCATCTTTGGCGGACAAAGCTCTGCGCTTTCACGCATTATCTACGGATTAGTTGGAATCGCTGGTTTAATCAACTTAGGTTTGTTGTTTAAGCCATCTGAAGAAGTGGAACGTTCTGAAGCACGTGCAACACGCTAAATAGTAAAAATGAGATGCTAACTCCTAGCTACTCAAGCTGGACAACTTAAAAGGAGTGAAGAAAAGAGAAAGGTTTATTCTTCACTCCACAAACCCCGTTATATGTATTTGACAGTCGTCAATATGTTATAACGGGTTTTTTTCATGGGCTAAACTATAATAAAAAAAGCGCCCCGAGGGACGCTTTTTTTATTATTTATTGATTAAATCTGTACGGTTTGATTGATCAATCCACTCTTGAAGCTTATCTTTCAATGTGTTGAAACCTTGTGGAGCTTCAGTTGGTTGTGTTTGTACCGTTGCTTGACGTTTTTTTGGAGCTTTTGGTTTTGCTACTGCTTCTTCTTTTGCAGGCGCTTCTTCAGTTGCACGAATTGATAATCCAATTTTACCAGATGCATCATCAACAGAAAGAACTTTTACGTTCACTTCGTCGCCTACTTTTAAATGCTCGTTAATATCTTTAACAAATCCGTGTTGGATTTCAGAGATGTGAACAAGTCCTTGTGTATTTTCAGCGATTTCTACAAATGCGCCATATGGCTGGATTCCTGTTACTTTACCTTTTAAAACTGTTCCTACTTCGATTTTTTCACTCATGAGAACACTCCTATATTATGTTTAAATTTCGCCCAAGTATATGCAAGTAAAAAGTATACCACAAAATGCAACTTTAATCAAAAATGTATTATTCTTTATTTATCATGTACAAAATTGGACGTAAATATGAAGGAGGATCTATTTTCCATCTACCTGTTTACCACAACGCTTCTCTTACAGATGCCCCTTCTTTCTCGCTCCTTATGGACCTGCCGTTTGTTCTTCAAGCAGTTTAGGAAAGAGTAGCGATGCCTCGCTATTATTTTGGAACTTCGCACTTTGTAACTGTTCATAGCGCTCCTTGACCGCCATTGATGCTTTCGTATCTCCATGTTTTTGCAAAAACTGCTCGTAATCTTCTTTTACCTGCTCTTTTAATAGTCCATCAGAATGGAATAACGACGTATTGTCCGTACCGACAAGGTAATAGCGAAGAGCTTGCTTGTATTGCTCATATAGCAAGGTGGCTCCAAACGATGAAGGATCTTCTAAAATAACCTTCTCAAGTTCGACAATGTACGTCCCTAACTGCTCAAAGGGAATACTTAATGCTCCATCGACAGCTACTTGCTTTTGAGCAAGCATTTCTAATCGCTGAACGAAAGCTGGACTGAGGTAAGATTCAAATGTTTTCTTCATTTTTAAAAAGTCAATGTGAAGCCCAATCATCCCTTCACCTTCATCATAAAATTCATAACCACTCGCCATAACCATTGTTTTAAATTCTTGTACGTTATCAGAAGCTGGCGCTTTCTGATCATTTAACTGCTCAATTAATGTTTCAAGATTGCCGTTAAAAGAAACTTCTTCTTGAACCTTCCACCATCTTTCCTGATAAGCAGGCAGTAGTTCATTTTGTTTTTGAATAAACGCTTCAAGACGAGCTTCCAAGCTTCGCTCCCCTCGGGTATTCAAGAAATGGGCTTCTCGTTCTAATTCTGTATACTCAAGCTCAAGTGTCATCATCTTTTCAATAATAAACTGCCGATGTTCATCCCAAATCCTTAAAAAATCTTGCTCATTGTTCGCTTCTGTCTTTACGGTTGTTTCAAAGTGGTCTAGCTTCTGTTTGGCTTCTTGTACGAAAGAGTACGATTCGACCTCTTGCAAAAAAAGCTTGTTTTCTAAATCGTTGGCTAATCGATCGTAAACTAACGATAAATCACGGACCGCTTCACTATATTTTTCTTCCGCTACCTCGTATGCAGCTTCCTTTTTCATGCTCGGTTCACTAAACGGCAACGCAGCTTCCTCCATGTCCGCCAATGATGCTTCCTCCTCATTGCGTTCGGAAGGCGCTGACAAACTTGACGGCTCTTCCGAACGAAGGTCTTGGAAAAACTGCATGCCCAAAATAGAGCCAAGAATGAAGACACCGATAAAACTGGCTACGTATGGAAAATGAAACCATGTTTTTGGAGTTTTCTTTTTCTCATGCATTTGAATATGTTCCATAATGGTTTCAGGAGAACTGACGGAAGGAACTCGTTCATAGGAGTCTTTTAACTGTTTTAAGCGTTGCTCCAACATTTTATCATCCATATTTGCCACCTTCTTTCGTTTCAAATTCTTCAATGGCTTTTCTTAGCATCGCTTTTCCACGAAGAATGCGTGTTTTCACGGTCGATAAGCCAATAGACATGATTTCTGCAATCTCTTCATACTTTTTATCATGAAAATAGAAAAGAATAATCGGTGTTCGATATTTTTCATCCAACGTCTGAAGGCAAATATGAAGCATTCGATCTTCTTCACTTTGAAGAAGATGTGTTTCCACTCGCGGATGTTCCTCTTGAGGCTGTTGCTGAAATTTAAACACCTTTTTTAAGTTTTGATTTCGCTTTCTTGCCATATCCCGGGTCACGTTTAAAGTAATCTTGTAAAGCCAAGTCGTAAACTTCGCTTGTGTAAACTGATCCAAAAAACGGTACACCCGAATAAACACTTCTTGCGTAATATCTTCTATTTCATCCCGTCTATTACCGAGCTGATAAGCAAATTTTTCAACAGTTGTATAATGCAATTGAATGAGCTGCTGAAAAGCATGATGATTTCCATCCTTCGCTTTTGCGATTAACTCTTCTTCATTCATTCTTTTCCCCTCCCTGCTCCAACGATTAAACGTGTCTTCCTTCTATTTTGTTGCACGAAAGTTAAATAAGCAGAAAAGCGATGTCTCCCCATTATACAGATACATAATACCCATAGCGCTATAATGATTCAAGATTGCCTCTTGAAAGTGTCATCTTTTGTTCAGAAAATTCCAATACCTCTCTATTTAATCATGGTAAAATATACATATAATGATCCTTAAGGAGGCAGCCGCCATGGACAGAACCGGCCGAAATATTAAAATGTATCGTGAACTTAAAAAAATGACCCAAACCGAGCTTGCATTAAAAGCACGATTAGGTATCTCCACTATTGTGAAATTTGAAGAAGGAGAAAAAACACCGGATCGCCAAACGTTACTGAAAATCTCCACTGTATTGGATGTTCCTATTACAGAATTAACTGGAGTTCAAGAAGAGGCAATTCCTCATGATAAAGAAATTGATGGAGAATTGATGGATTTAATTGAAGAGATGGGAGTAGAAAAAACAAAATTTATTTTAAAGAAAATTAAAGAATTAAACGAACCTCAATATTTACACCTCGTCAAAACAGTGTTTGAACAAAAATATGACTCGGCCCAGTAAAAACATTGCTACGCTTGTTTAAAAAGCATACAGAATGGCTATAATACAAACATAAGGCTTTCTATAGTATTCCCCCCCTTTTTTGAATACTGGCAAAACCGCTTCGCAGGTTTTGCCAGTTTTTTTATGATTATAATTAGACATTTCGATGACGCTCTAAAAATCGTTGCATTCTCGCTATCGCTTCTTGAAGCACTTCCATTGAAGATGCATAGGAACAGCGAATATGTCCTTCGCCACCCTTGCCGAATACATTTCCAGGGACAACTGCTACTCGCTCTTCTAACAATAGCTTTTCAGCAAATTCTTCTGACGTCATACCCGTTCCTGCCACAGATGGGAAGACATAAAAAGCTCCTCCTGGCATATGACAATCTAAACCAATTTCATTTAACGACTTCACCATATAATTGCGTCGTCGACGATAACTTCTCTTCATATGCTCGACATCTTCACGGCCGTTTTGTAATGCTTCAATCGCTCCGTACTGTGCCATTGTTGGGGCACACATCATTGCATATTGATGAATTTTCAACATCGCTTGCGAAAGGGTTTGAGGCGCACAAATATAGCCTAAGCGCCAACCTGTCATCGCAAAACCTTTTGAAAACCCAGACACTAAAATAGTCCGTTCTCTCATGTCTTCTAAAGAAGCAATGGAGCAATGAACCCCATCGTATGTGAGCTCTGCATAAATTTCATCTGAAATAACGAGCAAATCATGCTTCTTGACAATCGCAGCGATTTTTTCTAACTCTTCTTTCGATAGTAAGCTTCCCGTTGGGTTATTTGGCGAACAAAGAAGAAGTGCCTTCGTGTTCGGAGTAATAGCTTTCTCCAATTCCTCTGCCTCTAGCTTGAACTCGGTTTTAATGGTCGTTTCAAGCGGCACAGGCTGACCGCCTGTTAACGAAACAAGAGGAGCATATGACACGAAAGTAGGCTCTGGAATAATGACTTCATCACCTGGATCTAAAATGGCACGCATCGCAACATCCAGTGCTTGACTGCCCCCTACGGTCACGATAACTTCTGATGAAGCATCATATGTAAGCTGAAATTGTTCATACAAATAAGAGGCAATTTCTTGCCTAAGCTCCATCAATCCCGCATTAGCCGTATAAGCCGTGTATCCGCGCTCTAATGATGAAATGGATGCTTCACAAATGGACCATGGCGTCACAAAATCCGGTTCTCCAACTCCAAGGGAAATAACCCCTTCCATCCCCGCCGCCAAGTCAAAAAAACGGCGGATTCCTGAAGGCTTTAGTTGTTCCACTTGCTTTGATAAATATGATTTCATTACGGAGACACCACAATTCTTCGATCATCTTCGCCTTGCTCATAAATCGTCCCGTCATGCTTGTATTTCTTTAAAATAAAATGAGTGGTAGTCGACAAGACAGAATCAAGCGTTGATAACTTTTGGGATACGAAGTAAGCAATTTCCGACATAGATCGTCCCTCTACAATGACAGACAAATCATACGCTCCCGACATTAAATAAACAGATCTTACTTCAGTAAAACGGTAAATACGTTCAGCAATTTCATCAAAACCAACGCCGCGTTTTGGCGTTACTTTTACATCAATCATCGCTGTTATATTTTCGTGACCCTCTACTTTTTTCCAGTTTATAGCCGTGCCATATTGAACAATAATTTTTTCTTGCTCTAGTTTAGCAATGATTTCTTCTGTTTCTTCAAGCGTCAAATCGACCATTTTAGCAATCGTATCAACTGTAATACGGCTGTTTTTTTCCAGTATCTCAAGGATTTCTAATTCTTTCTCCTGTAAAAACATGCTAGGGCCTCCTATTTCAAGTCATTTCATTCCTCATTATATCAAATAAAAGCAGGCAATACGGAATTTTCCATCCATGAAAAGCACAATAAAAATTGGCAGCGACGATGATGCTTAATTCCGAATACATCGGGGAAACTATTAAAAATTAACGTAGTTGGAGTGAAGATACATGATGAATTCCCCGTCCTTTTCATCTCATTTTGAACGCATCAACGGCATAACCGTCTATTACGAACTGCATGGATATACATCGAGCAAACCGACGCTTGTGCTTGTACACGGGTTTCTTTCCTCTAGCTTCAGTTTTCGTCGCCTTATTCCGCTGTTAGCCAAGGATTTCTCTATCGTCGTACTTGATTTGCCTCCTTTTGGGCAAAGTGAAAAGTCGCTAACATTTGTATATTCTTATAAAAATTTAGCTCAACTCGTCATCGGGCTCATTCAAAAGCTTGGATTAGCTCACACCACTCTTGTCGGTCATTCCATGGGTGGTCAAATCTCCTTGAATGCAGCGAAACTTCAGCCGGACCTTGTCGATAAAGTCATCTTGCTCTGTAGTTCCGGCTATTTAAGCCGCGCCCATTACAGCTTAATTTTTTCTTCATATCTTCCTTATTTTTATCTTTGGGTCAAAACATGGATTGGCCGCAAAGGGGTAAAAGGAAATTTACAAAACGTCGTCTATGATTTAGAGATGATTGATGATGAAATGATTGAAGGATACACGAAGCCTTTTACCGATGATGGTATTTTCATGGCTTTAACGCGAATGATTCGGGACCGAGAAGGTGATTTATCGTCAAATGAACTGCAGACCATTGAAACACCTAGTTTGTTAATTTGGGGAGAGAACGATCGGGTTGTTCCTTTAAAAATTGGAAAAAGGCTTCAAGCTGACCTTCGGCATTCGACCTTCATCTCATTCGCCCAAACAGGTCATCTCGTTCCTGAGGAGAAGCCAGAATCCATTCAACAGCATATATTGCAATTTTTATGGTAAAAAGGATGCTATGCACTCGATTTGAATGCTTTTTTAAACAGAAAGGACCTGTCACTGAATGTTGATTTCCGTGATAGGCCCTTTTATCATCTGTCTACATTATAGAATCGCACGTGCCGCTGTTTTTAATAAGGAGCAACTCGCTTGCTTTCTTTTCACAAACTGACATTGGAATGATTTCTTCAAAAGAAAATTCATAAATGCTTTGAATACGGCGCGCCAGCTTCTGTTTATCTTCATAGCGATGGACAGCTTCCAGCACATCGACGACTTCGGTCTCATAAGCATCTATTCCATAACCAAGCGGATCCCATGTTAATAAATTCTCCATCAGCTGAATGTTAGTGCTTTGCATGCTATTCATAAAATCCACCTCACATTTTTTTAAAAAAGGATTCATCGTACTCCAATCGAATAATACGTTATATCCATTTTTTCACCTTATAACATAGGAGGATACAGTATCATGCGACAGTCTTTTGATTATATCACGAATCGAAAACAGACTCATTCTGTAAAATGGGATGGTATTCAAACATTTTTTGGCTCTGATGACCTACTACCCATGTGGGTAGCCGATATGGATTTTCAAGCTCCAACTTCAGTCCAGCAAGCATTGCATGAGGCAGTAGAACATGGTGTATTCGGCTACTCCCTCCCATCAGCGGAAACAAACAAGGCCATTGTGAATTGGCTCCAAACACGCTACCATTGGACCATTGATGAAAAATCGATTGTTTACAGCCCCGGGGTTGTGTCTTCAATTAGTATGGCCATTCAAGCTTTTACAGCACCGAAAGACCCTATTTTAATTCAAACGCCCGTTTATACACCGTTCTTTAACATGATTACCGAAAATGAACGAACTCTTATTGAAAACCCGTTAGTTTTAAAAGGTGGGCATTATACCATTGATTTTCAAGATTTAGAAGAAAAATTGAAACAAAACGTCAAAATGATGATTTTATGCAGTCCTCACAATCCTGGAGGACGAGTATGGACACAGGACGAACTAGAAAAAGTATATGACCTTTGCGAAACATACGATGTTTTTTTAGTGTCTGATGAAATTCATGGCGATCTCGTTTATCCGCCGCATCAGCATATTCCAGCTGCCACCGTTAAACAAACGGATTACCAAAAAGTGATGACGTTCATTTCTCCAAGTAAAACATTCAACTTAGCTGGGCTACAAGCATCAGCTGTTATCATTGAAAACAAAGAGCTGCGCAAAACCTTTGTGAAGATGCAGCATAAACAAGGATTTTTTACCTTGAATGCATTTGGAATTAAAGCAATGGAAGCCGCTTACCGTCACGGCGGAGAGTGGTTAGACGAGTTACTCTTGTATCTCCAAGAGAACGTCCAATGTACGTTACAATTCATGGATGAACGACTTCCAAAATTGAAGCCGATGAAGCCAGAAGGAACGTATTTAATTTGGATTGATTGCCGAGAGCTTGGATTATCCGACGAGGAGATTCGCCATTTGCTTCTTGAGCGAGGAAAAATTGCCTTGGAACAAGGGACAAAATATGGGACATACGGGAGCGGCTTTATTCGTATGAACATTGGTTGTCCAAAAGAGCTCCTTCAAGAAGGATTAGAACGTCTTTACCAATCTTTTAGCCATCTTTAAGACGAAACCCCCATCTTCATCCACGTTTTGTGCGATAAAGATGGGGGTTTCGATATTCATTCTTCTTTTTTGCCAGGGTCATTTTGTCCCTCTTCGCCACTTGTTTCTTCCTCTTCTTTTTGCTTGTCCTTATTCTCTGAGATGACTCCACACGCCATGCGCTCACCTGAGTTTCCGGCAGGCTGTGTCATCCCGTCATCTTTTCCTTTATGAATGACAAGAGAAGTACCTTCACTCTGAAGCAACGAATTTTTTCCTTCTTTCATCGTCACCGCCGGTGCTATTAGCGTTCCATCGAACTTGCCATCCTCTTTCACGATTAAGTTGGGCAAGTCTCCTGCATGAGCTCCTTCTGGATGGAGAAGGCCATGCTCCTTTTCATCCGGATTGAAATGATTACCGGCGGATTTAAACTCTGGTGCAGTACAAATTCCTACTTCATGGATGTGAATGGCATGCTCACCAGGCGGGAGACCTTCTAAAGCAAATTCAAGTTGAACACCATCAGTTTTTTCACTCACCGTTACCTGCCCAAGTGAGTCCCCGACGGAATTGAACAACTCTACATCTTTTTTCGTCACTTGCTGCTCCATACAACCAGTTAGAAAGAAAAGAGCTAAAAAGAAAGGGCCAGCTGCTTTATTCATATGTCCCTCCAATAAAAATGTCTTTGTGTCTTCAACATTTTCTCCACCGTCAACCAAATTTAAACCCTTTTCTATTAATGAACAGACTGTAAATGTTGGGTGGAATATGAAGGAATGCTCATGCTTTTGCAACAGATGAGGTCTGAAAAACATTCTGCGCTTTCGAAACTTGCGAATTTGTTTATGATAGTAAGACTCCTGATAAAAATTCCCTTTATTCTCGATTGGATTCTTTCAGCTTTTCCTCCAGCTGTTTAGCAGCCTGAGCCTCTTTTTTGGATATTTTGATGATGAATCTCATTGTAATGACAGCTGCTATTCCGAACAAAAGCATCGTAAAAGCGGCAGGAATGTATTCTGATTTATCTTCCGGAAAGTACAAAAATAACTGCAATGTGAAAAATAGAAACAAATTGAACACCTCACCTGTAATCTTCTTATCCTATATCCTTTATAATATGTTTATACTCATCTATCAAGGAGGACCATTAACAATGAACGAAAAGGAACTGAAAATTGGCGATATTGTGACCGGCATTTACAAAACAGGAAAGTACATTGGTGAAATTACAGAAGACCGCGCTTCCCACTTTCTCGTAAGAGTGAAAGCGGTCCTAAAACATCCACAGCAAGGTGACTTGCATCATCCAAAGGACGCACAAGTGCCTTTTTTTCATGAGCGACGTGCGCTTGCTTTTCGTGAACAAACGAATATTCCAAAAGCAATGGTCAAGCCATATGTAGGAGAGATTCCCGACTACTCTTCTTCTTTAAATCAAGCTATCGACGAATTGCTGGACCAGTTAGAAACAGAAACATCCCCTTATGCTTCTATGAGTCGAGAAAGGTTATTATCTTTAAAACAAGACTATTTTCAAGGTCGTTCGTAAAAAAGACAAATAAAAAAGCCAAATCACTCTTGTTGTTGATTTGGCTTTTACAAAGCAAATTTATTAAGCAGTTTGGAAAAATCAACCCGTTCACCAATGGTCGTCGGTTCCGGCTGTGCTAAATAGCGCTTGTCGTTTTCTACTAGTTTGAAAATATTGTACGTCGTCATTGCATCATCCAGGGCGCAATGGTGCTTTCCTGTCCCTTCTTTTCCATACTCCTGTACCGCCTTCCATAATCCTGTTTGATTTTGGTCTCCAAAGAAACGCTTATATTCCATCGATAAATCGATTTGCTTCCCTTTAAAAGGGAATGTCAGTCCGTTTTTCTGACAATTATGCCTTAATACCTTCATATCCATGTTGCCCCACGTAATAATAGTGCTCGTACCAAGCCGTTCATAGCTTTGAAGCTGATGAATCAGCTGTTCGACATTCATTCCGTTATCGACTTGATCTTGTTGAATATTAAGGAAAGATTTGCAGCGTTCTGTCAAAATCGGAAAAGCAGCGGGTTTTACATAGGAAGAAAAGGTGTCACGAACCTCTTGATTGACAACGGAGACAATGCCTACTTCAATGATTTCAGGGAAAAAACCTTTCGGATTCCCTTTGCCCTCAGGCATAGTAAATTCAAAATCGATAAACAAATATTGATGGTCATAACTCATTTATTCTTCACCCCTAGCAATATCCGTACATGATTATTACTTCATTATATCATGTAACGGTTGATTATACGCCTATTTTTTACATTTCTCCATAAAGATTCTGAATTTTCAAGGCGCCTCATTCTACTTTATTCATCAGCCTGTCTAATTGATTCAGGCAATTACCCTAAATTTTGATTTTTTACGATAAAAGAAACTTCCATGAGGAGGTGTGCTCCCTTCTCTCCAACCATTGGCGTCACCGATGGCTCTGCCACTGCTAAAAGTGTGATTTCGGTCATTAAGCACGTTAATTGCGTCCCTTGTTATGAAAGAGCAGATTTTCCTGTAGCACTTCACCCTTTCATTTGCTACAATGACAAGCATGATAGACGAACTAGAGAAAGAGTGAAGGATTTGAGGACGTTTGCAGGGTTTCTCCTATTGGGTATTCAACTGCCCTTGTTTGCCATCGTTCTTTTTTTGGCAGCAACCGAATGGAATGGCATTCAATCTGTTCATACAGCCATCCAGCAAAAAATGCAGATTCAACAAATCTCCCTTCCCCAAAACAGTTATTTGTATGACAAAAATGGTCGTGTCTTTTCTGAAATTCATTATGGGGAAAGGAGAAAGTATATATCAATTGAGCACATACCCCAAACGGTCATCGATGTTTTTTTGACAACAGAAGATCAACATTTTTACGAGCATCAAGGTTTTGATATAAGCGGCATCATTCGCGCCTTTGCCGTGAATATAAAAAGCCAGTCCATTGAACAAGGAGGCAGTACCATTACTCAGCAGCTGGCGCGAAATTTGTTTTTAACTCATGAACGGTCTTACAAGCGCAAGCTGAATGAATTGTATTATGCCTACCAGCTTGAGCAGCAATTAACCAAAGCGGAAATTTTGGAGCTATATTTAAATAGCATTTATTTCGGTCATGGAATTTACGGCATTGAAACAGCTAGCTCGTATTACTTCAGTAAGAAAGCCACGGACTTAACATTGGCGGAAACGGCTTTCTTAGCCTCTATTCCCAATAATCCGAGCTTGTACGACCCTTTGGCTCCAGCACCGAAAACGGCGTTGCGCCAGCAGTTTATTCTTGAAAAAATGCTGAAAGAACAAAAAATTGATGAACAACATTATGAACAAGCGCAGCAACAACCGATTTCCTTAAACCTTTCAAAAGGCAAAGACGCTTATCCTGATTATACGACGTACGTTCAAGAAGAGTTTACAGAACTCATTTCATCAAGTGAGGGATTCACCAAACGCCTGCAATCAGCAACAGAACAAGAAAAAGGAGTCATTCAACAAGAACTAACAAAGCGAGTAAGAGACGTACTCCAGTCCGGTGTTCACATTCATACCGGTCTTTCTACCACTCTTCAGGAAAAAGGAAGTTCTACTTTAAAAAATGCGCTTCCTCAAACCGATGTGAACGGTGCAGCCGTCATCATTGATCATCAAACGAACCAAATCAGCGCCATTCTGGGCGGCAAAGACTATCAAAAAGCAGATTTTCACCGCGCTTACCAAGCAGTGCGCCAGCCTGGCTCCGCCATTAAACCGCTGCTTGTCTATGCCCCTTACATTAATGAACGACAAGTAGGGACCAACCATCTCGTGAGCGGTGAAGCCTTTTGCCTCAATGGGTATTGCCCCCAAAATGCGAGCGGACGCTATTACGGAATGGTCCCTATTGAAACGGCCTTTAAACATTCGTATAATACGCCTGCTGTTCGCCTGTTCCATCAACTGGGCATCGAAACAGCCTTTCAATACCTTGAAGCTTTTCAATTTGGACACATCCATCCTTTAGATTATCATGCAGCAGCGGCTGTCGGAGGCTGGACATACGGCGTAACACCACTTGAACTGACAAGTGCGTATACCGTCTTTTCTCATGACGGAACCTACAGCCCGTCTCACGCAATTGTCAAAGTAACAGATCCCAATGGAAAAGTATTGTACCAGTGGAAAGACACTCCTATACGTGTCTGGTCAAAAGAGACAAATAGCATTATGAGAGGATTGTTGCAAGAGGTCATTAACAGTGGCACCGCTCAAAAAGCGAAAATGGCTGAAGGTTATAATGGAGGAAAAACCGGTACGACAAATGCGTATAAAGATTTCTGGTTTATCGGTCTGAACGACCATTATACGATTGGTGTCTGGGTTGGAAGCGATCAACCAAAAAACAACCAAGCACTCTCTAAACAAAGTCCGCATTTGCTTATTTGGAAACAACTTATGGAAACGACCCAGTCTGTTCCGTAGCATCATGACTCTTTAAACAAAAAAGGGGTGTCTGAAAAGAGAAACACCACCTCTTTTCAGACACCCCCTGCAAAATAGACCATTACCAAAACCGAGGAGTATTACGGGTTTTGATAAACGGTCTATTTTGCATAAAGAGAAGAACGATCATTTCGTCGAAAATTTTGATACTTATTAGACAGCCTCTTTTCACTTTACATGAAATAATCTCACTATGTAGTTTGCACAAAAACTTCCCCTCAAATAGGGAGACTTTTCAACATACTGTGATAAAACGTAAGAGCGAGGTATAGGAGGCCTGTAAAAAAAACTGCCCATGCCAAGATGTGAAAGAAGATAAAACCGACAAACGATAACGGTTTGAATAAGCCATTTAATGCATATACGACATAGATAAAATAGCTACAAGCCGTCACCGCAACGATGATTACAATCCATAGCAATGAATGGGAAACAAAAATGGACAGAACGGAGCCAATCAAAAAAAGAAGTGTCCCTTTATTTGTTTGGAAGTGTTCCCCTTCCTGATTTTTAGAAAATAAAAAAAAGGAAACATCCATTAATGTATCTCCTATCAACTTTAGCGCAGCAAACAGCATAAAAAAGAAAAAACTTAACAGCAAAAATAAGGTCAGCGCTAATTGTGTTTCAGAGAAAAAGATCCTTAGCCCTTCGTAAATTCCTAAAGATCGAAAAAGGTCTAATAAAAAAAAGCTTACGTAAATGCCTAACGACATACTAAATAAAACAATGGATAATAAAGGGGCATAGCTCGTGATGTATTTACTTTTCATCATTCTTATTTTTTCTTTAAGACGGCCATGGTACAACGGGAAATGCAGATTAGTTTTCCATCTTCATCGTTAATGTTAATTTCCCAAATCATCGTCGTTTTTCCTTTATGAAGCGGAATAGCAGTCGCCGTCACAATCCCTTCACGCTTAGCGCGAATATGATTCGCATTAATTTCCAACCCCACACAAGCTTCCGTTTCTTTGTCTACACATGCATAGGCGCCAATACTCGCCACAGTCTCTGCAAGGGCAACAGAAGCCCCTCCATGCAGTAAACCGAAAGGCTGCCTTGTACGTTCATCAACAGGCATGGTGGCGACAACCTTTTCTTGACTTAAATGAGTAATTTCAATCCCCAACGTTTCGATTAGTGTATTTTTCACATCCATCATAAATCCTCTCCTTCTCTATCGCTTTCATCGTATCTTTCATCTTCTGTATGTTCTACGCTTTTTTCTTATCTCCTGCCATTAGTCAGCATATGATGGCATTTCCGGCACACCAACCCACATATTAAGCGTTTTTGTCCAATATAAAACAGCAATGATTATTATATCATTGCTGTTTTAAGAGCCAAACTGTTCCATTGGTTTATATTGAAGCCATTGATCAATTTTCCCATCAAGTTCTTTTATTTTTTTGAGTGCTTGAGAATCGCTCATTTGGCGATAGTGATGTTTTCCACCAGGTTCTTCGTCGGCTTCATCAGCAAGACGAACAACCTTTTGCAAAGGACGCTGCTTTAACGTTCCTTCTGGCAAGTACGAGTCCGTATGCAATAAAATAGCTAGGGCAATCTCTTTCGCGTTTTGAGGCTCTTCTCCAAGGCGGATGAGTAACTTATGGGCTCTTTCCGCACCTTTAATGGCATGGATATCATTTTCTTTATATTTTTGATAATCCCACTGTCCGTCTGTATACCATTCATAATGTCCAACATCATGCAGCAAAGCAGCCTTTGTCGCTAAATCAGGATTAACATTAAACTGCATGGAAAGACGATAGGCATGATAAGCGACAGAAACAGCATGGGCAACACCTGATCGTTTCAAATATTTTTGAGCAATCGGATGGGTAAAAATATCCGTTAACGTTACGCTTCTCATTTCCAATCACCTCATTTTAGGTATTTCCGTAAACAATATCATACTTGCCAAAAAAGAGCAATGGAATTGTGAGGAACGTTCACATTGCCCTTTTTGTCTATTATATGTCCCCGTCAAATGATGCGTGCGGACAAACATCGCATATTAGGCAGCTTGCTATAGAAAAACATTGTAGTAAAAAGCAATCGTTGTTTAATCCCAAGAAAAACGTTGCTCTTTCCACGGGTTTCCGTAATTGTGATAACCATTTCTTTCCCAAAAACCTGGTTGATCTACTTCCGTAAACTCGATTTTCCGCAGCCATTTGGCACTTTTCCAAAAGTATAAATGAGGAACAACGGCGCGAAGTGGAAAGCCATGTTTAGGAGTAAGTGGCTCCCCGTTGTGGGAATGAGCTAACAGCGTCGTGGCTTCCAAAAAATCAGAAAGCGGAAGATTCGATGTCCAACCCTCTTCTGCATGGAAGATTACATAACGTGCTGTTGGTTGGACCTTTATATGCTTGACGAGCTCTGATGACGAGATTCCCGTCCAACAATTATCAAGCCTTGACCAGCCTGTTACACAATGAATGTCACTAAAAATTTCCGTCTGAGGCCAATTCATTAACTGCTCATATGTAAAGATTTGAGGCTGTTCGACAAGACCAAAAACCGTTAAACTCCATTCACTTAAATCCGAGTAGGTCGGAACATTACCATGATGCAAAACCGGAAACTTAGTCGTAACATGCTGATTAGGGGGGACCCGACAATCGGTTGAGGAAGTCGACTTCACGTTACCAAAAAACATTTTTCCACGCTCCTTTCCCTTATTGTACCCGCAATTCAGTACGCTTTTCCAAAATAAACATCCCTGCACAGACTGTTCCATGCAGGGATGTCATCGAACTTATAAAACTAATGCAGCAATCCACCCAAACACAATTAATGGAATATTGTAGTGAATAAATGTTGGGACACATGTTTCCCAAATGTGATTATGCTGTCCGTCAATGTTTAAACCAGATGTCGGTCCTAACGTACTATCAGACGCTGGTGAACCTGCATCGCCTAACGCACCGGCTGTTCCAATAATTGCAATGGTTGCCAATGGACTAAAGCCAAGCTCCATACATAATGGAACAAAGATTGCCGCAATAATTGGAATTGTTGAAAACGAAGAACCAATCCCCATTGTGACCAATAATCCAATAATCAGCATAGCCAATGCGCCGACTGCTTTACTGTTGCCGATTAAATTAGCTGAGTTTTGCACAAGTGTGTCAATGTGACCCGTCTCTTGAAGTACCGCAGCAAACCCAGATGCCGATAACATGACAAATCCGATAAAAGCCATCATTCTCATACCGTCTGTAAGCATGCTGTCCGCTTCATTCCATTTGATGCTTCCGCTGAAATATACAACGATAATCCCAGCTAATGCGCCAAAAATCATCGAATCAAGCTGAAGTTGAATGACTAAAGAGGCAACAATCGCTACTAAAGCAGCTGTAATTCCTCTGCTCGTATAACCTGTTTTGGAATCATTTTCAACAATGTCAACCTCTTCATACACACGCGGCTTACGGTAAGAGAAGAACACGGCAACTAACAAACCAACTAACATTCCTAATGCTGGAATGGCCATCGCTGCTGGAATATCTGTCTTATTAATAGTCATTCCCGCTTCTTGCATATTTCCGAAGACAATATCGTGATAAATCGCCCCAAATCCTGTTGGCAAGAAAATGTATGGTGTAATAAGACCGAACGTGATTACTGTTGCGATCAAGCGACGGTCTAACTGTAATTCGTTAAATACACGCAGTAAAGAAGGAATTAAAATAGGAATAAATGCAATGTGAATTGGGATTAAGTTTTGTGAAAAACACGCCATTGCCAAAATAATTAAGACGATTAAAACTTTTGATAAAGCTTTTCCTTTAGAATCGCCCTTTCGCCCTACTACTTTTAACGCGAATTGTACAATTGCTTCAGGTAATCCCGTTTTGGAAATCGCGACAGCGAAGCCTCCAAGCAATGCATAGCTTAGCGCAACGGATGCGCTGTTTCCTAATCCGCCTGTAAACACTTCGACGGTTGTATTTAAACCAAGGCCACCGGCAAGACCTCCAACCATGGAACCAATAATTAAAGAGAAAACGACGTTCACACGAAGCAAACTTAAAACAAGCATCGCGAGAACGGCAAGAATAACTGCATTCATTGATGAAACCCCCGAACCTTTTTCTTTAATGTGGTAAATCATTAGAGAATTAAAATATAAATTTATTATAGTATGTATAAAAAATTTGTCAATGGAAATTTTTAAATCACTACAGAAGACCACATCAAAAAAACTGGTCATGCTTCTAACACATGACCAGCTTTCTATTACTTCCTTTCAAATCGTTGCACAAGTGTCGCGAGCGTACGAACCATTACTCCCGTCGCTCCTTCAGGTCCTAAAGCATGGGCAGCTTTCGTTTCCGATGTTCCAGCAATATCTAAATGAACCCACGGCGTTCCTTCCGCAAACTCTCCAATAAACGCGCCACCCATAATCGCATGGCCTTCACGTCCCGGAGAGTTGTTTAAATCCGCAACCTTACTGCCGCGCACACGTTCTTTATCTTTTTCAAAAATCGGAAGTTGCCAAATCGGCTCTCCGGCCTCACTACTCGCTTCCGTCACTTGTTTGAGCCATTCCTCATTGTTGGTCATCGCTCCTGTCGTATGCATGCCTAATGCAATAATAACGCCCCCCGTGAGCGTCGCCACATCCACTAAATAATCCGCACCATGATGTTTCGCATATGTGACAGCATCTGCTAAAGCAAGTCGTCCTTCTGCATCGGTATTTAGTACTTCAATGGTTTTCCCGCTCATCGATGTAATCACATCATCCGGCTTTAATGCTTCTCCGCTAATCATATTATCAGTAGAAGGAATCACCGCGACGACATTTTGTTCCGGTTTTAATTCACCGATAATTTCCATAGCACCTAATACAGAGGCAGCACCGGCCATATCGGTTTTCATTCCAACAATTCCATCCTTCGGCTTGAGCGAGTAACCACCTGTATCAAACGTAATACCTTTCCCTACAAGACCGATGACATCTTCCCATTGTTCTTTTCCTTGATATTTCAACACAATCATTTTAGGAGGCTCAACTGATCCTTTATTAACAGCGAGCAATGCCCCCATCCCGAGCCTTTCCATTTCGTCTTTTTCTAGTATTTCTAGCTCAAAATCATATATGCGAGCTAGTTCTCGGGCATACTCAGCCAAATCAGACGCCGTCAACATATTGCCGGGCAAATTGACAAGCGTACGAGCAGAATTCGTGGCTTTTCCATATGTATAACCGACCGTTAAAGCAGCGTGAAGCTCTTTTTCATCTCCGTTTGTATAGATAGTAGCATGCCTTAAGCTTTTATCCGGCTCGTTTGACTTCCGCTTATAATTTTCAAATCTATAGGTAGAAAGTGGCCACGCTTCGCTTAACGCATGAGCTGCATCATATGTGTCGAGTTCATCTGTCACAAACGTATCTAACGCGACGGAAACCTCTTGAATCTTCGCTTTTTGCAGTGTTTGGAACAATGAACCAAATGCTTCCTTCAAGACCTGTTCCGTCAATTTGTCCTTTTTGCCAAGTCCCACAAAAAACAATCGTTTAGCGCCAAGCTTTCCAAGCGTATGTATTTTGGACACTTGTTTGGCTTTAACATCGATATCCCCTTCTTTAATAAACGTTACTAATTGGTGGTCAAGCGCCTCATCAAGGTCCGCTATCAGTCCTTGCGGCTGTTGGTTTTGATGAAAAAGACCAATCACCAACGCTTCCGTTTCTTGTTGTAACTCAAACTGGTTTTTTACTGTAAACATGGTTGCGCTCCTCTCCATTACTCTTCTAAATATAAAATTAAATGTGGAAGTACAGGCAGACGATGAATGTGTGCAAATGGAACAACCTCTACGTCAGAAGGAATGAGTTGTCGGCATTGCTGAATAAATTCCATAACCTGTTCTACATTCAATCCCCAGTAGACTGGACGATATGGCTGTAAATAGTGATATGCCGCCGTCATCATTGCTCTTGCCCCCTTTACATTCCCGTATCCGTAATGATACAGGGCCACCGTCATTTGAAGTAAACCTTTTAAAAATAAATTGTTTTTTTCCAACATCCACAGCTCTTCCAATAAATCATGACAGGTATAATAATCTCCTTCATTGAATTTAATAAAAAATTCATAGTATTCTAGAGGATAGAAATACATTCTCTCTCCTCCCTTATAGATTCAACCACTTTTCTTCAGGGAAAGATTATATAGTATATGATATCAAAAGCCGAAATAATCTGTTAATCATTTCATGTAAAGGAGCGAAATTTATGGAGATATTCACAAACTTCCCACTTTTAAGCGCATTTGTTGCGATCATATTTGCTCAAGTCGTAAAAGTGCCGATTGAATTTATCGCGACAAGAAAATTCCATTGGGGGCTTGCATTTAGCACTGGAGGAATGCCAAGCTCGCATTCCGCTGCGGTCACGGCCTTAACAACGGCCATCGGATTATCTGAAGGAACGGGTTCTCCCTATTTTGCCATTTCAACAATCTTTGCTGTCATTGTCATGTTTGATGCAACAGGCGTACGCCGACATGCCGGTGAACAAGCAATCGTGTTGAATAGGCTCGTAGAAGATTTCCACCTTTTTATTACAGAAGCGAAAATGTGGCCAGAGCAAGCAGAGAAGCAAAAACAAGAAAAGCTAAAAGAATTGCTTGGCCACCAACCAATTGAAGTATTCTTTGGGGCCATCACAGGTATTATCATTGCTTATGTTATGTATTTTCTCCTTCCGTAACGATCTTTGTTCTACCATTAATAAAAAAATGCGATTTGAAAATGACTCACGTTATCTCAAACCGAAAAGCAAAACTCCCTCTTTTCTAAGAAAAGAGCATAGAAAAAGATGCCATCACCGCTTGCGTTTCCGCTGATGGCATCTTCACGTTTTAGGAAGACTTTGTTTTAATGTATTGCTGGCGAAATACTTGCATTGATTCATTTTCATTTAACATCGTTAGTTCTTCTTCAGTCAATGTCCCGGTTCCTCGCTTCACAACATACACCTCTAAAGTTCGCTTCCCCCAAGAATTATATACGTCATGTACTGTTTCATAATACAAATCTAACCGGTTCCCTTTAATAGCACCGCCTTTGTCCGCGACTACCCCATAACCATACTCGGGGATAAACAAAATTGTTCCAATCGGAAACACTGTTAAATCTGCTGCGATGGTTGAATATAAATCACGCTTCACCTTTACTCCAGAGTATGTAATACCATAAGAGGCATCTCCTGGATTTTTCCCTGTTGATTCATATCCAGCCGTATAACCAGTCGCTATGACACTTGCAGTTGGATATTTCGACCAATCAATCTCGGTTTCCAACGTTCCGGTTTGCGTTTTAGAAACGATCTGTTCACTTGAAATTTGCATCGCGTCCTGACTTTGACGAAATACGGCTTTATACGATAATGAATGAGCTTTGTAATTATTGTCTTGATAAGAGTACGTGGAAAAAGACGAATTAGAGCTTTGCCATGGTGTACGTTCATGTACCCAATTTACAATGGTTTTTGCTTCTACACCGGATATCGACTCCCCTGTTGTAATGAAGGCACCGATAAACAATAACGTCATACTAAATCGTTTCATTATTTTTTTAATCATTACGAATATGACAACTCCTCTCACGATTCTATTCCTTTCCAAATCGAAAAGAAATTATGCGCGAAGGAATTTATTCCATATTTTTACAAACCTATTTTCACAAGGATGTGGCATAACATGATGGGTGATAAAAACTAAGAACCAAAGCGTTTCAAAAAGTGAGACCTGACGGGTAGAACTGGTGTTTTAATAAAAAATCCGTTATAAAAATTCCTTTGTTTTACGGAATTTTTATAACGGATTTTTCAGCAGACTGGAGGAAGTGAACCGATTCCTCTCTTCTTGCCATTCTGCTTTAAAACATTCGATATCCTTTTGCACGAAGCCAACGAATGACAAGGCCAGAGACAATCGCTCCTATCAAACCAGATGTTAAAATAGCGATATCAGCAACGGCCAAAGACGTAATTTTCTCTCCTAAATGAGCGAAAGAGTCGCCTGGCTGCTGGATGTATTCAATAAATCTTATATCATCAACAATTAAAACGAAAATGATAGGATATAATACGGCCATGATCCATGACATTCTCAGTAACATATTCAGTAAGAAACCGATTCCAAAGAATAAGACAAAAAATAGCAGAATAGATATTAGTAAAACGGGAATACTCATTTCCATGGTGCTCTCACCTCCTGTACACATCCTATTTTAGTGTACTAAAAAGGTGTATATGAATCCACATAAATAACAAAATGAGGGAAAAAAGCAATCCCCTCTCAAAGAAGCCATGAGCTTCCATGTCTAGTTAGTTACAGAAAAGACGTCTTGTTCCTCCTAGTATAGAAAAAGAGGACATGCGCAACACGTCATGCCCTCTTACTTTTTATTTTTAGAAAAAGTTGAATTTACCTTTTTTCATTACAAGACCCGCTCCGCCTTGTAAGAATAATGCACGGTTATCAACTACTTTTTTCATGAACGAAGCACTTGAACCGAATAGTTTTCGGTCAAACACGATACCAATTGCATCGTCATGTCCAAGTGAACATACTGTTCCTTTCAAGTCAGGCTTGAATGCTTCCATCTCACCTTGACCACGTACTAATACAGCTAAGTTTTTCGCACATGTCACACCTTCTTGCATAGCAACTTGCGCTGTTGGTGGATATGGACGGTTAATTTCTTCATTGATAATCAATGAACAGTCACCAACGATAAAGATGTTTTCATGTCCAGGTGCACGTAAATCCGGCTCTACTTTAACACGGCCACGCATGTTTTCAAAGCCAGCTTTTTCAATCAGATGACTTCCACGTACACCAGCAGCCCAAATTACTGTGCCAGCTTTAATTTCTTCTACTTGATCGTCTTTCGCAACGATAATACCATCTTCCGTACATTCTTTAATGGCTGTACCGATTTTGAATTCAACGCCTTTGCGCTCTAATTGCGTTACTGCATACTCAACTAGCTCCGGATCGAATCCAGGTAAAGCCGTTGGTGCTGCTTCTACACAGACGATGCGTACTTTTTCACGTGGAATATCAAATTCTTTACATAATTGAGGGACACGGTTTGCTAGTTCGCCTACTAATTCAATACCAGTAAAGCCGGCACCCCCTACAACGATTGTTAATAACTCATCGCGTCTAACCGGTTCGTTGTTGTACGTAGCGAAAATATAGTCAATATGCTCACGAATTTGACGAGCAGCGTTAATGTTTGCAAGTGAGAAGGCATGTTCTTTTAATCCTTTAATGCCAAATGTTTCAGACTCGTATCCAAGCGCAACTACTAAATAGTCGAATTCAATTTCTCCGCCTTCTAAAATGACACGCTTTTCTTCTGTTTTAATATCAACGACTGTATCTTGAACAAATTGCACTTTGCTTTTGTCAATTACGTCAGCAATTTTAAAGCGAGAACGATCGTGGTGCAATGTACCAGCAGATACTTCATGCAACCAAGTTGTTTCATAATGGTAGTCGTTTTTGTTGACAAGTACGATTTCGGCTTCGCTAACTCCTAACTTCTTTTGAAGATTAACAGTCGTCATTAGACCGCCGTAACCAGCACCAAGAATTACAATTTTAGGCTTTCTCATTGCAATGTCATCCACCTTTTCTATAAAATGTTTTATTATTATCTTTAGTTTGACGATGGAACCGGTGTTTTTTCATTATTGTAAACATCTCATTTCGTTCCTATCCGTCGCCTTGCCTCAAAGTGTTGCACAATGTTTGTGAATTACTTCACGTACTCAACCGAAAATGTACGAAAGTTGTGATAAAATTGTCATAAAATCTTAACAATATGCCTACCAAACATCATATGTCTTTTCGCAAACTTTTTCAAGACAAAATTCACTTCTTTCTACCGCCACTAGCCTTCACGCACATTTTTGACTACGTTTTAGATGGAAGAGCGAATATTCTTGCTTTATATACCAATAAGCTTTCGGAATTTCTTACCATGTTCACCAATTCAACAGCGGCTTTTATTTACTCATTCTCTGTTTTGGAAGTTCATGACTAACGTATTCTGCCTCTACCGTTGTGCTAATAACAACGCTATATTTTCATGAAAAACCAATACGTTCATCAATATTTTTCCTATAAGTTGTGCTATCATAAAACATGGTGACATATTTACATATTCAAGGGGTGACGAGAATGAAGGAAGATCAAAAAGTATACGATATTACCATTATCGGCGGAGGACCTGTAGGTTTATTTACTGCTTTTTACGGTGGAATGCGACAAGCAAGCGTCAAAATTATTGAAAGCTTGCCTCAATTAGGTGGTCAGCTTTCTGCGCTTTACCCGGAAAAATACATTTATGATGTAGCTGGATTTCCAAAAGTCCGTGCACAAGAATTAATTAATAATTTAAAAGAACAAATGGCGAAATTCGATCCAACCATTTGCTTAGAGCAAGCTGTCGAAAAGCTCGAAAAGCAAGCAGACGGCATCTTTAAACTCGTTACAAATAATGAAATCCACTACTCCAAAACCGTTATTATCACAGCTGGAAACGGTGCGTTCCAACCTCGAAAAATTGAATTGGACGGAGTAGAAAAATTCGAGAAAACAAATCTTCATTATTTTGTTGATGATATGAATAAATTCAAAGGGAAAAAGGTTGTTGTGTGCGGGGGCGGAGATTCCGCTGTAGACTGGGCTCTGATGCTTGAGCCGATTGCTGAGAAAGTAACAATTGTTCATCGACGCGACAAATTCCGTGCCCATGAGCACAGTGTAGAATTATTGACGAATTCAAAAGTAGATGTTAAAACACCTTACGTTCCTGTTGAATTTGTTGGGGAAGATCGCATTTCCCAAGTCGTGTTAGAAGGTGCCAAAGGTGAAGAGAAAGAAGTGCTTGATGTCGATGATGTCATTGTAAATTTCGGCTTCATTTCTTCTTTAGGTCCTATTAAAGAATGGGGACTAGAAATTGAAAAAAATTCTATCCTTGTGAATACAAAACAAGAAACAAATGTCCCTGGGATTTACGCGGCTGGAGACATTTGCACATATGAAGGAAAAGTAAAGCTCATTGTTGCCGGATTTGGCGAAGGTCCGACAGCCGTCAATAATGCGAAAGCCTTCATTGATCCAAAAGCAAGAGTACAACCTTTACACAGTACTTCCATGTTTTAACCGAAAAATGACGAGCGCCCACGGCACTCGTCATTTTTAGATTTAGCATTCTTCCGGTGTACCAGCGTTTGTCTCTGTTCGGAAAGAAGACCCGCAACCACAGGAAGCAATGGCATTCGGATTATCAATCGTAAAGCCTCCACCAAGCATGGATTCTTTGAAATCGATTTTTGTTCCTTTTAGAGCCGGCGCACTGTCTTTATCGACAAGCACTTTAATTCCGTGCTGCTCTAACTGCACATCGCCTTCTTTAATTTCATGATCAAACCCCATACCATAAGAAAGACCGCTGCAACCGCCACCTTGAATCGCAACGCGTAAGTAAGCATCCAACTCGCCATGTTCTTTCATCATATCTTTTATTTGAAAGCTTGCTGCTTCAGTAATTGTTAAAATATCTGCACTCATGTTCTTTAGCCTCCCTTTTTTCATTATATACATTTAACTGTTTCTTTTAATGACCCGCTTCCATCCTTCCAATTGACTCCTTCTCGGTTTCAACTTTCCTCAAATGGGTTCCAAAAGGGTCCTAATAAGTACCGAAAAAATCTGAGAAGGGAGCTCTCCCAGCTGCCGGTCATGTTGGACATAGATAACAGTTAGCCAATCAGGCGGATTCTTTTATTAGTATACTCTGATTAGCATCTATCAACAAATAATCTGCCGCAGAAAGTGTTAATAATAGTACGTTCCAGTACAAATCGTCTCAGCTGGTCCTGTCATAAGCACAGTGCCATCTTCTTTCCACGTAATAACTAAATCACCACCTGCTAGGTGAACAGTTGTCGGTACTCCTTTGGCTGTGTGGCCGTTTAAGACAGAGGCAACAACTGCTGCACAAGCTCCTGTTCCACACGCTTGTGTCACACCTGACCCTCGCTCCCACACTCGAAAGTGCAATTCGTCCTCCTTTACGACTTCCACAAACTCCACATTAACCCCTTCTGGAAACATCGAGTGTTTCTCGACAATTGGACCTAATGTTGTTACAGGCGCATGTTCAATGTCTTCCACATAAAAGATAACGTGAGGATTTCCCATTGAAACAGCAGTCATTTCATACTGTTCTTCATTAAAGGTCACCGCTTCTCCAACCACAAGGTCTTGTAATGGGCCGGTCATCGGAATCTCACGGCTCGCTAAACGCGGCTCGCCCATATCAACTGTCACGCTTTGAACAATGCCTTCTTCTGCTTGTACGTGCGCTTCCACTAATCCCGATAATGTTTCAATATGGAACGTTTCCGTTTGTACTAGATTATGCTCGTATGCATATTTAGCGACACAACGCAGACCATTTCCACAATTTTTCCCTTCTGATCCATCATTATTAAAAATCCGCATTTTAACGGGAGCTACATCAGACGGGCAAATTAAAATCATCCCGTCAGACCCAATCCCTGTATATACATTAGACACTTTGACAGCCAACTCTGATAGTTCATGCTCCTGCAATTGTTCTTCAAACATATTCACATAAATATAATTATTTCCAAGTCCGTGCATTTTGGTAAATTGAAAGCTTTTCACATCAATTCCTCCGCTCCAGAAATTTTTTTATTGTTTAATAGTATAAAGATATCTGCAAAAGAGCACAATATAAACATCCCCCGTTTTAAACTCCTTGATTGCTTTAATCGAGGGGTTTTTATTATGCTTCTTTCCTTCTATGCTCTCCTCCCCCTTTTTACCTTTCTTCCCACCACTATAACTATTATCCTACTCGTTTACACCTCACATTTTTTCAGTAGTTTTTTTAGTGTATTTCTCCCTAAAAGTAGTTATAAAGGTTTATAATATATTTATAAAAGCGAGCATTTTCTTAAATACTAAGGAAAGGAGATAGGATAAATGAATCAGTTGCTTCCACTTTACGACCGCACTATCACCTGTATGGTTTGTCATCAGAAGTACACAACTAAAAAAATTCGTTTACGATTTATTAAAGCCGTTAAATACGACACTGACTTTTATACGCACTATCAAAACGACGAACTAAATCCTATTTTATACCATGTTAATGTGTGTCCACATTGCGGTTTTTCAGCAACAGATGACTTTGTTCCCTACTTTCCTCCAAATTCACTCGATTCTATTAAAGAAAAAATATGCAGTCAATGGAATAAGCAAAACTACGGGAAAGAAAGAACAGTTGACCAAGCAATTAATACTTATAAATTATCCATCTACTGTGCTTCATTGAAAAAAGAAAAGCATATTGTAATGGCTGGCTTACTGCTTCGCCTTGCTTGGCTTTACCGAATGACAGGGCAATCCGACCAAGAACTCCATTTCATGTCATATGCCAGACAGCACTATATTGAGTCATACAGCAAAGATGATTTCCGCGGCACACGAATGGGAGTTGTCAGGATTTTATACATGATTGGAGAATTAAGCAGGAGGACAGAATGTGACAAACAGGCTGCCCTTTACTTTTCAAAAATTATTCAACACCATTCAAAGGATAGCGATCAAAAGATGGTCGAAATGGCTCGAGAACGTTGGTACGAAATTCGCGAACAGCAAAAAACAGCGATGTAGGGACTTAGCAACCTTTCCAACACAGCCAGTGTCCGAGATGCACGACAAATAGACCGAAAGCAAATTCTCCATTCATAAAGGAAATTGCTTTCGGTCTATTTAGTATTTATGGGTCTGCCTACTTTATTCAAAACATTGGATTTTCTTCTAAATATTGATAAACATTCTCCACTAATTGGTCAGGTGTTTCAGCTGTAACAATTTCTCCATTCACAAGAGCAAACATCGTATGCGCACATTTTCCGCAATACCCTAAACAGCCATACTCAATAATGTCTAAATTAGAGTCTTTTTCCAGTTGCTCGAGTGCCTTTTGAGAACCGCTTGCTAAATTGCTAATACAAAATTCTACAATGGGTTTGATCATCTTTTTCACCTCTCTACTAACTTTTTAATCGTACCTTGTTTGACAGAAAACGTCAATTTAACAGCACAAGCAAATTGTGTTGGAAATTACCTAAAACATGTTGTTATTTTCCTTTAATTTCGTTATACTTTTAGGTGCAATAGCATTAAACGTGCTATCATAAAATGTTATTTTCATAAAATATGTTATCAAATATACAGATAGATAAATGCATAGAAGGCAAAGGAGAAATTTCCATGAAGAACCTTGTTATTCTTGGTGGCGGTTATGGCGGCATGCGTATACTACAAAGACTTCTCCCCAATCAACTACCAGAAGATGTCCAAATTACACTCATTGATAAAGCCCCTTATCACAGCTTAAAGACGGAATTTTATGCATTAGCGGCAGGAACCATTGCTGATCAACATGTTCGTGTAACATTCCCAGAACACCCACGCTTACAAATCAAATATGGACTTGTAACACAAATTGATTTAGATAACAAAGTCATTCATCTACAAGATGATGACCATGTAACCTATGATGATTTAGTTATTGGTCTTGGTTGCGAGGATAAATACCATAATGTTCCTGGTGCGGAAGAGCACACATACAGCATTCAATCCATTGATGCATCAAGAAAAACGTACCAAATGCTGAACAATCTTCCTGCCCACTCCGTTGTATCTATTGTCGGAGCCGGATTAAGTGGTGTGGAACTTGCAAGTGAATTAAGAGAAAGCCGTCCCGATCTTACTATTAAACTGTTTGATCGCGGCAGACATATTTTATCTGCTTTCCCGGAAAGATTGAGCAATTATGTACAGGAATGGTTTACATCCCACGGGGTAGAAATTGTTAATAATGCGAATATTACAAAAGTAGAAGAACATGCTGTCTACAATCATGATCAATGCATTCCAAGTGACGTTATTGTTTGGACAGCCGGTATCCAACCTATTAAAGTCGTCCGTGACTTAAATGTTGAGAAAGACCCTCAAGGAAGAGTCGTATTAACTCTTCATCATAATTTACCTTCTGATGAGCATGTGTACGTAGTCGGAGATTGTGCAAGCCTTCCTCATGCACCGAGTGCTCAATTAGCTGAAGGTCAGGCAGAGCAAATTGTACAAATTCTTTTAAAACGATGGAACGGGGAAGAGCTACCAACTGAGCTTCCAGCGATTAAATTAAAAGGTGTACTCGGCTCTCTCGGGAAAAAACATGGATTTGGTTTACTTGCTGAGCGTCCTATTACAGGCCGTGTTGCCCGCTTGTTAAAATCAGGTATTCTTTGGATGTACAAAAATCATAGCGGATAATCCATTACCTTCACACGTCAACAAGCCCTTTAGAGTCCTGCTCTAAAGGGCTTGTTTTGGCATATATCCGTATTTTTGAAGTTCTTCATAAATGCGTTTTAGCTTTGGGTTTCCCTCTCCTACTATTTCCCCCTTAATGACGACAACGGGATAGAATAGGTCTTCCTCAACCACTCTTTGGGCAAATGCTCTTTTCTCTTCACTTTCAGGTGGGCTGTGAATGTCCACATACGTTAAATCAAACGGCTGATCAGGAAATTTTCTCGAAATCGCTGCCTCCAGCCAGTCATAGGTTTCTTTCGATGACGGCAAGTTTACACAGCTAGCACAAATAATTTCCGCTCCATATACACAAATTTCTATTTTTTCCATCCCCATGCTATTTCCCCCTCTTCATTGTCTTCCCTTCAAGCTTTTTGCTACAAAACACTATTGTTTCCCCGTCACCTTACACTCATTTTACAAAATGAATGAACCTATTCACCCTTTACATATAGGTTATCATTACCGACTGCAGTTGAATAGATTTTTTCAGTAAGACCGTTTATAATGATAATAAGGAAGGAGTCGATTAATATGTCAGAAATGGATATCAAAGAACAAGTTCAAGAAGTATTAGATAAACTGCGTCCGTTTTTACTACGTGACGGTGGAGACTGTGAACTAGTCGATGTAGAAGAAGGCATCGTAAAATTACGTTTACTTGGCGCTTGCGGAAGCTGCCCAAGTTCAACGATTACATTAAAAGCAGGTATTGAGCGCGCTCTTTTAGAGGAAGTACCTGGAATTATTGAAGTAGAACAAGTATTTTAATCTAACAGAAAAAACGGGGCCCCTGTAGGAGTCCCGTTTTTTTGTCCAAAAAGACGACTCATCAGTAGGAGTTAGCTTTAACTTCCTTCACTGTTTGAACACCTTTTGAATCAATGTTTAACACACTAATATCACAATCAGGCAAAATAGTTTGCAAATAGGCTCCGATTTCTTGCCCGCTTCCTTTTTCCGCTAAACAAAGAACAGTTGGACCTGCTCCGCTTAACGCCACTCCAATGGCACCTTTCTTTTTCGCTTCACGGCGTACAATGTTAAGTTCTGGAACAAGCGCTGAACGATACGGCTCATGAAACAAGTCTTTTTCCATCATTTCTCCAACAAGTCGCCAATTTTGACTCGCTAATGCAGCAGACAATACATTTCCGATTGCAGCTGCCGCAACGGCTTCTTTATAAGAAAGTTGAGTAGGAAGAACGCTTCTAGCCTCGACTGTTTTTAATTCATATTGCGGAATAACGGCCACAATATCCAAATCAAGATTCGAAAGATGAACGAGATGTGTTACTTCGTCATGATGACTGCCAATAACAATCCCTCCGTATAAAGAAGGACCCACATTGTCCGGGTGTCCTTCTAGTAAGCTGGCAATGTCCATCTTCTCCTCAATTGTAAGCTGTAAATCTCCTAACACATTCGCCAGTTCAATTCCGGCTACAATCGCCGAAGCACTACTTCCGAGTCCACGTGCCAAAGGGATATCACTTTCTACTTCCACCTTTACAGGCGGGAGAGACACATTGTACTTATCAGCGACTTGTACCGCCACTTCGTACATAAGATTGTCTTTCCCTGTAGGGATCCCCTCAACATCCTTCGTTTTTGGAATAAACTCCCATTCCGTCGAATGTTCTACTTTTAAAGACAAATACTTAGATAGCGCTATACCAATAGAATCAAAGCCAGGTCCTAAATTAGCAGAGCTAGCAGGAACAGTAATGAACAATCGCTCGTAATTTAGCATACGGCCACCACACCTTGAATATGAGCAAACACTTCTTCCTCATCATTTGGCAGTACAATCGGTTTGACATCATTCACATCAATAGCTGTGCTCGGATCTTTTAGTCCATTTCCTGTCAATACAGCTACAACCGTTGCTCCTTTTGGAATGATCCCTTGCTTCACATGTTTCATAACACCCGCAATCGATGCGGCTGAACCAGGTTCTGCAAACACGCCCTCATGCTTAGCAATTAAGCGGTACGCAGCCACTATTTCTTCATCGGTTACTTCATCAATCTGGCCCTTCGATTCTGCTGCCGCATTCACGGCATATTGCCAACTAGCCGGGTTGCCAATTCGAATGGCTGTCGCAATCGTTTCTGGATTTTCAATGACCTCATTACGCACAATTGCCGCGGCGCCTTCAGCTTCGAATCCATGCATATGCGGCAATCCTGTTTGATGATGTTCGTTGTATTCCTTAAAACCTTTCCAGTAAGCAGTAATATTTCCTGCATTTCCAACTGGAATGGCCAATACATCCGGTGCCTTGCCCAGCTGGTCGCAAATTTCAAACGCAGCTGTTTTCTGTCCTTCGATACGATATGGATTGACTGAATTCACAAGTGCAATAGGCGCTGTTTCACTTAATTTACGAACCATTGATAAAGCATGATCAAAATTTCCTTCAATCGCCACGATTTCAGCTCCATACATCACAGCTTGCGCTAATTTTCCCATCGCAATCTTCCCGTTTGGAATGACAACGATACAACGCATGCCTGCTCGAGCCGCATATGCCGCGCGGCTGCCGAAGTATTGCCAGTCGACGCACAAATAATCGTTTGGCTTCCTTCTTCTTTTGCCTTCGCAACCGCCATGACCATTCCTCGGTCTTTAAAAGAGCCCGTTGGATTAACACCATCAATTTTCACGTGCAAATCAATGCCAAGTTCTTCAGAAAGGTGAGGAAGGTGAAGCAATGGGGTATTGCCTTCATTTAATGTCAGCATTGGTGTGTTTTCTGTAATCGGTAAATACTCTCTATACTGATGCAATAACCCCCGCCACATCATAATGTTCCATCTCCTTCAACCCGATAGCTGCTTTTTACACTTTCCACGATAGCTGAATCGTTTAATTGTTGCAGAACTTCTTCATAGTCTTTTAACGACGCTTGATGTGTCACGATTACAATTTCAGCCAATTCACTATCTTTTACCGGCAATTGAATGATTTTTTCAAAACTTACGCCTCTTTCTGAGAACAAAGTTGTCAGCGCAGCAAACGCACCAACTTGGTCTTTCACATGGATGCGCAAGAAATATTTAGAAAACATTTGATCCGATTCTTTCAATTGTTTTGCGTGCTGCGGAGCCACTGCACTTCGTCCATTTACACCGAGACGCATATTTTTCATCACACCGACAAGATCGGATACAATCGCTGTTGCTGTTGGTAAACTTCCTGCCCCTGGACCGTAAAACATCGTTTCTCCAACTGCTTCTCCATATACATAAACAGCATTATACTCATCATTTACAGACGCAAGTGGATGGGAATCAACTAGCAACGTCGGCTGAACACTCACTTCCACATGCTCCCCCGTACGATGCGCATAACCGATTAGCTTCATCGTATATCCTAGCTGCTTGCTGTACTGTAAGTCTTCTTCCGTGATTTGTGTAATGCCTTTAACCCGTACATCATCAAGGTCGATTTTCATAGAAAAACCAAGCGTAGCCAAAATTGTCATTTTACGTGCCGCGTCTAGTCCTTCTACATCCGACGTCGGATCAGATTCCGCATACCCAAGCGCTTGAGCTTCTGCCAACACATCTTCATACGCACGCCCATCTTTGCTCATTTTTGTTAAGATGAAGTTGGTTGTCCCATTAACAATCCCCATCATTTTCGTTACACGGTCTGATGCCAACCCTTCTACTAAGCTGCGAAGAATCGGAATGCCACCTGCAACACTTGCCTCATAGAATAAATCACATTCATTATCTGCTGCGACCGTTAACAATTCTGAGCCATAGAGGGCCATTAAATCTTTATTAGCCGTTACAACATGTTTTTTATTTCGCAATGCCGTTAAAATGTAATCGCGTGTTTTCTCAACGCCGCCCATTACTTCAATAATGACATCAATCTCTGGATCGTGAAGTACATCTTCAACGTTTGTCGTTAATTTATAGGAATCAATATCTACATCCCGTTTTTTATCAATGCTTTTAACTAGCACTTTTTTGACTTCCACTGGACAGCCAATTTGATGCATCAGTTTATCTTGATGATTTTCAATGATTTTTACTACTCCGCTACCGACTGTTCCAAGTCCTAATAAACCAACTGAAATACTTTTGACCATCATTTCCACCCCGTTTGTTTTCTCTTAAAGTACATTTGTGTTTGTATAAAAGACATTATAGAGACAAAATATGAATTTTACAATCCCAACTTTGCCTATTTTTTTAATGTAATCGCTTCACATGTACTATTTATAACAATTTAAATATTTTAAAAATTTTTATTTTAATAATGATAACATGTTTTAACACTCATTCGCATCGAATTTTGTAAAAAAAACGATGAACCCATTCGTTCATCGTTTTGTTGGTTTAGTTCAAACGAGATAACATTTCCCCGTTAACGATTGTTTTTGGCTTCTGGTTCTTAAGTACCCGCAATATGTTCCCAACACATAAGTCAATCATAGCTGTTCTAGTTTCGACACTCGCACTTCCAATATGGGGTAGTGCCGTTACATTGTTGAGTGATAAAAGCGGATGGTCTCGATCAATGGGTTCTTTCTCAAACACATCTAGTCCAGCTCCAGCAATTTCTCCATCTTTTAGCGCGTGAAACAAAGCCTCTTCATCGACGACTGCTCCACGTGAAGCATTGATAAAAATGGCGGATGACTTCATTTTTTTGAACGCCGCTTCATTAAATAAATACTGGGTTTCATCAGTTAAAGGCGTAAGACATACAATGAAATCTGAACTCGTAATGACCTCATCAAATGTGCCATATACTGCACCTAATTCTCGCTCTGCTTCCATATGACGGCTACGATTGTGGTACAAAATGTTCATCTCAAACCCTGAGGCTCGTTTGGCGACTGCACGTCCAATGTTGCCCATTCCGATAATTCCAATCGTTTTATGATGAATGTCCCGCCCCGCCAATAAATACGGATTCCAGCCTCTCCATTGTCCATTTTTTACATATTCAGCTGCTTCTGATATACGCCGAGCCGCCGCCATCAGCAAACCAAACGTTAAATCCGCTGTTGTATCGGATAAAACATCCGGTGTGTTACAGACGATAATTCCCCTTTTTGTCGCTTCTTCCACCTTTATATTGTCATACCCTACCGCCAAATTCGCAATAAGTTTCAACTGTTTGGCCTCTTGCATGACACTTGTATCAATTTGATCCGATAACATCGTCAATAGTGCCGTTGCTTCTTTCGCCTTTTCAACAAGCAATTCATGGGGCACAGGCTGTTCTTCATGCTCCCACATTTCAACACGAGCTATTTGAGCGAGCGGCTCTATTAGTTGATTTGGTAATTTTCGTGTAATAAATACATAAGGTTTATCCATTCCCTGTCACCTCGTTATCAAAAAATATTGCATCATCTTCCTTATCTTACCACATTTACTTTCAACTATAATGCTGTTTCAACTGTGAAGCCATTCAATCTCTGGAATGTGATACCGTTTCGGGGTAATGCCCACTACCTGATAGAAATCCCTTAAAAACTGTTCATATTTTTCACTTTCATCAAGGAGCGTCTCAATATTTCGCTCATACGTTTGCTTCTCTTCTCCGCTTCCTGCACTATAATACCCTTCAATCGACTCAAAATAATGAACAGGAAACAGCAGCCGAGCATATAATAATCTCCAAGCAAACGATGATAGCGGCGTAACCTTTTCATACTCTCCTAAAAAATTGGTGATGTCTCTTTCCAGCAGGGAATTTGTGTTAAAATATAAGTAACGGATATACTCCGCCAAATCACGGCTTGGATGGTCAAGCACCCAATCGGAAGGCAGCTTAAAATAGGATTGGCGCTCCCACACAGAAGGAGTAAACCGATGATGACAAATGGCCGCCACATCGAAAGTACGGGGAAGATCGTCAATTTCTGTATCTATCAAATATTGAATCGCGTTCTCTGTCAAACCTAGATAATACGGGAATGACTCAATAAAACGTTTATCTGTTTCGTTATTCGGATGTTCATGTACTTTCATGCCCCAAAATTTCTCCAACTGATCAAGCCGTTTTTCCCAAAAGCTTTTCCATTGCCCAATTCGATTATGCTTTTCAATAGAATACGGCAATAATTTTCCCTTTTGGTGAAACGAAGCAAGTTCTTTTCCGTATATAAAAGATGAAGGACGATCGAAGTAAGCAACGCGGCAAACCCCGAACTTCTGTCCGTTGTCTTCGGTCACGATGGCACCACTTTTGTTCAGCATAAATGATGCAACCTGCCTTTCTCCTTGAGAAAGTAAAAATTGACTCATTTGGTAAAGCTCTTGCACTTCTTCTTCATCTAAATGGCCGAGAGCCATTACAATATATAAAATATTGCGATGTTGAAAGCTTTTACAGTCGTTTAAGTCTGTTAACTGCACCGGCTTGATTCCATATTGTTCATGAATGGTTTGTATCATTATTTCATCCCCTTCTGTGCAATACTGCATTGACCAAAGATGGTCTTTTTGCAGCCTTAAATTTCTAAATTATTAAAATTATATGAAGAGGCTGTACAATACTTGTCATAATGTTACATCATGTTTGAATAGAGTAACATTACAAACTCCAAACATGGTTTCAACACAAAATGCCATACTAACAACATAAACTACGAAGAAATTAGGTGACTGGATTGAAAGAAAAACATGTGATTACGGAGCTTGAAGCAAAAGCAAGGCAATGGTTAACTGATCGAGGTGTGACAGTGAACGACATTGCGGAATTAGTCTATTACTTGCAATCAAAATATCATGAAAATTTAGCCATGGAAGAGTGTATTTCCAATGTGGAAAGAGTGTTGGCTAAGCGTGAAGTACAAAATGCCATTTTAACGGGCATTCAATTAGATTTATTAGCTGAACAGGGGAAGTTGGAAGAACCACTCCAAACCATTTTATCAACTGATGAAGGTTTATATGGGATTGATGAAATTTTAGCCTTGTCGATTGTCAATGTGTATGGATCCATTGGCTTCACGAACTATGGATACATCGATAAACAAAAACCAGGTATTTTAGGTCTGTTAAATGATAAAGAAGCATCCGGAAAATGCCACACTTTTTTAGATGATATCGTAGGCGCGATTGCGGCAGCGGCTTCAAGTCGGCTCGCTCACCGAGCAGCCCATACGGAATAATTGTCATTCCTTGAGGCAGCGAAGCAATACCTCTCAAGCTCTCCATGAACATTCTATTTTATGAAAAGAATCCGTCACCGTATCGTTTATATTAACGATTCAGTGACGGATTCTTCTCCACTAAATTCGCTCCATCCATTCCGAAAGCGAGTCTACTGTGTAAGTCGGCTTTGTTTCATAACTATTTAACAATTCTTTCGTTGTCACACCTGTATGGACGAGCAATGTATCTAATCCAGCGTTCATGCCCGCTTTAATATCGGTATCATAGTTATCTCCTACCATTAATGTTTCTTCCTTCGGCACCCCTAATACCCGTAGCGCTTGCTCCATAATAATTCGTTCAGGTTTGCCAATGAAGGTCGGCTGTGTGCGAGTAGATACTGCAATCACAGAAGTAAGAGAGCCATTCCCAGGAAGAAGTCCTTGTTCGGTCGGAATAGCAATGTCTCCATTTGTTGAAACAAAAACAGCTCCATTGCGAACAGCCAAACAGGCTGTCGCCAATTTGTCATAACTGATGTTTCGGTCCAGACCGATTACAACAAAATCAGGTTGCTCTTCCTTGAAAGTAAATCCTTTCTCCTGCATCGCAGATTGGATGCCTTCTTCGCCAATGACGTAAGCTGAGCCATTCGGTTTTTGCTCATATAAATAATTGGCTGTAGCTAAACTCGTTGTAAATACTTGTTTTTCTTCCGTATGAATGCCAAACTTTTTCAATTTCTCTGCGACTTGGCAAGGTGTACGCGTCGAATTATTCGTCACAAACAAGTAAGGAATCTGCCTCTCTTTTAATGCTGCAACAAAATCGCGCGCTTCTTCAATGAGCTCTTTTCCCCGATACATCGTTCCATCTAAATCAATTAAATATCCTTTGTATGTTTTCATCCTTATCCACCTACCATTAATTAACTATGTATAACTAATAAGCCAAAAACATGGGAGGCGTTCCGGCACCTCCTTATTCGCTAAATGGTTATTAGTTTTTAAACGCAGAAACTGGACCAAGTTCATTTTCTAAATAACGGCGGACACAATGCGGAAAATTTTCCACGGTTTGAAGGTGTTGCTGCATGGTAGCGGCAAGATCAGCATGTTCCACATTTATATAATCTTGAACAAGCGGCTTTCGAAGCCGGATAACTTGCTTTAAACTTTCTCCTTCTTCTACGGACACGACACGCTCATCCATTAAAATGTCAATAATATCATCATAACTGCCAGGATCACGCATAATAAACCCATCAATCATCGCATTCCCAACATCTAGTATGCATTCAATGACGAGATGGCCAATGCGTTCTAATACTTTTTGTTCAAACATTGTCTCCCATGTTTCTTGTTGCTTAAATAATGTACATTGCTGCTCCAAAAATTGTAATGTCTGTTCAATTTTATTTCGGTCGACAAAATACATAGTGATTCCCCTTTCTCTGACATATCCTTATTTTAACACAACTGAATAAGGGGTTACTAAAATACATGGTGTATAGGCGGCGGTTTCTTGTTATGATGGTCATATATCCATTTAAGAAACTGGGTTGTAAATATGAGGCTCGTTCCAGTCATGGTACATAAATGTAAGAAAAAGAACCGGGAAAACAACGATGGGAGGAATCAGTAGATGAGTGAACGATTTTTTTTATATGACGATGTAGTCCAAACAAAAACACGATTTGTAAGTTTTATGGGAGAAAAGCAACGGTTTGATTTAGCGATTGTCCAATCTGACCGCTATTACGGGAAACAGCTCGTTCTTGATATTCAAGGCGGGCGGTTTGCCATCATCGGACAAGATGATTTAGAGGAACCTGGCTATTTGGAGCATGTGTACCGATTAGATGAAGAGGATGCACAAGAACTGCGTGAATTCTTGTATGAAATTATGTAAACTATAATAAAAAGGTCAAGCGAAGGACCAAATGTCTTTCTTCTTGACCTTTTTATTTATGTACTTTTTTGACTACAAAATAGGCACATCCGAAATTACAATATTCTTGTATATAATCGTTCAAGGTGCTGATTTTCGTGTCATAAGTCGATTTCTGATTTTGATCATCAAAAAAACCGCGTAGTCGAAGCTGATTATATCCCCAGTCACCAACAATATAATCATACCTTGTTAAAATTTCACTATATCTTGCTCGAAAGCCTTCTTCATCGAAGCCGTTTCGGACATCTTTTACCACTTCATAGCAAATATTATTGATGCAAATCATTCCTATTCCCACCCTCCTCTTTTTTAACAATACCATAATTATAGATACGAAACCATCAATTGACACGAAAAAATACCGCTCAATGCAGCACCCTAACAACTAAGGGGGTGTTATAATTGAACAAGACATTGGGCTCTTTGCTTGCGGCCTCTTTCTTAACAATTACAGGGTGCCAAGCAAGCATAAATGAAAATGACGAAGCGCTATATGAAGAAAGCGGCAATGCCATTTATGTATCAGACCGCAATGAAATTTATAACGAAGAAGACATGACCAATAACCGAGGAATGTCGCGTTATGGTTTTGTACGACACCAAAAAAATCCAGCCGGCAATGATACGAATATGTACAGAAAAATTGCGACATTGGACCGCGAAAAAGCAGCCGATACCATCAGTCGTTTAGCAGTCGCCATTCCGAATATTAATGACGTAGCGACATTGGTTACAGATGAAGAAGTATTAATTGGCTATCAAACAACCGCTGAAAACCGTATGGAAGCAGCTGACCAGGTGAAACGAACGGCAATGTCTGTCGTTCCAAGATACTATCACGTATATGTCACAGACAATGTCCGCATTATGCAGGATATAGAAAACTTCAGTATGGTCGGGTCGACAACCCCCAACATTGAACAATCCATTGAAAATACCATTCGTGACATGCTAAAATCCCCTCAAGGATATAAAATGAGTGACGGCGAGGACGCGAACGGCGAAATGAAAAACGAATTAAACGATGCCATGAATGATGATATAAAAGAACGCAGAATGGATTAACCGTGCTGTTGACTAAGTGAGCACCTTGCATAAAAAAAACATCTCGGCTTACCGCCGAGACGTTTTTTTTATGCGTTCTCTTTATCACGCATTTGTTTCGTTGCTGCATTCACTTGCTCATCAGCATGATAAGATGAGCGAACAAGTGGACCTGCTTCCACATGGCTGAAGCCTTTACTCAAGCCAATTTCTTTCAACTCTTCAAATTCTTGCGGTGTATAATATTTTACCACTTTTAAATGCTTTTTCGTTGGCTGCAAATATTGGCCAATGGTCATGATATCGACGTTATTCGCACGCAAATCATCCATCGTTTCCAAAATTTCTTCTTTCGTTTCCCCTAAACCAACCATAAGACTGGATTTAGTGGGAATATCCGGTTGCATTTCTTTTGCACGGCGAAGAAACTCCAATGAACGCTCGTATTTAGCACGGGCGCGAACTCTAGGAGTTAAACGGCGAACCGTTTCAATGTTATGGTTTAAAATATCAGGACGAGCATCCATTAACATTTTTAAATTTTCTTCGATTCCACCCATATCAGATGGAAGAACTTCGATAGACGTGAATGGATTTTTACGGCGAACAGCACGGACTGTTTCAGCAAACACTTCCGCTCCGCCATCACGTAAATCATCACGGGCAACAGCTGTAATAACTGCATGCTTTAAGTTCATCAGCTGAACAGAATCTGCTACTCGTTCCGGCTCTTTCCAGTCTAGCTCTGAAGGTAATCCGGTTTTAACCGCGCAGAAACGACAGGCACGTGTACAAACATCCCCTAAAATCATAAATGTAGCTGTACGACGAACCGCCCAGCATTCATGGATGTTCGGGCATCTCGCTTCTTCACAAACTGTGTGAAGATTGTTTTCCCGCATCATTTTCTTTAAGCCTGTATAGTTTTCGTTGGTATTTAACTTAATTTTCAACCATTCCGGTTTGCGAACATGTTCTTCTTTTGTTGCCATTTACATTCACTCCATCCATGATTGTTACAGTTTGCCATGTATATGTAAGCGTGTACGAATTTTTAAATAAAACGTAACTATATGTCACTTTAACATTAAAAAGACTATTCGACAAGTTCTCTGCCCACCATTTACCTGTTCGCTTTCCATTAAAATATTGGAAATACTACCACTGTCACCGTCTCTTTCTCAATTAGACAAGCCCTTTGTACTAAAATTCTTCTCTCATTGGTAATAATTGATATTTATGAATTAGCCTTTATCTCGCACACTACTGTTATGGAGCAGTTGGAAGGAGGATTAGACTTGAAAGTTGTATTATATCTTCTACTTTTCATCTTCACTTTTTCTAACTGTGAGGTAGGTTATGCTGCCACAAACGTGCAAGATGAAGAAGCTTTGAACACTCGTCGGATTGAGTTATATAAGAAAGCGGAAGCCTTTACTCAAATCCCCTGGTTTTATTTTGCTGGAATAGATCAATATGAGCGTAGTGCTCGCCGAGGAAGAAGAGACATCCCAAGGGAACAGGGAGCCCTATCTATTTATTTTGAACAAGGAAAGTGGGGCGGACCTTTAAATCCAGATCCGGAAGACACAAATCCGACGACGATTCGATTGTTCGGAGGATACGGGAAAGATGGCGATGGCGATGGGAAAGCTTCTATTCACAATGATGAAGACATCATCATGTCCGTTGCCTCCTACCTTCAGTCATTTGGAACAAGTCATGATCATGTTAAAATGGCTCTATGGAACTTTTATCGACGCGCCAAAGCGGTTGATATCATCGTCGGCAATGCGAAGCTATTTGAAAAATACAATCGTTTAAATCTTCATGATAAAGTATTTCCGGTCCCTCTTCGTTCCAATTACAGCTATAAAAACACATGGGGGGACGCTCGCGGCTGGGGAGGACGACGCATTCATGAAGGAACCGATATATTCGCTAGCTACGGAGTGCCTGTTCGCTCTACTTGTTATGGCATTATCGAGTTAAAAGGTTGGAACCGTTATGGAGGTTGGAGAATTGGGATTCGTGATTTAAATAATGTGTATCATTATTTCGCTCATTTAAGCGGTTTTGCTAAAGATTTGAAAGTGGGGCAAATTGTAGAGCCTGGAATGCTCATCGGTGGTGTTGGCAGTTCCGGTTACGGTCCTCCAGGTACGTCGGGGAAATTCCCACCGCATTTGCATTATGGGATGTATAAGGATAACGGCGTAACAGAATGGTCCTTTGATCCATATCCACAGTTGAAAATGTGGGAGCGAGCAGAACGTGTACAGCTAAAAAAGAAAAAACCCTAACAATAAAGCGGCAGGGAATCCCTGCCGCTTTATGTATCTTATTTACTTGTTTTCGCTTTTTTCACTGCGTGGGCAATACTCGCTCCAAGTCCGCCCCAAATAATAACCATCCCAACAACCATCATTAATAAGGAACTTGCTTCCATTAGTTTGAGACCTCCTTATCATAAGATGAAACAGCCTTTTCATCTTTCCATTTCAAAGTAGAGAATCCAAAACCTAGAACGATGACGGCTATAGCTACGAGCCATCCGAACGGAATAACGAAAGATGTGGCATATCCTTCATAATTTTCCGCTAAGTTTGTTTTAATGTTGTCAAACATCATATAGCCTAATACGATTGGTGTAATAACCGATAAACAAATTTTCCACCAGCCGCCTAACATAATGTCTGAAACAGAGTTAGCATGTGTTTGTAAATTCTTTAGTTCTTTTAGTACCCAGGCTACGACAATAACTTCCACTAATCCTGCTAGAGCCACTCCAAAGTTATTGATGAAATAATCCACTACGTCAAGGAAGAACAATCCGCCTTGTGTGGCAAACAGCAAGGATAAAACAGCTGCAGCGCCGCCCCCTACCGCAACGGATTTTTTACGCGATACGCCAAATTTGTCTTGCACCCCTGCGACAAACGTTTCCACAATGGAAATTAAGGAACTTAATCCTGCTAATACGAGAGAAGCAAAGAATAAAAACCCGAAAAGTTGGTTGAATGCCGGAAATTCATTGATAATTTGCGGGAATACGACAAAGGCCAATCCTACTCCGCCTGATACCACTTCATCGACTCCTACACCTTGCTGCTGCGCCATGAATCCTAAAATACTGAATACCCCGATCCCTGCTAACAGCTCAAATGCCGAGTTCCCGAATCCTGTAATGAAAGCGTTGTTCGTAATATCTGATTTTTTCGGAAGGTAACTAGAGTACGTAACCATGATGGCAAATGCGATTGATAAACTAAAGAAAATTTGCCCGTACGCTGCCACCCAAACCTTTCCGTTCATAATAACATCCCAATTTGGTTTAAAGAAGGCATTCAATCCTTCAACTGCTCCATCTAACGTAACAGCTCTTAAAACAATCATTAAAAATAATACGCATAATGTCGGTAAGAAAATTTTATTTGCAACTTCAATTCCTTTTTTAATTCCTTTTAATAGAACACCTAATGCAACAATCCAGACAATAACTAATGGAATCAAAATATGTGGAACAAGACTGCCCGTTTGCCCCGGTGCTTCAGCCAATTTTAAGTAATCTCCAAACAAAAATCCTTCTGTATCTTCTCCCCAACTTAAATTGAAAGAAAAAACCGTGTACGACATTGCCCAAGCGATGATAACAGAGTAATAAACCGAAATAACAAAGGAAATGCCTACTTGCCACCAGCCAAGCCATTCTGTTTTGCGATTGAGTCTTGCATACGTCAACGGAGCGGACCCCCGATATTTATGGCCGAGCGTAAACTCCATAATGAGCAAAGGAATACCTGCTGTTAAAAGAGCAAATAAATATGGTAAAAAGAAAGCCCCTCCTCCATTTTCATATGCTGTTGCTGGAAAGCGCCAAATATTTCCTAAACCGATAGCAGAACCGGCAGCAGCTAAAATGAAGCCAGCACGTGTTCCCCATTGCGGACGATTTTCCATATTATGTCCCCCTTACAAATGTTGTAATTTTTATATTTTTCTGATTTTTTAATATTCTATAGACAGTATAGCTAGTCTTATGTCTTCTGTCAAAACAATATTTCAAAAAAGTTAATTTTTTTGAAATATTTCGACCTTTATTGGCAAGAAAAGGCACAAGACCTTGTATTTCCCTACAAGGTCTTGTGCCTTTTCACACATTATTGAGCTGTCGCTGAAACGCGATTGCGCATAAAGATAATAAACAATACTAGTAAAACAACCACGACAACAAGTCCAATGGTTGCACTTCCTGTAAAACCAAGAACGACATACCCAATCGCAGCTACAGCAGCAGATAATAAAGCATATGGTAACTGAGTCATCACATGATCAATATGATGGCAACCTGCTCCAGTTGAAGATAAGATAGTTGTATCCGAAATTGGTGAACAATGGTCTCCAAATACAGAACCAGCTAATACAGCCGCAAGGGACGGCAAAAGCATCGCCACATCGATAGAAGCGGCAATATCACCAGCAATTGGCAACATAATGCCAAATGTACCCCATGACGTTCCTGTAGAGAAGGCCATTAATCCAGCAATAATAAATAAGATAAGTGGCAAGAACGACACACTCAAGTTGGCACTTTCTACGATACCAGCTAAATATTCACCCGTTTTAAGCTGGCTAATTAAATCAACAATCATCCACGCTAAAAGCAAAATATAAATGGCCGGAAGCATCGATTTCGTTCCTTCAGCAATTCCTTTTGGAAATACGTTCATCGATACTTTGGCTGATTTAGACACTTGAACAAAGAATAAAAGGAAGGTCACAATCAGTCCTAACGTTCCTCCATATACGAGAGATGTCGGGACATCTGTATTTTCAAATAGCTTGAAAATCGTCACAGCTTCCCCCTCAATTGCACGGTAGCCTGTCCACATCATCGATGCAATCGTCCCAATAATAAGAGATAAAATTGGAAGAACTAAATCAATCACGCGACCTTTTTCGCTTTCAGGAAGGTCTTGAGACAACTCTCCCGCTACATCGCCTTTCGACGTATCTACAACCTCACCTGTTGCCATAGCACGGTCTTCGTGCACTTTCATATTCCCAAGATTAATATTGTACATCCCGACAGCAAACACGGTAATCAATGAAGCAAATACATAAAAGTTCATCGGAATCATTTGAACGAATGCAGAAAGAGCTGACATATTGCTAATTTCATGCGCAGCCAAAATGGAACCAATGACGGTAATAATGTATGCTCCCCAGCTTGAAAATGGCGCAACCACACAAACAGGTGCAGATGTAGAGTCAATGATGTAAGCAAGCTTTGCACGTGAAATACGCTGGCGGTCTGTCAACGGACGGCTGACTTGTCCAACTGCCAATGCATTGAAATAATCATCAATGAAAATAATAACCCCTAAAAGAGCCGTCACGAGATGAGCGCCTCTTCGTGTTTTAACACGTTGCAATGCCCATTCTCCAAACGCACGGCTTCCGCCGGAAATTGAAATGAATGCTGTAATAACACCTAAAATGATTAAAAAGAGCAAAATATATAGATTGTACTTGTTTACTTCTCCATCGGCATAAAAAATAGCCGAGAAACTGCCCCATACTTTTTGTAAAGCCTCAGTAATTGAGAATTTCGTTAATACCAGTGCCGATGTTAAAATCCCCACTCCAAGAGAAAGTAACACTTTTCGCGTTAACACAACCATTAAAATGGCCAGCAACGGCGGCAATAAAGAATAAATTGTTCCTTCCATGTCAAACGTGCCCCCCAAAAGAAGTTAATATCCTTGTATTCATAAAAGAGGGACGTGACGCTGGAGACAAATAAAAAAGAGTAATGATAGAAAATAACCTATTCATTACTCTTTGTAATGTATGTTATCCTCCATCACGATCAGTAGCCCTCCATTATGAAATACAAACGGTGTATTCATAATGACAGTGTTGCCCTTGTTCAAGGCAACCCCAGTACAAGAAGCTTGACTTCTCCTTATACTTCGGCGAAAAAACCTTTTCGTTATGGTCTTCGTTGTCATCCTCACATAACGTACTAATCTTTTTCGCATCCTCTACCTCATCGATCTGATAAGGTGATGTATTCTATTTTCCCTTAATAATTATAAGCATTACTTTATACCCTTGCAAGCATTTTTTATACAATGGCATTAATTGGCCGGGACCTCTATCGACGGGGACGCATCTCCGCCGTTATTATAGAAATTCGGCACTTGCCCTTGAATGACACGCATTGCTACCGGAATGTTTGTCTTGACAGTCGCTACACGAGTCGCAAAAGGAATGATAACTTGTACATTTACCTCTACTTCAATAAACACTTTAATTAGGGCATTATTAATACCAAATGGTTCAATGACTTCTTTCGCATCTGATCGAACATCCCCAATAGCATTGAATTTAACCGGAATAAGCGGACCTAAGTTCCCTAGCAAAGCATTATTTGTGGCTTGCCCTAATGGAATTTGATAGACAATTCCTTGCTGACGCAATTTCTCATCTGTCTCAATTTCAATATCAGTAGGAATTTCAAGCATTGCCAAATTTCCTTTCTCTGCTTCCTTCAAGTTCGCTTGAACAAGATGAGTCGTTTGAGCCAGCACACGATTCACAATAGCCGTATTAATATCAATGGTTGCAATCTGTCCTTTATCATCGGTTTCAATTCTAATCAATTCATTGGCATCTAATTCTTCCGCTACCTTTTTATTAATCGCTTTACTAATTACTAAGCTCGCAATTCGTTTTGTTTGCGTTTCCGCATAGCTCATTAAGGTTGGCTCAATCCCCTTGTTAATCATAAAAATGCCAGCAGCAGTGGATAACATGAAAAACACAAAGGTCAGTAAAAAGACGTACCGGAAAGGCAACGGGCCTTTTCGGGGCCTTTTTATTCGAATCCGGCGCAAAAAAATCCCTCCTTACAAGCTATATGTATGCTTGAACAAGGAGGGGTACGCATTTTTCTATGTAATTTTCTCTCAATCCTTCATCCCGGAGCCGTTACACGAAATCTTGAATCATGGTATCACATGCTACAATGACAACATCCAGTTCCTTCATCAAATCAATTTCATATGCTTGTTCGAGAACTTCATTGTCAGAATGCTCCAAAATCATGATGTAAGGACGGTCACTCATCTTTTGATTTTGCCTGCTCACGACACCTTTTCGTCCATCGTTTAATACGACACCTAGCCCTACTGGATAAACAGCCACCGCTTTCCGAAAGCTCTCTACCATACTTTTATCAAACAACGTTCCGGCGCCTCCGTAAAGAATCTCCAATCCTTCATGAGGGAGCATCGCTTTTCGGTACACTCGATGTGATGTTACCGCATCATACACATCAGCAATGGCCAATATTTTTCCGAACAAGTGAATATCGTCGCCCTTCAATTTTCGCGGATAGCCAGAACCATCTAGCCGTTCATGATGCTGATAAGCACAGTGGGCAGCAAGTAGCGATAACGAGGATACTTTACGCAGTAGTTCAAATCCATATTCTGAATGCTTCTTCACTTCTTCAAATTCTTCATTGGTCAACTTGCCATCTTTATTCAAAATATCCGTTGGGACAAGCACCTTCCCGATATCATGAAGCAAGGCTCCCACACCTAATGTTTGAAGATTTTGTTCCGAAAGCTTTAATTCCATCCCTAACGCTAAAGCATATAAAGTTACATTAACAGAGTGAGAATATAAATAATCATCGTATATATAAATATCCGTCAGCAAGTTGAGCACGTCGTCACTTTCTTTTAATTCATAAATGAACTTGCCAACTAAACCGACAACATTCTTCATGGTCTTTTCTAAAAGAAGAGGACGTGTCTTTTCACTTTCGTTCACAATCCCCTTGAAAGAAGATTCGACAAAGGAACGAGCTTCTTTTCGTAACTTTTCTGAAATGGAATGAGTAACTTGAATATCACCAAGACGTCCGTCTTCTATGTAAACATATGAAATGCCTAGAGATTGTAACTTTTCAATCATTCGCTCCGTTAACGGAATTCCTTTATTAATTAAAACAAATCCTCGTTCATTGTAAACAGGTTTGGTTAAACAAACACCTGCATGCAACGAATTTACTGAAACAAGTCTCATAAGCGCTCCCTACTACTCTTTTTTCAATTATTGCTCTTATTGTAACATAAATCCATCACTTCATCATGATGGATTTTTGACACCGATTTGGAATCTAAAAAAGAAAATACATTAAAAAATGAATGGGAACGTATTGCTCCCATTCATTTTTTAACACATTTTCAACAACGCTTCTTTTCCTTTCATGCCAGCAAAAATACCAAGCTCCTCCGCTTGCACAGTTACAGATTCGAGCGGGGCTTCTAATAATTGCTCAATGGTTCGGACTCCAACTGCCCGCCCTGCTACAATGCCACGGTCTTGAAGTTTAGTGTTTAACAGACCAACATCAAGAGCTCCACACATAATATAGCCTTTCTCGTTTGAAATTGTTAAAAGCGTCGTTTTCGGCAGTAAGACTGTTACCGCTGTAAACGTATGCTGATCAATTACAATCGGTTCCAACGTAACCATCATCTTCAACTCCTTTCCTTTAATCAACTTATGAAGTTTCAGGAAAAAAAGTGAAGAAGCCTGTTAAAATATCCCTTGATAAATAAGCCTAAAACCAATGACAACAAGAATGACGCGCAGTACATTCACAACAGTTTTACTTTGCAGCTTTGTATTAATCACTGCCCCCATTCTTCCTCCAACCCAAGCTCCTGGAACTAACAACAGGGCCAACTCCCAATCAACATTTCCCATGCTAATATGAGTGATGGAACTTAAGATAGAAGAAAGAAAAATCATGAACATGGAGGTGGCGACCGCCACATGTGGAGGAAAGGCAAATAACAGCATCATCGCGGGAACCATAAGTGATCCTCCACCTATTCCAAACAAGCCCGAAAACAATCCCACTATAAAAGCAATTCCCCATGCTGTTACTGGATGAAATCCATATGTATGGACATGTCCGTCACGATCATGATACGTGCGAGTAATGGAAAAACCACCTTGATGTTTCCGAGGAGGAATTTTGTCTTTAATCATTAAAACAAACGACGTCAAAATGATGAACAATCCGAAATAAATTGAGAAGGAGTCCATGTTTAACGACTTATTGGCAATGGCGCCTACAATCCCGCCTGGTCCACTTCCAAGGAAAAACAGCCATGCACTTTTATAGTCGACTGTTTTATGCTTCATATAGGTTAGCGTGGAAGCTAAACCGGTAAAAATAATGACAAGTAGTGACGTTCCGACGGCTGTTTGCGGTGTAATCCCTTGCAACCAAACGGTGTATGTACTAAAGAACAACAAGGCTGGTACGACAATAATTCCGCCTCCAAGCCCTACTAAACTCCCAAGTGTTCCTCCCGCCAAACCAATGAGTAATAAAATAAATGCCTGTATCATCGGCTTACCTGTATGACATGGAGCTGAAAATGATGTACGTCAAAAAGACGCCAAGCAAAAACACCACTAGGGAGCCGCCTAATAAAATCTTACTTTTTCGCTTAAATCCTGCAAGCAATAACAATAATCCAACGAAGAAACAACTTAAAATTAAAAAAGAAAATCCAACTTCCATCTCTCTCACCCTGCCTTTACATATCTTCAAACAACCCCAATTGTTTCGGAGCCAACCCTTCATATTGAATATCTAGCAAATCCAGCAGCTGCCTCGCATTATCGGCAGCGTCGCCTCCAGAATTGTTATTGAACAAAATGTACACATCTTTCGTTTGTTCTTTTAAGGTCTCAATCCGTTCTTTCCATTCTTGCAGCTCTTGTTCGTTATAACGATATAAAAAACGAACAGCTCGCCAATTTCCAGCAGGAGGTTTGTTCCAACCGTGTACATTCCGTCCATGAAATCGAATTAAGGTTTTTTCCTGATTGGTTGCTTGCAACACAATTGGCACAGAACCCTCCCCCGCTTGAGGTTCGTCACAAATTCCGTGAATCCAGTTTTCTTTCTCCATGAAAGACAATGTTTTATCGTAAAAAGCAGGTTCAAACCACGTTCGATTGCGGAATTCAAGCGCCACTGGAAAATCTCTGAGCTGTTCACGGCTGTATCGCAAATACTCGACATGTTCACGACGACAGTCAAACCATGGTGGCGTCTGAAACAGTACCATCCCTAGTTTTCCTGCTTTTATATATGGAATGAGCGACTGGCGGAACGCTTCAAACATCTCTTCTTTCGTTGAAAAAGGAATGTCATCCCGTTTATGTCCCGTCATTCCTTGATAGGCTTTCACAACGAACTGAAATGAATCCGGTGTCTCATTCACCCATTTTTGTGCATTGGATTGAGGCTGAATAGCATAAAAAGATGAATCCAATTCTACGATGGGAAAATGACCAGCGTAGACGGACAGTTTGTCCCGCCCGGAAACACCTGCGCTATATAAAGAATCATGATCGCCCCATCCCGTTAAGCCGACATAAATCATAGCTACCTCCCTAGTCATCATACCATATCGATTTCTTTCTCTCATATACAAACTTACCTCAAACTATAGCCAAAAAAAATATCCCTCTCCTAAAAAGGAGGGGGATATTTTTTAGCCGATGGAACCTTCCATTTCGAACTTGATTAGACGGTTCATTTCAACAGCATACTCCATTGGGAGTTCTTTCGTGAATGGCTCGATGAAGCCCATAACAATCATTTCTGTCGCTTCTTGTTCAGAAATTCCGCGGCTCATTAAATAGAAAAGCTGCTCTTCTGAAACCTTCGAAACTTTCGCCTCATGCTCAAGGGAAATGTTGTCATTTAAGATTTCATTGTACGGAATTGTATCCGAAGTGGATTGGTTATCCATGATTAACGTATCACACTCAATGTTTGCACGAGCGCCATCTGCTTTGCGTCCAAAGTGAACAATTCCGCGATACGTTACTTTTCCGCCTTGTTTCGAAATTGATTTCGATACAATTGTGGAAGATGTATTTGGAGCTAAATGAATCATTTTCGCTCCCGCATCTTGGTGTTGCCCTTTTCCAGCTAAAGCGATAGATAAAGTCATACCACGTGCGCCTTCACCTTTTAAGATAACGGCAGGGTATTTCATCGTCAATTTAGAACCGATGTTGCCATCAATCCATTCCATTGTTGCATTTTGCTCACAAACTGCACGCTTGGTTACAAGGTTATACACGTTGTTCGCCCAGTTTTGAATCGTTGTGTAACGGCAGTATGCATCTTTTTTAATGATGATTTCTACAACCGCACTATGAAGAGAGTTCGTTGTATAAACAGGCGCTGTACAGCCTTCTACATAGTGAACATGTGCCCCTTCGTCTACGATAATTAATGTACGCTCAAATTGTCCCATGTTCTCGGAGTTGATGCGGAAGTACGCTTGTAAAGGCGTTTCCACTTTTATTCCTTTTGGAACGTAAATGAACGATCCTCCAGACCAAACAGCTGAGTTTAACGCAGCAAACTTGTTATCTGTCGGTGGAATTACTTTCGCCCAGTGCTCACGGAAAATGTCTTCATTTTCCTTTAAAGCAGAATCTGTATCTTTAAACACAATACCTTGTGCTTCTAAGTCTTCCTGCATGTTGTGATATACAACCTCGGACTCATATTGAGCGGAAACACCCGCTAAATATTTTTGTTCCGCTTCAGGAATTCCTAATTTATCAAACGTTGCTTTAATTTCATCTGGAACTTCATCCCATGAACGCTCTGATTTTTCCGATGGTTTTACATAATACGTAATTTCATCGAAATTTAAGCTGTTTAAGTCTCCACCCCATTGTGGCATCGGCATGCTGTAGAATAAATCTAATGATTTCAAACGGAAATCCAGCATCCATTGGGGCTCTTCTTTCATTTTTGAAATTTCTTCTACGATTTCTCTTGTTAATCCGCGCTTTGAGCGGAAAATGGACACATCTTTGTCCGCGAAGCCGTATTTATAATCACCGATTTCCGGCATTTTTTTTGCCATATTATATTACCCCCTATTTGATAGGTTTGGGATTTTACTCCGTCTCAGATTGATTTCTCAAACCTTTTTCCATCGCTTTCCATGCTAAGGTTGCACATTTGATGCGGGCAGGAAATTTAGAAACACCTTGTAGAGCTTCCATGTCGCCTAAATCAAGGCTATCATCATAATCCTTTCCTTGCATCATATCAGAAAAGATAGTCGAAAGCGCCATTGCATGTTCAATGGACTGACCTTTAATAGACTGTGTCATCATGGACGCTGAAGACATGGAAATCGAACAGCCTTCACCTTCAAACTTCGCGTCCACAACCTTGCCTTCTTCAACCTTTAAAGAAAGCTGGATGCGGTCACCGCAAGTTGGATTATTCATATTAATCGTCACCGTGTCTTCAGAAAGGACACCACGGTTGCGCGGATTTTTATAGTGGTCCATGATAACCTGACGATACAGCTGATCAAGGTTGTTATTAAAAGACATTGGTAAAATACTCCTTTGTTTTAATTAATGCCGAAACAAGCTTATCAACCTCTTCTTCTGTATTATACAGATAGAAGCTCGCGCGGGCTGTCGCACTTACTTCTAAATACCTCATAAGCGGTTGAGCGCAATGATGCCCCGCTCGTACTGCAATACCTTCCATATCCAATACCGTCGCGACATCGTGAGGGTGAACATCTTCAATGTTGAACGTTACCACTCCAGCACGCTCTTTCGGACCATAAATTGTAATGCCCTCTATTTCCGACATACGTTCCATTGCATATTGAGCGAGCTTATGCTCGTGAGCTTCTACATGTTCCATGCCGACCTCTTCTAAGAAATCAATCGCCGCTCCAAGCCCAATCGCTCCTGCAATAATCGGAGTACCTGCTTCAAACTTCCATGGAAGCTCTTTCCACGTAGAATCTTGCAAGTTCACAAAGTCAATCATTTCGCCCCCGAACTCGAAAGGCTCCATGTTTTCAAGCAATGCTTTCTTGCCATATAATACTCCAATACCTGTCGGTGCACACATTTTGTGACCAGAAAACGCAAAGAAATCACAATCAAGATCTTGTACATCAATCTTCATATGCGGTGTACTCTGCGCTCCGTCCACAACCATGATTGCCCCGTGTTCGTGAGCAATTTTCGCAATTTCTTTAATCGGGTTAATCGTCCCCAGAACATTGGAAACGTGCATAACAGATACGATTTTGGTATTGGAGGTAATCGTCTTTTTAACGTCCTCTAAATCGAGGCGTCCATCTTCGGTCAACGGAATATACTTCAACACAGCACCTGTCGCTTTGGCTGCTTGCTGCCATGGAATAATGTTTGCATGATGTTCCATGTAAGTGATGACAATCTCATCGCCAGCCTTCAAGTTTTGGCGTGCATAGCTTGAAGCCACTCCGTTTAAAGCAGTGGTTGCACCACGAGTGAAAATAATTTCTTCCGTCGATTTAGCATTGATAAACTTACGGACCTTTTCACGGGCACCTTCGTAACCGTCTGTTGCTTTTGTACCAAGGGTGTGAACTCCTCGGTGTACGTTCGAGTTATACCCGCGATAATATTGATTCAACGCTTCAATAACCGAAATCGGTTTTTGTGAAGTTGCCGCGCTGTCCAAATAGACAAGCGGATGTCCGTTGACATCTTGGTGAAGAATCGGGAAAAGTTCGCGAATATCTCGAGCATTCATTAGCGTACTTTCCTTTCGATAACTTCCACTAATTGCTTTTGGACCGCTTCAATTGGCAATTCGTTTACAACTGGTGCCAAGAATCCGTGAATAACAAGTCTTTCCGCCTCTTTTTGCGGAACTCCGCGGCTCATTAAGTAATAAAGCTGAATAGGATCTACACGTCCGACAGAAGCTGCATGACCCGCTGTTACATCATCTTCATCAATTAATAAGATTGGGTTCGCATCTCCACGTGCTTTTTCACTTAACATCAACACGCGGGATTCTTGCTCTGCGTTCGATTTTGAAGCGCCGTGCTCAATTTTGCCGATTCCATTAAAGATGGAGCTCGCATTATCTTTCACAACACCATGTTTTAAAATGTAGCCTTCTGAGTTTTTCCCATAGTGGACAACACTTGTTGTAAAGTTTTGAGATTGTTCGCCACGACCCACTGTTACTGTTTTGGTGTCGCCGTAAGAGCCATCTCCCATTAAATAAGTGATGTTTTCAGAAACCGTGTTTCCTTCGTTCATCAAACCAAGCGCCCACTCGATACGTGCATCGCGACCTGCTACTCCGCGGCGGTTCACATATGTCGTTGTTTCTTTCCCTAAATAATCTACTGCTCCGAATGTCACTTTCGCATTTGCATTGGCAAACACTTCTGTCACGATGTTGATGATTCCTTGCTCCGTTGTCGATACATAGTTTTCTACGTATGTGACTGAGCTGTTGTCATCTGCTACGACAATGACATGATTAAATAACGCTGCTTCATTGTTTTCATGGGCAAAAATAGCTTGTAGCGGTTCTTTTACTTCTACATTTTTTGGTACGTATACAAATACGCCTCCATTCATGTAGGCAGCATGAAGCGCGCTTAAACGGTGCTCATCTACTTTTACGCCATCTTTCATGAAATATTTTTGCAATAAGTCACCGTGCTCTTTAGCAGCTGTACGGATGTCTGTAAAAATAACACCTTGTTCTTTTAATTCGTCAGCAAGAACAATGTATGCTGCTGTTTGGTCACGCTGTACATATAAATTTTTCACATCATCTTGATTAATCAGTTCTTTTACTTCATTTGGCAGTTCATCAATTGATGAAACAACCGCTGTATTCGCCATATGGCTGTTAAATGATGTAAAGTTCCACTTTGTAATGTTCGTCTTATCCGGTTTCGGGAGCGGAAGTTGTTCCGCTTTTGCCAGAGCATGCAAGCGAAGGTCGAGAAGCCAGCTCGGTTCCCCAGCTTCTTTCGAATAGCTGCTGACATACTCTTGATCGAATGGTAATTTCGTCTCGATAGTCATGTTAATCCTCCTAACGCTTACGCTTCTTGCCCAACAGTTTCGTCTTCAATCCCTAGCTCTTCTTTAACCCAGTCATACCCTTCTGCTTCTAAGCGTTGCGCTAATTCAGGGCCGCCTGATTTTACAATACGTCCTTGCATCATAATATGAACACGATCAGGTGTAATGTAGTTTAATAGACGTTGATAGTGAGTGATGATAAGACAGCCGAAGTCTTCTCCGCGCATTTCGTTAACACCTTTTGATACAACTTTTAATGCATCGATATCTAATCCTGAATCAATCTCATCCAAGATTGCAATCTTCGGTTGAAGCATCATTAATTGAAGAATTTCATTACGCTTCTTTTCTCCACCTGAGAACCCTTCGTTTAAATAGCGTTGTGCCATATCCGGGTCCATTTCTAAAAAGTCCATGCTTTTATCTAATTGGCGGATAAATTTCATTAACGAAATTTCATCGCCTTCTTCACGACGTGCATTTACTGCAGAGCGCAAGAAGTCCGCATTCGTTACACCGCTGATTTCACTTGGATATTGCATCGCAAGAAATAGACCTGCACGTGCGCGCTCGTCTACTTCCATTTCAAGCACATCTTCTCCGTCCAGTAATACGCTTCCTTGTGTTACTTCATATTTAGGGTGACCCATAATTGCCGAAGATAACGTAGATTTACCTGTACCGTTCGGTCCCATAATTGCATGGATTTCTCCACCTTTAATTTCTAAATTAACACCTTTTAAAATCTCTTTTCCATCAATTGAAGCATGAAGATCTTTAATTGTTAAAGTTGAACCAGCCATGATAAAACCTCCAATAATATGACGTATATCTAGGATTGTACCTCTTACATCATTATTTTAATCCATTCTCATTTTATTCTCATTACAATCTTATAACAAGTGAAAAGTTATCGCAACCTTTTAACCCTATCTAGATAGTGAAAATCATCTTATTTTTACTCGTGATGGGTCTATGGCCACTATGTATGAAGGGTGATTGAAAACGGGCTGAAATCTTTGTCCGTTCCCAATCACCCTTCCCAACTGCACAAGCGGTTATTAATGAGTTTGCTGATTTAGTTCTTGAATACATTCCTGTACGAGCGTGACTGCTTGACTCATAGCAGCACCACCGCCAAAAGCAGCGGCAACGCCACACGCTTCTAAAATTTGCTGTTCAGAAGCACCTTGATCTAAACATCCTTTTGTATGATAAATCATACAATACTCATCTTGAGCGACTAGGCTAATGCCGAGAGCGATGAGCTGCTTGTCTTGTTTAGATAAGGCACCTTCTTCAAAGCACGCCTCTGTAAACGTGTTGAAAGCATGCGCTACTTTCGGAAGCTTTTCGGTAAACTGGCCAATCCCCGTTTTATAATTCAACAAAGCATTTTCAGTCGAAGTACGTCCTTCATGCATCATTAACGTCAACTCCCATCTCATGATTTCATCAACGTTAGTAGTATGCTTAAAGTTAAAGAATGTATGCTCTGAAAAGACAAGCGGGGACTAAAAAGACGGACAGGCCGTTCCCTTTAGTCCCCTTGTATTTCATTATTGTGCAGCTGGGATCACTGCGCCTTGATACTTCTCGTTAATGAAATCTTGAATTTCTTTTGATTGAAGAACTTCCACTAACGCTTGAATCTCCTCGCGGTTTTCATCACCATTACGAACAACAACTAAGTTAGATGGAACAACGTCGCTTCCCTCAAACGCGATGCCATCTTCTTTAATGTTTACTTTCCCTTCGATAGCATAGTTTGTATTGATTGCCACCGCATCACCTTCACCATTTTCGAAAGACGTCGCTAAAAGCTTTGCTTCAATTAAAGTAGAGAAATCAAGGTTTTTCGGGTTTTCAACAATGTCTTCGATGCGTGCGTTTTGACCCACACCTTCTTTAAGTTTAATGACACCCGCTTTTTCAAAGATTGGCAAAATACGGCCATGGTCGCTGAACGAGTTACTCATAATAATTTTTGCACCTTCAGGAAGGTCGTTTAAATCTTTATATTCTTTAGAATAAATGCCGATTGGTTCTTTATGAACTTCCCCTACACTTACAAAATCATAACCTTTTTGTTCCATTTCAAGTTCTAAATAACCTGGTGTTTGGAAGTAGTTTGCATCAAGTTCTTTTTCTTTTAACGTCACGTTTGGTAATACATAGTCTTGGAACACTTGAACTTTAAGGTCAATTCCTTTTTCAGCAAGCAATGGCTTTGCTTCTTCTAATACTTCAGCATGTGGAATTGCAGAAGCTCCTACTACTAATTTTTTGTTGCCACCTTCTGTTGCTGTGCTTTCTTCTTTTTCTGCTCCGCCACAAGCGGCTAAAACGACAAGCAATACAGCAGCCATCATGAAACCAAGTAATTTTTTCATGTTTAGTTCCTCCTAAGTTATCTTTTATCAAGCTTTTTAGTGAAATAATCTCCAATAAATTGGATGATAAATACAATGATTAAAATAGCGACAGTTGCCACAAATGTTAAGAATGGACTGCCTCCTTGGAACCCTTCTAAATAAGCAAAGTTGCCTAAGCCGCCCGCTCCGATGACACCAGCCATTGCTGTATAGCTGACCAAGGCAATCGCCGTCACGGTAATACCTGAAATTAACGCCGGCAGAGATTCCGGAATGAGTACTTTAAAGATGATTTGTCCATTGGACGCTCCCATCGAATGAGATGCTTCAATAACACCTTTATCTATTTCTCTTAAAGCAATCTCAACCATTCGAGCATAAAATGGGGCAGCTCCAATAATTAGCGCAGGCAATGCAGCGTTGGCCCCTAGAATGGTTCCAACCAACAGCTTCGTCACTGGAATTAACAGGACAATTAAAATGATAAAGGGAATGGAGCGGAACACGTTCACAAATGTTCCAATGACTGTATTAACTGCACGGTTCTCCCACATGTTCCCTTTTGCTGTTAAAAATAATAACAACCCAAGTAATAACCCTAACACGAAAGTAGCGGCAACTGAAAGAAAAGTCATATAGATGGTTTCCTGAGTGGCATCCATTAGTTTATCCCATTTCAGTAGCTCAAACCATTGACTATTCATTTTCAATCACCTCGACTTCCACTCTGTTTTCTCTTACAAAGGCAATCGCATTTTCAATCACATTTGCCTCTCCAAGTAATTGCACAAACAAGGTTCCGTATGATCCTTTTTGCGTTTGTGAAATTTTCCCTTGCAAAATGTTTATATTCAAATCAAAATTGCGAATCAAGTTCGTAATAAGCGGCTGTTCCGCTGATTCACCCACAAATGTTAACTGAATAATCTTTCCGTCCGGATGTTGGCTGACAAGATGCTCAATGGTCTCTCTTGTTTGTTCCGGCTCTGTCACTTGTTTGACGAATCTTTTCGTAATTGGCTGTTTTGGATTTCGGAATACTTCCAATACTTCCCCTTGCTCTACGACTTGTCCGCTCTCCATGACCGCCACACGATGACAAATTTTACGGATGACATGCATCTCATGCGTAATTAAAACAATTGTTAGCCCAAGTTGTTCATTAATGTCCACAAGCAAGTCCAAAATGGCATCCGTCGTTTGCGGATCAAGGGCAGAAGTTGCCTCATCACAAAGTAATACCTTAGGATTATTAGCTAATGCGCGAGCGATGCCGACACGTTGCTTTTGTCCTCCGCTCAGCTGAGACGGATACGCATCCTCCCGGCCTTCTAATCCAACCAATTTGATGAGTTCATCTACTCGTCTCATCCGTTCGCTTTTCGGAACACCTGTAATCTCAAGAGGAAACGCGATGTTTTCCCTTACTGTACGCGACCATAGCAGATTGAAATGCTGGAAAATCATACTGATTTCCTGCCGAGCTTTACGGAGCTTTTCTCCTTTAATTCGACCAATGTCATTTCCTGCTACTTCAACCGTTCCTTCTGTCGGTGTTTCAAGACCGTTCAGCAGCCGGATCAAAGAGCTTTTCCCTGCTCCGCTATATCCGATAATCCCAAAGATTTCCCCAGATTTGATTTCTAAATTAACGTTATCTACCGCTGTCACATTCCCGTGTTTCGCGCGATAGATTTTTTTGACACCTGTTAATGTAATCATGCCTTCTCACCTTCTTTTGAGCCTTATTCTTTGTTGATCCGCTTCTAAACATGTCCAGACAAATTAAAAAGCCTTTCTACATATGAGTAGAAAGGCTTCAATTGTTCGGTCCTTTCTCTCATCTCTCAAAGCAATCTGCTTTGATGGAATTGGCACCATTTCAGTTTACACTGACGGTTGCCGGGCTTCATAGGGCCATATCCCTCCACCTCTCTTGATAAGAGTACTTATCGTTATCTATTTAAGTTTGTCGTTTATTGTCTAAAAGGTACGAAAGTGATTGTAGCATGGACATGATTCAAGTGTCAATCAATTAGTTGTATTTTCACTCTATTTTTAATACTCAACAAAAGCGGAATCTTCTATCACGGTTTTGTCGACTATATTCACGCGTTTTTTGGTTTTTATATGTTCACAGCCGATGACGTCAAACCCGTCGCCTCTTTAATGGCCTGCTCTAAATCTTCTACAAGGTCATCAATATGCTCAATCCCAACAGACAAGCGAATTAAATCTTCACTGACCCCCGCAGCCTTCAGCTGCTCTGCATTTAATTGCTGATGAGTCGTGCTAGCAGGATGAATAATTAAACTTTTCGCATCGCCCACATTGGCTACATGAGACCAAAGCTGAACCGAGTTGATGAGTTTCTGTCCGGCTTCTCTTCCCCCTTTAATGCCGAATACTAATACCGCACCTGCCCCTTTTGGCAAATATTTTTTCGCCTCTTCATGCTGAGGATGGTCCGCTAATTCTGGATAAAGAATCCAATCAACGGCAGGATGCTGCTCTAAGTAAGCAATTACCTTCCGAACATTTGCTACATGCTCTTTCATCCGCACATGGAGAGTTTCCAATCCAAGACTGAATTGAAATGCATTAAATGGGCTCATCGATGCGCCAATATCGCGAAGCAACTGAACTCTCGCTTTCACAATATACGCTAACGGCCCTAACGCCTCTGCATATACAATGTCATGATAACTTGGATCCGGTGTCGTAAATCCCGGAAATTTAGGCGAGTTCCAATCAAATTTACCTCCGTCAACAATTACACCGCCTAATGTCGTTCCATTGCCAAGCAGCCATTTTGTCGCCGAGTGAATGACAATATCAGCCCCATGTTCAATTGGTCGGCATAAATAAGGTGTAGCAAACGTGTTATCAATAATGAGCGGAATGCCCGCTTCATGAGCAATCTCAGCCACTTTTTCAATATCAAGCACATTCAAGCTCGGATTGCCGATTGTTTCAGCATACAATGCTTTCGTCTTCGGTGTAATCGCTTGGCGGAAGTTTTCTGGATTGGATGGGTCGACAAAGATTGTCTTAATCCCATACCTTGGTAACGTTGTATCAAACAAATTGTAAGTGCCTCCATACAAGTTCGAAGCGGACACGATTTCATCGCCTGCTCCTGCCAAGTTCAACACAGCTGTCGTAATGGCCGCCATTCCGCTTGCTACAGCTAAACTTCCAACGCCACCCTCTAACTGAGCAATCCGCTCTTCAAAAGTCGTCACCGTTGGATTATGTATGCGCGAGTAAATATAGCCGGCCTCTTTTAACGCAAATAAATCGGCCGCATGTTCTGTATTGTTGAACTGATAGGCGTTAGACATGTAAATCGGTAATGAGCGTGCTCCTGTCGCCGAATCGGCCGTTAATCCCCCATGAATTCCAACTGTTTCTAAACGATATTCCTTTTTCGTAGACATACTCCCACTCTCCCTCTTTAAAATGGAAACCCCCGCTTCTGAAAGAAGAGGGGGTTGTACACTCTTCTTATCTTCCAGGGCGCCATGCCCTGCTGGATTTGGCACCGTGTTGAATAACCGGTTGCCGGGCTTCACAGGGCCAGTCCCTCCACCTCTCTCGATAAGTTCATTTTTTATTTGACTTACATCTTTCTACTGTCCAGATGAATTTCGCTTGTTTTATAACTAGTTCTATATGAATAGTAACATATTTCTGAAAATTAAATCAACAGAAAAGATATGGCTATTTCCCAAGAAATTTGTCGTTATATGTGCTATCCCGTCTCACCAATGAGGCAATAACTTCCACGATTCTATTATGAATAAAAGCCCCACTACCACACTCCATAAACAGGATGTTGTAACGAGGGCTCCTTTCTCTCTTTAACGTCATAACTAGACAACGTCAATGACGTATTGACAATCTGTCATCTAGACACGAGGAGCGCGCCAAACACGCTCAAATCAATCCATCTAGTGCATTTAAATGGATTTTAACTCCTCTAAAACATATTCTATCGAATGAAAAGCATATATTTTCTTTTGAATTTCCTGCTCTTTTACTATAACCAAACACGGCACGCTTTCAATTTCATAGTGAGCTGCTTTAGCTGGCATGAAATTTAAGTTACACATACCTACTTCTGTTCCTTCTGTCATGGCTTCCGCTACCATAACCATTTTTTTCGCCAGTTGGCATGTCCCACATAAAGGCGTGTAAAAGAAAATGGCCGCTTCGCCTTTTTCTTTTAGCTCATGATCCAACTGTTCTTCATTCCACTCAATCATGTTTGTCCATTCCTTTAACCCTATATTAAATATTCCGCATTTACGTCGATATTCGCGCTCAACAGCACCGTTGCAATATGATTTTTAGGCGCTGCAGCTACTTCCCTGTACATCTTATCAATATACAAATGTTCGGCTTCAGGCAATTCTCGCTTAAACTGTTTTCGAAGTTTGTTCCCGGCTTCATCTGAATCCACTAAAATGTAGACTTCTTTTTGATCAATGGTATCAATAATTTCATCCAATCGAGATACGCTAATGGTTCCATTCGTACAAATAATTTCAATCGGCTCCTTAATGATACTCTCAATTCTTTTTTTGTCAGATCTGCCTTCCACAATGATTACTTTTCCATTTTCTTCTACTGACATAACCATCACCTATTATTCATCAGTTGTATGTGAAGCGGAAAGTCTTCCTCTCCATTATACAATATTCGTTACATTTTAACTGTTTCCCTGTTTTTTTCATGTCTTAACAAATTCTTTAAGAACGCTCTCCCATCTTCTCTGGCCTTAAGAAAAATTTCTGATGGCTTTTCTTCGTATGCAAAATGGACCGTTTATCCAAACCCTTCTTCTTGCTGGTTTTTCGTAACGGTCCATTTTGCGCAAGTGTCTGAAAAGCGATGTTCTCCCTTTCAGATTCCTTCTGTTTATTCTTAACACCAACCCTCATCCGAATCGCAATCTGTATATTTCATATCATTTTTTTCCGGTACATCTACATATTGATAAAATTTGTATTGTTCGTGTTCATAACCCGGCTCGAGCTCATATTGATAACCGCGTTCACCAATAATAGCTTGTCCGATGGGCTGTTTTTCCATATACAAGTCCATACCGTCGTGGCGGAACTTGGCAGTTACTCGATCCGTTACATCTAATTTTTGCTTTTCAAACATAAAACAGACACCCCTTCCTAAAGTTCCTTTAGTGATAGGGTGCCCGTATTCATGCGGAAAAATCAGATAGTCCGCCGTTTTTAATGGTACGTTATCCTTCGTTTACCATTTTTTCATATTCTTCAGCTGTCATTAAGCTATCTGTTTCACTTGCATCAGATGGCTCAATAACAATCATCCATGCTTTCTCATATGGTGATTCATTCACAAATTCCGGGTTGTCATTTAAATCTTCGTTCACTTCGACTACTTTTCCGCTAATTGGAGCGTATAATTCAGAAACCGTTTTAACTGATTCCACACTTCCAAATGGCTCGTCCGCTTGTACTGTTGCGCCTACTTCTGGCAATTCAACAAATACGATGTCCCCAAGCTCCGATTGAGCAAAATCCGTAATTCCTACACGTACTACATTTCCTTCTGCTTTTACCCACTCGTGCTCTTCAGAATAGCGCAATTCTTTCGGTGTATTCATCTTAATCCCTCCAACAATGGTTTAAAGTTCAATGCTCCTTTTTGAATAGCAACATTTTACAAACAAGCTACTTTTTAGTGTAACGTAATTCCCTTACTTTTTCTATTTCAAACTATGACCGCACGGGTAAAAATTTTTCAGCATGTTGGTCAGTTGAAAAACACACGAAAAGGAAACGACATCTACGCCCATGTTCCTTGAAATTGCTCTTCTTTAAATCCGACCGTTACTTGTTTACCGTCCGTCACTAGAGGGCGCTTCAGCAACATACCGTCTGACGCTAATATCTCTAACAATTCTTGTTCTGTCGCTGTTTTCATCTTGTCTTTCATGCCAAGCTCACGATATTTCATGCCGCTCGTGTTAAAAAATTTTTTCAGCTCCAGTCCGCTTGCTTGATAGTATGACTGAATCTCTTCTTTGGAAGGAGGCTGTTCGACAATGTGAATTTCCTCATAGGAGACTCCGTGATCGTCCATCCACTTTTTCGCTTTTCTGCATGTTCCACACTTCGGATATGTATAAAATTTAATGGTCATTCGTCACACCTACCTGTATATTTTGGGCTTTTTTTCGTATTTTAACACATCCTATTTTTCTTTTCACTTAAAAACAGGAATCCCCTTTCAAGGAGATCCCTGTTGCAAGGTCACAAACAAATTTGATTGAAAGACGAAAAGCAAACGATTGATCCCGTTCTTATACGATATAACGTTCGGCATCAATTAAGATACTGGCAATTTGGCGCTTCTTAGCTACGACATTGATTGGCGTATGTCTCGTAAACTTGCGAAGGGCCGACAACATCATACGAAGCGTATCTCCTTGTTCAACAGCGACGAGCGTTTCTTTCGCATGTGCTTCAATTTCATTAAAGGCTTCTTGGCAAAATACTTGTGTATAAAGAACCTTCAATTCATTTTTCTCCGCTCCTTTATTCTCGATAGCTTTTTCCGTCCGCAAGAGGGTTGATTCCATTGCATACACATTGTTAATGACATCCGCGATATTCACTAGCACTTCCTGTTCTTTTTCGAGCGCTTTTCCGTACTTTTGCGCAGCGAGTCCCATCATAAGCAGACCGATTTTCTTCGCATTTTTGACTAAATATTTCTCTTGCTCCAACACGCCGTCTCCTACTTCTTCTGGCATGAGCATCATTAATTCTTCTTGCAGTGCTTGTGCTTTTTGGAGCAACGGCAGTTCTCCTTTCATCGCCTTGCGCAAATAAGTTCCTGGTACAAGGAGACGATTGATTTCATTTGTCCCTTCAAAAATGCGATTAATTCGGGAGTCGCGGTACATGCGCTCAATTTCGTACTCGGCCATGAACCCGTAGCCGCCATGAATTTGCACGCCTTCGTCTACAAGGTAATCGAGCATTTCTGTTGCAAACACTTTATTTAATGAACACTCAATCGCATACTCAGCAATAGAAGCGGCGACTTGCTTTCCATCTTTTGCTTCTTCAGCTGACAAACGGCCCATCCGGTCTTCGAACAAACCTACCGTACGGTAAACGGAACTTTCAGCCGCATAAAGCTTTGCCCCCATTGTTCCTAGCTTCTCTTGCGTTAATGTAAACTGGGAAATCGGCGTCTTAAACTGTTGTCGCTGATTCGCATACTGAACCGTCAGCTCAAGTGCCCGTTTTCCAGCGCCAACTCCCCCCACTCCGAGCTTATACCGACCGATATTTAAAATGTTAAATGCAATGACATGACCTTTCCCTAAATCCCCAAGTAAGTTCTCTTTCGGCACAAGAGCATCTTCTAAAATCAATGTTCTTGTGGAAGAACTTTTAATTCCCATCTTCTTTTCTTCTGCTCCGGTTGATACCCCTGGAAAGTCACGCTCGACGATGAAGGCCGAAAAATGTTCTCCGTCCACTTTCGCATAGACAACAAACACGTCTGCAAATCCGGCATTCGTAATCCACTGCTTTTCTCCATTTAATACATAATGCGTTCCTTCTGTATTTAAACGGGCTGTCGTTTTCGCCCCGAGCGCATCTGAACCAGACCCAGGCTCTGTCAAAGCATATGCCGCCAGTTTTTCTCCCGTTGCCAATTCCGGCAAATACGCTTGTTTTTGTTCTTCTGTTCCAAATAGCACAATGGGCAGTGACCCAATTCCGACGTGCGCGCCATGCGAAATAGAAAAGCCTCCAGCACGAGCCATCTTTTCAGCAATAAGCGCAGAGCTCACTTTATCTAATCCTAATCCCCCATATTCTTCTGGCACATCCGCTCCCAACAATCCAAGGTCTCCCGCTTGTTTGAGTAGCTTAACAGAGCGATCAAATTCATGGTTTTCTAAATGTTCCACTTCTGGTAGCACTTCCTGAACCACGTAGTCCTCTGTTGTTTTAGCAATCATTTTATGCTCATCCGTATAATCCTCCGGTGTGTACACTTGTGAAGCAAGTACCTCTTCAATTAGAAAACTTCCACCTTTCACTACTTGATCTGTGCGATTCCCCATCGTTCGTTTCCCCCTTTGTTTTGAATAGAAAACTTATAATAGTTCAAACACCCCAGCAGCTCCCATTCCTCCGCCAATGCACATGGTTACTACACCAAATTGTTCATTGCGCCGCTTCATCTCGTGGATAAGACTTAATGTTAATTTCGTCCCGGTACACCCAAGCGGATGACCAAGCGCGATCGCGCCTCCATTTACATTCACTTTTTCTTCGTTTAATCCAAGCTCTCGGATGACTTGAATCGCCTGAGAAGCAAAGGCCTCATTAAGTTCAAATAAACCGATGTCTGATAGTTGAAGCCCCGCCAGCTGCAAAGCTCTCGGAACAGCCACAACTGGACCGACTCCCATGACCTCTGGGGGCACTCCACCGACGGCAAACGAACGGAATTTAGCAAGCGGCGTTAATCCTTCCGCTTCCGCTTTTTCTCGGTCCATAATTAACACCGCCGCACCGCCGTCGCTCGTTTGCGATGAATTTCCTGCTGTGACAGAACCCGTAACTGAAAAAGCGGGACGAAGCTTGCTTAATCCTTCTAGAGAAGTTCCTGGGCGAACGCCTTCATCTTGAGAAAACAAAATGGTTTTCTCTTGCACTTTGTGCTGCTCATCGACGGTACGAACGGTGACTTCAACAGGCACAATCTCTTCAGCAAATCTCCCTTCTTTCAGCGCTTGAACGGCTCGCTCATGACTTCTTACAGCAAATGCATCCTGCTCCTCACGCGTAATGCCATATTTTTGTGCGACTTGCTCTGCTGTATGGCCCATTGCCATGTAATATTGAGGAGCATGTTCAACCAGCTTAATGTTTGGACGGATAACATGCCCAATCATCGGAACTAAGCTCATCGATTCCGCTCCCCCTGCTAGAATGGCGTTCGCATATCCAAGCATGATCCGTTCTGCTCCGTAAGCAATAGTTTGCAGCCCTGAAGAGCAATAGCGATTGACCGTGACGGCTGGTACGGTATACGGAAGTCCCGCAAGCGCTCCGATGTTTCGTGCCATATTGAGCCCTTGTTCAGCTTCTGGGATGGCACATCCGAAAATTAAATCATCAATCGGTCCTTCATAATTGCCCGCTCTTTTCAATGTTTCTTTCACAGCCAATGCCCCTAAATCATCTGGACGAACATTGGCAAGTGTCCCTTTTTTCGCTTTTCCTACCGGCGTTCTAGCACCGGCTACAATGACCGCTTCTCTCATCGTTTATCCCCCTTAGTTACGCAATGGCTTTCCTTTTATCAGCATGTGCTGCATACGCTGTTGAGATTTCGCTTCACCAACTAGGCTCAAAAAGGCTTCCCTCTCTAAATCCAATAAATACTGCTCATCCACCATTGTTCCATAAGGCACCTTTCCTCCCGCGAGGACATAAGCAAGCTTGGTCGCAATTTTATAATCATGCTCGGAAATGTAACCGGAATATTTCATCCCTTGAGCACCAAGCATTAACGTTGCATAACCCGTTTCACCCGTTACCGGTACCTTTTGACGCACTGGCGGCTTGTAGCCTTGATTATAGGAATGAATCACCTGCTGCTTGGCATCATGAAGAAGATGATCGCCATTCACACTAATGCGGTCTTTTTTATTCAAAAAATTGAACTCGCGCGCTTCTGCTGCCGATGTAGACACTTTTGCCATGGCAATCGTTTCAAATACTTTATTGGTGACCTTCTGCAAATCAAAATCAACGCCTGTTGGCATATTGTTTAAATGTTTCATGTAAAGCTCTTTATTACCCCCGCCTCCAGGAATGAGACCGACTCCAACTTCAACAAGCCCCATATACGTTTCACTTGAAGCTTGAATATGACTTGCTGGAAGGCAGATTTCCGTCCCTCCGCCCAGCGTCATCCCAAACGGAGCTGCTACAACTGGTCTAGCGCTGTATTTAATATTCATCATAGCCTGCTGGAAATGGCGTACTACCATGTCTATTTCAAAATAATTGTCATCTTGGGCTTCCATTAAAATCATGGCAAGATTAGCCCCTACACAAAAGTTTTTGGCTTGATTGCCAATGACAAGACCTTTATAGTTGTTCTCCACTTCTTCCAACGCAAAATTAATCATTTGGATAATATCCAAACCAATTGCATTATTGGGAGAAGTAAATTCTAAACAAGCTACATCATCACCTAAGTCGATTAAGCTTGCGCCACTGTTTTTCTTAATGATGCGGCTTTGCTCTTTGAGCGTGTGAAGATGAATTACCTTTTTATTTTCCTCTACAGGCCGATAATCTTCTCCATCGTAAAAATATGCTTGCCCCTCTTGTTGTTGGTAGAACGACTCAAACCCTTTCTCTAGCATATCTTTCACCCAAGAAGGTACCAATTGACCGTTCTCCTCCATTTTCTGAACGGATCGTCGCAACCCAATGGCGTCCCACGTTTCAAACGGTCCAAGTTCCCAACCGAATCCCCATTTCATCGCTCGGTCCACCGCCACAATAGAATCGGCAATCTCATCTTTCAGCTGCGCGGAATAAAGCAGAACAGGACTGACAATATTCCAAAGAAGAGAGCCGGCACGATCGTCTGCATATAGAAGCGCTTTCAATTTGTTTGGCAATGTCTTCTCTTGTTTACTTAGCTCAGTGGAAGTCGTTTTTAATTTTTTTCTTGCCTCATATTGAAGCGTATGAGGATTTAATTCCAAAATGTCCTTTCCTTGCTTTAAAAAGAAACCTTGGCCGGATTTACTACCAATCCACCCTTTGGCCACCATCTCTTTCATAAAGGCCGGAACATCAAATACAGCCTGTTCTTCTCCGTCTGTATGCTCATACACGTTGTTCGCTACATGAATAAATGTATCTAAGCCTACGACGTCGAGTGTACGAAAGGTAGCACTTTTCGGCCGCCCCATTAACGGTCCTGTCACCGAGTCGACCTCTCCAATGCTATAGCCTCCTTTGAGCATTTCTTGTACGGTAACAAGCAATCCGTATGTTCCAATGCGATTCGCAATGAAATTGGGCGTATCCTTTGCGATGACCACACCTTTTCCTAATACATCTTCACTAAATGTTTGCATCAATTGAATGATTTCTCGTTTAGTATCTTTAGTTGGAATGATTTCAAGAAGCTTTAAATAACGAGGAGGATTAAAAAAGTGTGTACCTAAGAAGCATTTCTGAAAGTCTTTGGATCGTCCTTGTGCCATCGCATGAACAGAAATACCAGACGTATTCGAGCTGACGATGCTCCCTGGCTTTCGAATGGCATCAATTTTGCTGAACAGCTCTTTTTTAACCTCCAAGTTCTCTACAACCACTTCAATAATCCAATCACAGTCGGATAACTGGTTTAAATCATCTTCTAAGTTCCCTGTTTGAATGAACGCCACATTCTCTTTTGACGTGAGCGGTGCAGGCTTTTGCTTTAGCAGCTTTTTTAATGCATCTGTACTAAATCGATTACGTACCGACATATGTTGTAATGTTAACCCTCGAGCTTCCTCTTCTTTCGTTAGCTGCGTCGGCACTACATCAAGCAATAACGTTGAAATTCCCACATTGGCGAGAAGTGCGGCAATGCCAGAGCCCATTACTCCAGAACCAATCACAGCCGCCTTTTGAATACGCAAACTCATTCTTCCATCCCCCTCTATATCTTGAATGAATACTCATTCATTTTTATTCCAAAAAAAAGAGAACAAAATATATTTTCTACCCTAAATATAGATGATTTTTTGAATTTTCGCAATATAAAACTTTTAAAAATTTCTTCATCTCTTAAATCAATTAATGATTTTAACGATTGCGGGAAAGATAAGATTTGGAGGTGAACATAATGGCAAAAATTAAAAAACACCCTTCTAAAGCGGCTGTGAGTGCAGCAAGTGTGAAAGGTGATGCGGGACCAACCATTGAACGAGATGGATCTGGCAAGCGCACTTCTCAAAATCAACAGTATACAAAAGCCAATATGCAAGACCAATAAAACACCTTTCAGAAACACTGAGCAGGAGTTTCTTATCGAGTTCAATCGCTTTCTAGAAGACGCTATCTAATTAGCTTTAGCTAAAAAGCATGGTTCACTATGACAATCTAGTCAAACCGTTATTTCTTTAAATTAGGAGGTCATCCAGAATGCAAATGCATCAGCAAAACGAGCAAAGCCAACAAACAGCTATGATGCCACAGCCGCCGCAAATTATTTCGACAAAAGATTCTTTATATTTAACGGACATGCTTTCTTGGAACTTAATCGCCATTAAAAAGGCTCATTCTTTTGCGGCACAATGTACAGATCAAGAGGTGTCGACTGCTATTGATCAATGCTGTCAAATGCATCAGCGGCATTATGACAAAATCCTTCAACACTTGCAAAATAATCAGCAAGCTCAAATGCTTCAATAAGGAGTGACCATTATGAACCAACAAAAAATTCAAAATCCAGAAACTCAAGTGCCGAAAACACCAGAGATGAATGATCGTGATTTCATTAACGAAGTCTTAGCGACGGAAAAATATATGACAGCGTCCTATTGTACGGCTCTTAACGAATGCAGTCATGATGCGCTTTATCAAGATGTATTAAGCATCTTTACTGAAACACAAAACATGCAGCGAGACTTATATAACATGATGTTTAAAAAGGGCTGGTATGGCTTAGAAGTGGCTGATCAGCAAAAGCTTCAGCAATCGTATCAGCAATTTTCAGGATACAAATCACAATTCCCTGTTCATTAATGTCTCATCCATGAAGTCCACTATAGGGCTGTCTAAAAGGAGCCAATCACCTCCTTTTAGACAGCCCCGTAAAATGGACCGTTACGAGAATCCAGAAAGATGAAAGGATTTAATAAACGGTTCATTTTGGATGAAACAGGAAAAAAGCATGTTCTAAAGTGTGTGAGATTTATGGAACAGCTCCATGGCTAAACTAGCTTGAATCATCTTACCAATGAACAAGAATAGATGGTCGCCTTCATTTCGAGCTTCTTCTCTCCTGCTGTTATTGCTTTTTCACATTCAGACGATGTGCTTCATTTAAGGTCTTAATTTCTTTAATCACCTTTACCATTTCATCCTTAGAGTCTGGGTACATGTCGTTCCAATGTTTTGCCAATGCCGGCATCGATTTAGAGATATGTGTATATAAAGCCCACAATTTCACTTTTTCTATGACATTCTCAGAGGTATCCCCTACTAATAATTCCGTATATTTTTCCATTAATGCGTCTACTTGGGCTTGAAATGTTTCATCCATTCCGCCTTCCTCCTTTCTTATTTTGTCTCATGACGCCCGCAAATGACCGGACAGGTTTTACAATGCTGCCCCTTCATAATCGTTAAATACGCAAAACAGCACGTTTTACGTATTTTGATTTCTTTGCCGCTCTCTTCATCATACGACGGCGGCTGGTCATACCTGACAAATGGGTTGTTATGGTAAGAACCAAAAAGATGACCGGGCCCTGTTTTTAAAATATATTCACAATCTTCCTGTATTTGCGCATGAAGGTGAGAAAGCGCTGGGTCCTTCAACAACTCACTGTACATCCAAGCAATGTAAATATATAAGTTTTCCCACATAATGATTTTCGGAAGCTTGCTAACGCGCATCATTTTGGTGAACAAAGCATCAACGTGATGACAGAAGATGTTCTTTAAGACGGACTCCCGCCATCTAAAGCGAGAATCTTCCGAGCACGAAACGGTTGAAAGATCCTCAAACTTAATAGAAGGCTGCCACATCGTTTGGTCTTCCTCAACGGTTTGCAATGAAATATTTTCAATTGAAAAATTCAATGACTTGTTCCATACACTCATGGCATAAAGAGGCGACAATACAGCAAAACTGTATCGTTTCACGAGAAGAGATGCTGCCACCATTAAATTAACAGCTTCCATTTTATTTTTTACTTGCAGCAAATAATCATTCAGTCGTGCTTCATCGAGCAACTCACTACTCTTAATAGATAAAGAAGAAGGAGCTGTGTGGACTGTCACCCGATAGCGATTTTGTAAAACAGCGAATTCCTCATTCCTAACTGACATCATGTGTTATTCCTGCCTTCCCCGTCACCATTCTCCCTTTTCCATGAGGAATACATAAAGGCGTGCCAAAAAGAGGATCGACCGTTATTTCACACTCTAAATTGAATACCTCTTTTACAAGTTCACGGTTCATGATTTGCTCAGGCCTTCCTTGTGCATAAACGGTTTTATTTTTAACAGCGACGACATGATGCGCATAACGACAGGCCAAATTCAAATCATGCAGCACCATCACAATCGTACGCTGCTCTCTTTCATTTAATGCGAACAATAAATCAAGAATTTCAATTTGATGCGTCATATCTAAATAAGTAGTCGGCTCATCTAGTAAAATAATATCCGTGTCTTGCGCCAATGTCATGGCAATCCAGGCACGCTGCCTTTGTCCGCCTGACAAAGAGTCGACTAAACGGTCCGACAAGTCCTCCATCCCAGTTGCACGAAGGGCCTCATGAACAACCCGCTCATCTTCTTCTGACCATTGTCGGTACCATTTTTGATATGGATAACGTCCCTGCTTTACGAGCTGTAAGACCGTCAAGCCTTCCGGAGCGATAGGGCCTTGCGGCAAAATCGCCAACTGTTTAGCGATTTCTTTCGTAGGTAGCTTAGACACGCTTTCACCTTCAATTAAAATTGAACCGGAATGTGGCTTCAACAATCTAGCAAGCGATCGCAACAGCGTTGATTTTCCACAACCGTTACTACCGATAAACACCGTAATTTCTCCTTTCGGAACGGCCAAGTCCAGCTCTTCGATAATAACGGTATCTCCGTAAGACAACGTCAATGATTCCGTTTGTAATGCATGCATATACTTGTCATTCCTCTCTTAAGCATTTCGCTGTTTAAACAATAGATAGATGAAATACGGGGCGCCAATCGCGGCGGTAAACACGCCTGCTGGCACTTCAACAGGCAAAAACAGCGTCCGTCCAATCGAATCCGCACCTAATACGAGAATGGCTCCAATAAGGGCTGAAAGCGGAAGCATCGCTCCAAAGGAAGACCCAACTAGCCTTCTAGCAATATGAGGTGCCATCAATCCGACAAATCCGATTCCGCCGGCAAACGCCACAGCACTTCCAATTAAAGCTGTACTGAGAAGAAGCAACAGAAGGCGCTGTTGTTGCATTTTCGTCCCCACCCCTATTGCAATCTCTTCTCCCAGCTCTTGAATGTTTACATTTCGTATCATGACCATTGCCATACACAGCAACGTGATGGTCACGGGCATTAAAATCTGCACATTATGCCAGCTCGATCCGTATACCGAACCTGTAATCCAAATATTCGCTTGACTGGCACGATAAATAGGACCTAAAAGCATAAATAAATCCGTTAACGCTTTCGTAAGTGCCCACATTCCAATCCCTATAAGAACAAGACGAATCGGTGACAATCCATTCTTCCATGCCAGCATATACAATAGTAACGCAACAATGGTCGCACCAACAAAAGCGCTTAAAGGCATCCAATGAATACTGACCGTCAATGAATTATTTTCATCGCTAAATAACGCCAAAAATAAAACAACCGCAACAGAGGCGCCTCCCGTAATCCCGATAATATCTGGAGAAGCGAGAGGGTTGCGGACGATGGCCTGCAAAATCGTCCCTGCAACAGCTAAGCTCATTCCGACTAGAATAGCTATTACAATGCGCGGCATGCGGAACGAATGAACAATCAGTTGCTCAAACTCTGTTCCTTGTCCGAACAAAATGGCTATAATCCTCCAAGGTTGAATGTATTGTTCTCCCATTCCTGCTCCAATGAGAAACATAACTAGGAGAAAAAGGAAGAACATCATATTGACCCAAATAGATTTTCGATCCAGCAAAAAGGACACATGTCCTTTTCCAGCCCTGAAGATTGTATAGTTCTTCATCATTAACGCCCCCCTTTACGTGCAATGTAAATAAAGAATGGGGTTCCAATTAAAGCCGTCATAATACCAACAGGCACTTCTTCCGGCATAATGACATAGCGGGCACTAATGTCAGCTACTAACAACAAAATCCCTCCAACAACTCCACAATACGGGAGAATCCACCGGTAATCATTTCCGACTAATGAACGGACAAGATGCGGTACTACAATACCGATAAAGCCGATTGGACCAGCAATGGCGACAGATCCTCCAGCCAATAAAATAACGGCTACGCCCGCTAGAAGCTTCACCATTCCGGTACGCTGCCCCAGCCCGGTTGCTACATCTTCCCCCATCGTTAACGTATTAATTTGACGGGACATGAAAAAAGCAATGGAAATACCCGTTAACAAATACGGGGAGACCGAAAATAAAATCTCAAGCTTTCTTCCCTGAACCGACCCGGCCATCCAAAATAAGACTTGCTCCAGAGCCGATTCATCCATCACGAGCAACCCTTGCGTCATTGATGAAAATAAAGCGGCTATGGCAGCGCCAGCCAACGTTAATTTCATCGGCGTTAATCCCTCTCGGCCGATAGATCCTAAAAAGTAAACAATTAACCCAGCCAATGCAGCCCCCGCAAAAGCAAGCCATGTAATTGACTGCAAAGAATTTATTGAAAACATCATAAGTGCGGCGACAATGAAAAAAGCAGCACCGGCATTAAAGCCAAGAATATCAGGGGAAGCAAGCGGGTTCTTCGTCAATGCCTGCAGCAATGCCCCCGCTATCCCGAGACTCCCTCCTACTGCCATTCCAATTAGCGCACGTGGAAGCCGGACATCTCGTATAATAATATGTTCATTCGATCCATTAAACTGCTGAAATGCTTGAAGTGCTGTTTGAAAGCTCGTATCTGTATAGCCAAGTACCACACTAAACACCATGCCTATGCACAATAGCAATAAAGCGACTATGAATCCCAGCCATTTTCCTTGAGTACTTCTAAGCAGCATTATATTTCTCCTCAATCTTTCTAGTTCTATTTTTAGTTTAGGAGATGAAAAAAACGGTGTCAATGAATTTGATAATCATTTTCATTTTATGATTGACAGTTTTTCTAATTTCAAATACCATTCTAATTGTGAATGAAAATCATTTTCATATTAGGAGGGAATTAGATGAGTACATATTTTAAGCAGAAGCGCTTCTCTTCCATGTTCATTGCTTTCATATTGATGGCCCTTCTTGCACTTGCAGGTTGCGGCAACACAGAAAATTCCGCTTCTGAAGAGAAAGATTCAGGAAGTGAACCAAAAACGACGGAAAGTCAGTCATATACTGTAGAGCATGCAATGGGAACAACGGAATTGGAAAAAACACCAGAGCGTGTCGTCATTTTAACAAATGAAGGAACAGAAGCCCTTTTAGCAATCGGTGTCAAACCGGTCGGCGCTGTTCAATCTTGGCTTGGCGACCCTTGGTATGAGCATATTGCAGCCGACATGGAAGGAGTCGAAAGCGTAGGTACGGAAAGCGAACCAAGCTTAGAAACAATCGCCTCTTTACAACCAGATTTAATTATCGGTAATAAAATGCGACAAGAAGCGGTATACGAACAATTAAGCGCCATTGCTCCAACCGTCTTCGCAGAAGAATTACGCGGTGATTGGAAAGTAAATTTTGAACTTTATGCAAAAGCTGTGAACAAGGAAGAAGAAGGAAAGAAAGTCATGGAGGAGTTTGATAACCGTGTTGCTGACTTAAAGACTCGACTTGGTGATCAACTGCAAAAAGAAGTGTCGATCGTTCGTTTCCTAGCTGGAGATGTTCGTATTTATCATAAAGACAGCTTTTCTGGCGTAATTTTAGATCAATTAGGTTTCGCCCGTCCTGAATCTCAAAATGTCGATGACTTTGCGGAAAAGAATGCGACAAAAGAACGGATTCCAGCTATGGATGGGGACGTAATCTTCTATTTCTCTTATGAAACTGGTGACGGTGAAGCATCGAAACTAGAAGAAGAATGGATTAACGATCCTCTTTTCCAAAACTTAAACGCAGTTAAAGCAGGAAATCTTCATAAAGTAAGCGATCCTGTTTGGAACACAGCGGGTGGTGTAAGAGCCGCACACTTAATGTTAGATGATATTGAAAATTACTTTTTAGCAGAATAGGAAACGATTAAGACATTTGGAACGAAGCAGATTGGTTCGTTTCCTCCCTTTCACCATGGATCGTCATGTTTCACATGACGGTCCATTTTTTAATTTCCTTTCTTAGTTTGTATCGTTCAAGCATGGATATAATTGGATCCAAACGGTTTGACCTTTCTATTTTCATTTTTTTTGTTATGATAGAGAGGAAAAAGTTTTAAGAGTAGGTGTAAAAATGGACTATCAAGTATTACTTTATTATAAATACGTGCCAATCGAGGAACCTGAAGCGTTTAAAGAAGAACACATCGCCTTATGCCAGGAACTAGGTTTGAAGGGACGTATTCTTGTTGCAAACGAGGGCTTAAACGGTACGGTATCCGGAACAAAAGCACAAACAGAAGCATACATGAAAGTGATGCACGAAGATGATCGCTTTTCGGATATGGTATTTAAAATCGAGGAAGCAGAAGGACATGCTTTTAAAAAGCTGAAAGTGAAAGTAAAACCGGAAATCGTCCACTTAAATTTAGAAGACGATGTAGATCCGAACGCTACAACAGGAAACTACCTTGCTCCGAAAGAATTTTTTGAGGCGATGCAGCAAGAAGATGTCATCATTCTCGATGCCCGCAATACGTATGAATACGACCTTGGCCATTTTAAAAATGCCATTCGTCCTGACATTGAAACATTCCGCGAACTACCAGATTGGGTTCGCGAAAATTTAAGCGAGCATAAGGACAAGAAAATTTTAACGTACTGTACAGGCGGCATCCGCTGCGAGAAATTTTCAGGGTTCCTTGTAAAAGAGGGCTTCCAAGATGTATCACAGCTTCATGGCGGTATTATCACATACGGCTACGATGAAGAAGTTCAAGGGCGATTATGGGATGGAAAATGCTATGTCTTTGACGAGCGAATCTCGGTTCCGGTTAATCGAACAGAAGAAGCAACCGTGGTTGGAAAATGTTATCACTGCGATAAACCAGAAGAACGTTACGTCAAATGTGGAAACCCAGAATGCAATAAGCACCTACTACTATGCGAAGAATGCGAGCATGAACATTTCCGTGCATGCAGCAGCGAATGTAAAGAGCATCCGCACAATCGCTACGTGAGTGAAAAACAATCAGAAACGACAGTTTAATTTTCAATTACAGGGGCTGTCCAATAAGTCTTGAAATTTTGAGGAAACGATAGTTTTTCTTTTTATGCAAAATGGACCGTTTATCAAAGCCTGTAATACTCCTGGTTTTTTGTAACGGTCCATTTTGCAGAGGGGTCTGAAAAGAGGTGGTTTGTCTCTTTTTAGACCCCTCCTTTTTCCATATTATGTTCATAAACTTCTCAATCATTAAAAATGAACGACCTGTTTACTAATGTCTTCTGGCACACGTAAAGCAATCTCTTCTCCAATCGGAAGACAGGCTGTCGCAGCTGGAGACGGTGCATTACAAACGTGAATACTTCTCTTTCCTGGTACAATGAAAAAATCGTCCACTAAACTTCCATCCTCTTTTAACGCCTGTGCCCGAACACCAGCTGAAGAAGGCACAAGGTCTTCTTCCTTCACATCTGGAATGAGCTCTTGAAGACTTTGAACAAACGCTTTCTTGCTGTAAGAGCGAATCATCTCGCGAAGCCCTTCTTCCCAATATTTGGACGCTATCTTCCAAAACCCTTTATACAGCATTACCTCCGAGACATCTCTCAAGTTAAAGTCCGTTTTTTTATATCCTTCCCGCTTTAATCCGAGCACAGCATTTGGACCGGCTTCGACCCCACCGTTGATCATTCGTGTAAAATGGACGCCCAAAAATGGAAACTCCGGATTGGGGACAGGATAAATTAAATTCCGAACAAGATGATGCTTCTCTTCCTTTAATTTATAATATTCGCCTCGAAATGGAATAATTTTCACATTTGGATGGACTCCTGCCATTTTTGTGACCCGATCACTGTGAAGGCCCGTACAGTTGATAATAAATTTGGCAATGAACGTTTTTTGATTCGTGAACACCTCTACTTGATGCTCACGCTCAAATATTTCGGTGACAGCAGTATTTAAATACAACTCTGCTCCCCGCTTTTGCAGCTGATTGGCAAAAGTTTTGCATACTTGGACATAATCGATAATCCCCGCTTGCGGCACTTTAATAGCTTGTAAACCATTGACATAAGGTTCTATTGCTTTTAAAGCGTCAACATCCAGCTTTTCAAGAGCTAAACCATTTTCTAGTCCACGCTTATACAAATTCTCAAGAAGCGGGAGTTCTTGTTTCTTCACAGCGACAATTACTTTGCCGCACTGATCATAAGGAACTCCGAATTCTTCACAAAACTTCAGCATTTTCCTATTTCCCTCAGTCGCAAACCGCGCCTTATAACTTCCTGGTTTATAATAAATACCAGAATGAATGACCCCGCTGTTATTTCCTGTTTGATGCTGTGCCCAGTCATGTTCCTTTTCTAATACAGTGAGCCGAGCGTTCGGAAAACGACGGCTCACTGCATAAGCCGTCGATAATCCAATGATTCCACCACCAATGACGATGATATCTTCCATTCCACTTCCTCCTGCCTACTTTTAAAGTTTCTTGAAATATCCCCGCTGTCTCATTAGTTCACGATGTAAATATTCATTTGGCTGGAACGCGGCTCTGCCGTGAAGCCAAAACGTATTGTTCACCATAACCAAATCACCGACAGGCAAGGAAAGCTCGACAGTAGCCGGACTGTTTTCCATTGATGCAGATAAAGCTTTCAAGTACTCTGCCTGCTCTAATGTATCGGGATAAACGAATTGATCGATGAAACAAATGCACGGCTTACCATTTTGTTCAAAAAAAGTTTGATTGTACACCGTTTCTGTCACATTTTTACTTGACGGTGCCTTATATTCAAAGCGGTATGTCGCTAACGGATGATGTAAAAATTTATTTAAGTCTTCCCAATCATCTAGATGAAGCAAACGTGATTCCCCACCAATAGCGTTTTCTTCTGCCAATTTCATCATCAACAGCCAATCCGTTTTTTCTTCTACGAAGGTTCCATCCGTATGAAGCGTGAACGGCCGATACGCTTGACGTAAATAGGAATCGCTATAATCTGTATGCTTGACGGTAAAGCGGGCATAATACGTATTCGTCATCGCATCAAAATTAACACCACCTATTAAGTGCGTAAGAGCGGTAGCCAATTTAACATAGTCTTCATCATAGTCTGTTAACCCTTGCATCCCTAACGTAAAGCCGCCTGATTGCCGATCGACTAAAATCTCACGAACTGTTTCCGTAAAATGCTTTCCAAAAATTTCTTGGAACCGACTAGCTAATATGAGTCGCATATAAGGAACATACTCCAAATTTTGAACGGATAATTCCTTATTTTCTTTGATAAAACGGCTCAATGCTTCCTGATCCAATTGAATCTCATATAAACGATGATGCTCTCGATGTTCTTTCACTTCAAATGTATGCTGTACTTGAACAAACGATTTGAACTGCCTTTCCATCATACTCATGAATACATCCTCCTTTAAATAAATATTTCGTCACATTAACTACATAAGCTAGAAACTGCCCAATTTAACCGTATCGCAGACAAATCGGAACAAAAAAAGCCAGTTATATCATTCCATTGAAATGATATAACTGGCTTTTATCTACTTGGCGGCTTCCGGTAAGGAAGTCCGATAGACTTTGCAGTTATTAGTTAATAATTGGGCATTTCCATTTATGAATTACTGGTCTTAAAAGGGGAAACCTTTCTAGATGTAATTCTTTCTTTAAGTATATTTTTCCTCCGAAATATTGTCAAGAACATTCAGATAATTAATCTTATCACTCTGGATAATAATACTTATACTGCTTATGTGCATCTTTTATTGCTGCAATTAACGCGGACTGTGCTTTTCCGTGATAGTGATTTTTGATTACATCTAAAATCGGTTCAATTCCGTCTTTTAAACTGTATCCTTTAATTAATTCTCCAATGAACTGTTGAGCATGTCCAGTCGCAAGCGTACAAGAAGCGGCCACAACGACACCATAAGTAGTATCTACCTCAATCGTGACCGTTAATATTTGATGAATTTCACTAATTGCCATCCCTTGCGGCAGTTTAGAATGCCCTGCAACCATGACCGTTTTCTTCACCTTCTGCTCCCCCTTACCGTCCTTTTTGCTACTAATTCATTAAATGCTGAATTTCATGCAAACACGTACTGCTCCACTACCCTTTTTGAGTACATAATAAAAAAACCACCAAATATGTATTTGGTGGAGACGGTGGGAGTCGAACCCACGTCCAAAAGCATCGGCACTTAAGCTTCTACGAGTGTAGTCGATATATTGGCATTTCGCATACCCTTCAGCCTATCGACAGGCTTCCAAGCAGCTAGTCTGGTTATTCTCTTCCTTTATCCTCAGACGGCGAACTCCGGCGTAGCCCACTAAGTTTGAGTCCGCTACCCTACCACATGGGCGATGGAGGGGCGAACAGCTGCGCTATATTAGGCAGCTAAAGCGTAATTTTGTTTGCCAGTTATTGGCTTTGACGTTTTAACGAGGTCGATCCCCTCGACTCGCAACCTAAGCTCGAACTACCCCTGTCGAATCCGTAACGTCCCCATTATAGAAAGGGAAGCTGGAATATTAGTAGCTTTCCGCTAAAGTTTACTGTTCAATAATTTGTCGTACTGGCTACCGACAAATTTATTATATCACACTCATGAAATTATGCAATTGTAAGTTTTTGTAAAACCTATACCTTTTGACGATCGCGAAAAGCTCTTTCAATTTCTCGCTTCGCTTCTTTCTTTTTCAAATCTTCGCGCTTGTCATATTTCTTTTTCCCTTTACCAAGCCCTAATAAAACTTTCGCAAAGCCATTTTTTAAATAAACTTTGAGTGGAACAAGTGCATACCCTTCTTCTTTCGTATAGCCAATGAGTTTGTTAATTTCACGACGATGAAGGAGCAGCTTTCGTGTGCGAAGCGGGTCATGGTTGTAACGATTTCCTTGTTCATAAGGGCTGACATGCATATTATACAAAAATACTTCTCCATTATGGACACGGGCATACGAATCTTTCAGGTTCGCCCTTCCGTTACGAATGGACTTAATTTCCGTCCCTTGAAGAACCATGCCTGTCTCATACGTCTCTTCAATAAAATAATCATGGTAGGCTTTTTTATTTTGCGCGACCACTTTACCTTCACCTTTTGGCATACCAATTTCCCCCTTCATAGCGGCAACATATATTTTATCAAATAATAACGACTCATACAACGAATAAGAAATGAAATGTCTTGCCCATTCGGGCAAGACATTTCGGAGACACTTCTTTACTTGCGCTTCTTTTTTCGTTTCGCTTTCGGCGCGTTTTCGAAGAACTTCTTCGACTTCGACTTTGATTTCTTTTTCGGTTTTTTCGTTGACCATTCGCCGTCACGGTCTGAAGACTTCTCTTCTTTTTTTCTGTCGCGCCCTTCCTTGCTGCCTTTAATAACAGTCGGTCGAGCTTTTCGTTCGCGTCGCTTCGTTCCTTTCATGCCGACGACCACAAAATCAATAGAGCGTTCATCTTTGTTCACATCGACAACTTGAACGGTAATTTCATCTCCAATTCGGAGAATAGTTCCTGTTCGTTCCCCAACCATGGCATATTGCCGCTCATCATAACGGTAATAGTCATCCGTTAAGTCACTAACGTGAACAAGCCCCTCAATCGTATTTTGCAGCTCGACGAAAATACCGAAATTCGTGACAGAACTAATAATGCCATCGAATTTTTCACCAATTTTATCCGCCATATACTCGGCTTTCTTCATTTCATCGGTTTCCCGCTCTGCTTCCACCGCTCTCCGTTCCATATTGGAGGAGTGCTCAGCGATATCAGCTAACACTTCACTCCACTTCTCTCTCGTTGCCTCATCCACTTTTTGTTCGATTAAATACGTGCGAATTAGACGATGCACGATTAAATCCGGATAGCGACGAATTGGGGATGTGAAATGAGTATAGAACTCGGTTGATAACCCGAAGTGTCCAAGGCTTTCCTTATCATAACGCGCCTGCTTCATAGAACGAAGCATAACGGTTGAAATCACCATTTCTTCTGGGTTTCCTTGTACTGCTTCTAAGATTTCTTGAAGAGCACGAGGGTGAATGTCGTTACCTGTCCCCTTTACGGCGTAACCAAAGTTTGTGACAAACTCAAGAAAACGCTCTAGCTTTTCCGGTTTCGGATCTTCATGGACACGGTACATAAACGGAATATTCATCCAATGGAAATGCTCCGCGACCGTTTCATTGGCTAATAACATAAATTCTTCAATTAAACGCTCCGCGACCGAACGCTCCCGCAAGGTCACATCGTAAGGCTTTCCATCTTCTCCAACAAGCACTTTCGCTTCTTTAAAGTCAAAATCGATAGCGCCTCGTTGCATACGCTTTGTGCGTAAAATATGCGCTAATTCTCCCATCAATTCAAACATTGGAACAAGCGGCTCGTAGCGCTCTAACAGCTCTTCATCTTTATCTGTTAAGATTTTATTTACATCCGTATACGTCATCCGTTCCGTCGTTTTAATCACACTTTGAAAAATTTCATGTGATACAACTTGCCCTTCCTCGTTCACTTCCATTTCACATGAAAGGGTCAAGCGATCGACTTTTGGATTCAATGAGCAAATCCCATTTGACAGACGGTGTGGAATCATCGGAATGACACGGTCCACTAAATAGACACTTGTTCCGCGATCTTGTGCTTCTACATCAATTGGACTGCCTTCTGTGACATAATGACTTACATCGGCGATATGAACACCAAGCTTGTAGTTTCCGTTCTCTAAACGTTGAACCATTACAGCGTCATCTAAATCTTTCGCATCGGCACCGTCGATGGTTACAATTACTTGGTCACGCAAATCACGACGATTTTTCAATTCGTCTTCACTAATCGTATCTGGGGTCTCATTCGCCTGCTGGAGCACTTCTTCCGGAAAGGCCGTTGGAAGACCGTGCTTATGTATGACAGATAAAATATCGACTCCAGGATCGTTTTTATGCCCTAAAATCTGAATGACTTCTCCTTCAGCACTCATACGCCCTTCCGGATAGCTTGTTAAATGGACGATTACTTTATGGCCATCAACCGCTCCCTTGGAAGCATTTTTCGGAATGAAAATATCGCTTCCGAATTTCTTATCATCTGGAATGACAAACCCGAAGCTTTTGCTTTCTGAATATGTCCCGACAATTTCTTGAATTCCGCGCTCAATAATTTTCACAATCGAGCCTTCACGTCGGCTTCCAGACGATTGCTCTGATATACGCGCAAGAACGATGTCTCCGTGCATTGCGTTGTTCGTTTCAGTCGGCGGGATAAAGAGATCATCCATCCCCGGCTCATCCGGCACCACAAAAGCAAATCCTTTCGCATGTCCTGTCAGCTTTCCTCGCACAAGATTCATTTTCTCTGGCAATCCATAGCGATTGCTGCGAGTACGAATGACAAGCCCTTGGTCTTCCATAATGACAAGCGCTTTGACGAATTCTTTAAAAGAAGAAGAATCAGAAATCCCGAAGGCTTGCTCCAATTCCTGAACCGTTAACGGTTTATAACTTTCTTCTTTCATAAATGATAACAGCCGTTCAATGTGCTGTTGAATTTCTTGTTCCATAATTGTCCTCCTTATAGTGGACTTGTTAATTTGCTCGTTTACCAATCTAATGTTTCTAAAAATTGATAGATGTCCTCATGCAATTGGTCTCGCTCTTTATCAAAAGTAATTGCATGCCCTGACTCTTCATACCATTTTATATGTTTATCGGTTGATTCTACTTCATTGTAAATAATATTGGCACTGTCTGTATTAATCATATGGTCATGGCGGGCCTGTACAACAAATGTAGGTGCGTAAATCATATCGATGGAGTGACGAACATCCGAAATGAGATTTTGCAGCGCTTTTAACGTTGTCATCGGTGTCTTTTGAAACTCCGTCATTTCTTGTTCAATTTGCTCGTTCGTTTTTCCTTCACGCTTTTTATATTCTCTAGCGTACTCCAATATTCCTTGGTACATAACCTCTTCACTTTTGATATACATTGGCGCACACATAGGTACAATACCCTTTATAGGTACAGTGTAACCTAATTTCAATGAAAATACGCCTCCCAATGATAAACCAACCACAGCTATCTTTTCATGGCCGCGATCACGCAACAATTGGTAGGCATTCATTACATCTTGCCACCAGTCTTCCGGACCTGTATGAACGAGCTCTTCCGGTGCAACTCCGTGCCCTTTATAAATAGGAGCGTGACATGTATAACCTTTCGTCTCTAAGAAACGGCCAAGCATTCTTACATCTGCTGAATTTCCCGTAAACCCGTGGAGCAATAACACGGCACGTTCTCCGCCTTCAAACGTAAAAGGTTTTGGCTGTACAATTTTCATAGTTCATAACCCCTTTTCATGATTACTTATGCTAAACAAACGTTTGATTAAAATCTTTTAATCCCTTGCGATACCTTGCCTGATGAATTTAAATAAACGTTTGTTTAATCATCGTTTTATGTATGCAAAATCTATTTGCCGCAAGGCATGTCCTATTTAAACAAACGTTTGATTAAGTATTGATTCCTCTTCTTATTATAGCATTCCATCTATTCCAGCAGAATCATTCAGCTTTAACAGAGAAGAATTGTTGCATTCGCCCGATTTGCTGTAAAAACAGAGGAAAGCGAATCTAGTTGATGGCACAAAAAAGAGCAGCTGGAACAGCTCGCTCTTATAACTGGAAATAAGAAACTGCAATTGTTAAAGCAAAGAATAAAATCGACAACACAATCGTCATTCGGTGTAGCACTGCATCAATCCCTCGTGCTTTTTGCTTTCCGAATAATTGCTCCGCTCCACCAGAAATGGCGCCTGAAAGACCTGCACTTTTACCTGATTGCAACAATACGACCGCGATTAAACCAACGCAAACGATAACTAATAACGTAACTAAAAATGTATGCATATATCTGCACCTCCTATTACGCACACTGCATTAAGTTTAATTTATCACAAAATACTAACAGGTACAATAGACAGGGCTGAATTGCCAATGTAACTTTATGATCCGTCTCCTTATTCGATACAAACCAAAAAACGACTTGCTGTTTCTTGTTCATCCTCGGAAAGTCAAAAGCGGATGCACTTTCAACGGAATTGAATATACTATAGAAACTATCTAAAAGGAGACTGCGCGCATGAAAGATTTTGAGCTGAAATTACAAGAGCTTGAAATGAAGATAAGCGAGCTCGAGCAGCAGTTGGAGAATATAGAAGAGTTTCATTCGGGTCACCTTCAAGAAAATGATGTACGGGCACTTATGGACCGTGTTTTAACGGAAAAAGGATATGCCACACATAAAGAAGTCGAAAATGCAGTGGGAAAAAGTCACCTTCAATTAATCAAATGGATTATCGGTACAGGCATTAGTACAGCCGCTGTTGTTGTCGGCCTTATTCAATTTTTTTCTTCTTAACAATCGACTCTATCTTTTTGGCCTTCCCCTATTAAACGTGATTTTTTCTTTCTTTACTTTCCATAAAAATGAACAAATAAAAACCTCCCGTTCATGTCTAAAAGACATGAACGGGAGGTTGAAGGTTACTTACATACATAAGGAATGGATACAAGCCCACCCATATGTCAGCTGAAATCTATTACTTCTTTAAGTTGTAGAAAGATTTCATGCCGTCATATACAGCCAATGTGCCAAGCTCGTCTTCGATGCGAAGTAATTGGTTGTATTTTGCTACACGGTCTGTACGGCTCATAGAACCAGTTTTGATTTGGCCAGCGTTTGTTGCAACTGCGATGTCAGCAATTGTTGCATCTTCTGTTTCACCAGAACGGTGAGAAACTACTGCTGTGTAACCAGCGCGTTTCGCCATTTCGATTGCTTCAAACGTTTCAGTTAATGTACCGATTTGGTTAACTTTAATAAGAATAGAGTTACCTACACCTTTTTCGATACCTTCAGCAAGCTTTTTCGTGTTTGTTACGAATAAATCGTCACCTACTAACTGAACTTTTGTACCGATGCGCTCAGTTAATAATTTGTGACCATCCCAGTCGTTCTCATCTAAACCATCTTCGATTGAAACGATTGGGAATTCGTTTACTAATTGCTCGTAGAAGTCTACCATTTCAGCAGAAGTTAAACCAGTACGGCCTTCACCTGCTAAATCATATTTACCAGTTTCTTTGTTGTAGAACTCAGAAGATGCTACGTCCATACCTAACATAATGTCTTTTCCTGGCTCATAACCAGCTTTTTTGATTGCTTCCATGATTACTTCTAAAGCTTCACGGTTTGAACCTAAGTTAGGAGCGAAACCACCTTCGTCACCTACAGCTGTGTTTAAGCCTTTGCTGCTTAATACAGATTTTAACGCGTGGAATACTTCTGCACCCATACGGATTGCTTCTTTAAATGTAGGAGCACCCACAGGTAAGATCATGAACTCTTGGAAGTCTACGTTGTTGTCTGCATGAGAACCACCGTTGATGATGTTCATCATTGGAGTTGGTAATTGCTTCGCGTTGAATCCGCCAAGGTAACGGTATAATGGAAGACCTACATAATCAGCTGCTGCATGAGCGACTGCCATTGATACACCAAGGATTGCGTTTGCACCTAATTTACCTTTGTTTTCTGTGCCATCTAATTCGATCATAAGACGGTCGATACCGATTTGGTCTGTAACGTCCATACCTACAAGCTCAGGAGCGATTACTTCGTTTACGTTTTCAACTGCTTTTAATACACCTTTGCCAAGGTAGCGAGATTTGTCGCCATCGCGTAATTCTACTGCTTCATATTCACCTGTAGAAGCACCGCTTGGTACTAATGCGCGTCCGAAAGCGCCTGACTCTGTGTATACTTCTACTTCTACAGTTGGGTTACCGCGAGAATCTAATACTTCACGAGCATAAATATCAATAATTGTTGGCATCGTTTCATTCTCCTTTAATATGTTTTATTTAATTAAAGTTTTACCAGTCATTTCTTCAGGCTGCTCTACATTTAGCAGCGTTAACACCGTTGGAGCCAAATCTCCTAAAATCCCATCTTCACGCAGTTCAATATCTTGTTTTGTAACAATAACAGGAACTGGGTTTGTTGTATGGGCCGTCATTGGGCTTCCTTCCATCGTTACAACTTCATCCGCATTACCATGGTCTGCTGTGATGATTGCTGTACCGCCTTTTGCAATAATTGCATCAACGACTCTGCCAAGACATTCGTCGACTGTTTCAATCGCCTTAATTGTCGGCTCAAGCATACCTGAGTGACCGACCATATCAGGGTTGGCAAAGTTTAAGATGATGGCATCATGCTTGTCCGCTTCAATTTCACTTAGTAACGCGTCCGTCACTTCGTAAGCAGACATTTCTGGTTTTAAATCATAAGTAGCTACTTTTGGTGAATCGATTAAAATACGCGTTTCACCAGGGAATTCCGCTTCACGTCCACCGCTCATAAAGAACGTTACGTGAGGATATTTTTCTGTTTCCGCAATACGAAGCTGCTTTAAACCATTTTGCGCAAGAACTTCACCAAGTGTGTTGTCCAAGTTCGTCGGTTTGAACGCTACGTACCCATCTACTGTTTCACTAAAGTGTGTTAAACATACAAAATGTAAGTTTTCTGGATGTTTTTCTCCACGATCGAATGAGCGGAAATCTTTATTTGTAAATGTATTAGAAATTTGGATTGCACGGTCTGGACGGAAGTTATAGAAAATGACTGCATCATTTTCTTGAATCGTTCCTACAGGCTCACCATTTTCTTTTGTCATAACAGACGGTAACACGAATTCGTCAAAGATACCGTTGTTATAAGAGTCTTCAATACATTCATGTGGAGTACGATAAGTTGGACCTTCGCCATATACCATCGCGCGATATGATTTCTCTACACGTTCCCAGCGCTTGTCACGGTCCATTGAATAGTAACGGCCTGATAGAGTCGCGATCTCTCCAATGCCATACTCCTCAATTTTTTCGTTTAATTCATTAACATATCGCTTTGCTGTTTGCGGACCAACATCACGGCCATCTAAGAAGCCATGGATGTAGACATTCTCCACACCTTCTTGTCCTGCAAGACGAAGAAGGGCATATAAATGTTCGATATGGCTGTGTACACCGCCATCAGAAAGCAAACCGAAAACATGGAGGTTCGTACCGTTTTGCTTCGCATGATTCATAGCATCTAAAAAGGTTTGGTTTTTTTCAAACTCACCTTCACGAATTGCCACGTTTACACGCGTTAAGCTTTGATAAACGATGCGCCCCGCTCCAATGTTTAAGTGACCTACTTCAGAGTTCCCCATTTGGCCTTCCGGCAGTCCAACCGCTTCACCAGAAGCTGTTAGCTGTGCATGAGGATACTCATTCCAGAAACGATCAAAGTTTGGCTTTTTTGCTTGGGCAACAGCGTTCCCTTTTGTTTCTTGGCGGCATGCAAAACCGTCTAGGATGATAAGTGCAACCGGCTTTTTGCTCATTATTTACCTGCCTCCAAAAGCTGCAAGAAGGACTTCGGCTCTAAGCTCGCACCGCCTACTAGTGCACCGTCGATATCCGGTTGAGACATGTATTCTTTAATGTTTTCAGGCTTTACGCTTCCACCGTATTGAATGCGGATTGACTCTGCCACTTCTTGAGAGAATTGTTCTGCAATCACACTGCGAATGTATGCACATACTTCGTTTGCATCTTCTGCAGTAGACGATTTTCCTGTTCCAATTGCCCAGATTGGCTCGTAAGCGATAACCACTTGCTTCGCTTTCGCATCATCTAAGCCTTCAAGCGCTTTTTTCACTTGACCTTCAACTACTACTTTTGTTTGGTCTTGCTCGCGCTCTTCGTTTGTTTCACCGCAGCAAACGATTGGGATTAATCCATGTTTGAATGCAGAAATCGTCTTTTTGTTTACTGTCTCATCTGTTTCAGCAAACATTTCACGACGCTCTGAATGACCTAACACAACATATTGAACGCCAAGGTCATTTAAAGCTACAGGGCTAATTTCACCTGTGAAAGCACCGCTTTCTTGGAAGTGCATGTTTTGAGCACCAACTTTTAAGTCAGAGCCTTTTGTTGCTTCTACTAAACGATCTAAAAATAGTGCTGGTGCACATACGACAGAATCTACTTCTGTAGATGAAGGAACTAGTCCTTTTACTTCTTCCACAAAGCTTGACGCTTCAGAAATCGTCTTATGCATTTTCCAGTTACCTGCGATAATTGGCTTACGCATTTGTAACACCGTCCTTCTTTTTAATTATGGTCGGTTTAGAACAGAGCATAGTGTGACGATAAGGAGGTGCTGTCAAAGGCCTTTCTCAAAAGAACAAGGGTTGCGCTCCTTGCCTTTATTCCTTACGGCTGAATGACCTTTGTTCCTTATTGTCCCGCACGCTCGTTCCTTTACTGTCCAGTTGCGGCTTCTAACCTTTCAGTCGTTTCCCTTCTGCCATTGAAACCGAAGAACGGTTGTCTATCAGCAGTTCCAACGCTTTTCAAGGCTAGACAGTCGCCTTCGCTTTTCTTACTTATCGTTTAACGCTACTACGCCTGGAAGCTCTTTGCCTTCCATGAATTCTAATGAAGCACCGCCGCCAGTTGAAATGTGGCTCATTTTATCAGCAAGACCAAATTTCTCAACAGCTGCTGCTGAGTCACCGCCGCCAATTACGGAATATGTATCAGTTGCTTCCGCTAAAGCTTCTGCTACGGCTTTCGTACCGTTTGCGAATGCATCTAATTCAAACACACCCATTGGTCCATTCCAAATAACAAGTTTGGAATTTTTAATAACATCTGCATAAATTTCACGAGATTTTGGACCTGCGTCTAATCCTTCCCAATCGCTAGGGATAGAATCAACAGCAACAATTTGCGTGTTTGCATCGTTAGAGAAATCGTCCGCTACAACTACATCAACAGGCATGTAGAAGTTAACGCCTTTTTCTTTTGCTTTTTCCATGAAGGATTTAGCTAAGTCAATTTTGTCTTCTTCTAACAATGATTTACCTACATCATGGCCTTGTGCCTTAATGAATGTATAAGCAAGACCGCCGCCGATAATTAAGTTGTCAACTTTCTCAAGTAAATTATCGATTACGCCGATTTTGTCTTTTACTTTCGCTCCCCCAACGATTGCCGTGAACGGGCGCTCTGGGTTAGATAATGCTTTTCCAAGCACATCAAGCTCTTTTTCCATTAAGAAACCTGCTACTGCTGGTAAATGGTGAGCGATTCCTTCTGTAGAAGCATGTGCACGGTGAGCCGCACCGAATGCATCATTTACGTAAACATCTGCTAATTCAGCAAACGCTTTAGCTAATTCAGCATCGTTTTTCTCTTCTCCAGCATAGAAACGTACGTTTTCAAGAACTAATACGTCACCTTCAGTCATTTTTTCGATTTCTGCTTTCACGGCATCACCGTAAGCTTCATCTGTTTTAATAACCGTTTTGCCAAGCAATGCTTCTAAGCGCTTTGCCACAGCAGTTAGGCGTAGTTCTTCCACTACTTCACCTTTTGGACGACCAAGGTGGCTCGCTAAAATAACTTTTGCCCCTTGCTCCATTAAGTATTGAATTGTTGGAAGCGCAGCACGAATACGTGTTTCGTCTGTTACTTGGCCATCTTTCATTGGTACGTTAAAATCTACACGACAAAAAACTTTCTTACCTTTTACATCGATGTCTTTTAATGTCTTTTTGTTCATCTTAAAAAGGCCTCCTTTTTGTGAACTCAGACTTCCGTAAATAAAGGGTGGTGCTCCTATTTAAAGAAGTATGAAGAAATGAAGGGAAAGAGGGCTAAATCCCCTTTCCCCCTTGGTCATTTTATCATGTCTTGATTGGCGAGTATATCCAATCAAGACGTATTTTTCTTTTCTTTCTTATAGACCTTTAGAAGCGATGTAGTCTACTAAGTCTACTACACGGTGAGAGTATCCGCTCTCGTTGTCATACCAAGAGATTACTTTAACCATGCTTCCTTCCATTACCATTGTAGATAATGCGTCGATTGTAGAAGAAGCTGGGTTACCGTTGTAGTCACCAGATACTAATGGCTCTTCGCTGTAAGCTAAGATACCTTTTAATTCACCTTCAGCTGCTGCTTGTAATGCTGCGTTTACTTCTTCAGCAGTTACTTCTTGGTTAAGCTCAGCAACTAAGTCTACTAAAGATACGTTTGGAGTTGGAACGCGCATAGCTCCACCGTTTAATTTACCTTTTAACTCAGGTAATACTAGAGATACCGCTTTTGCAGCACCAGTTGAAGTTGGGATGATGTTTTCAGCTGCTGCACGAGCACGACGGTAATCTTTATGTGGTAAGTCTAAGATTTGTTGGTCGTTTGTGTAAGAGTGAACAGTTGTCATCATACCGCGTTTAATACCGAACTTGTCGTTTAATACTTTCGCGAATGGCGCTAAGCAGTTTGTTGTACAAGATGCGTTAGAGATAACATCGTGGCTTGCTGCATCGTATTTGTCATGGTTAACACCCATTACGATTGTGATGTCCTCATCAGTAGCTGGAGCAGAAATGATAACCTTTTTTGCACCTGCTTCTAAATGTTTCGCTGCATCAGAACGTTTTGTGAAGAAACCAGTAGATTCTACTACTACTTCTACACCGCGATCTGCCCATGCTAATTTCGCAGGGTCACGCTCAGCTGATACTTGAATCGTATGACCATCAACGATTAAGTTGTTTCCGTCAACAGAAACTTCAGCGTCTAATTTACCGTGAACTGTATCATATTTTAAAAGGTGAGCTAACATGTTAGCATCTGTTAAATCATTAACAGCCACCACTTCAACGTTAGGATTTTTTAAAGCTGCGCGGAATACGTTACGACCAATACGGCCAAACCCGTTAATACCAATTTTAACTGCCATGAGAATTTCCTCCTTAAATGGTTGTGATGGATAATTTATATGTAGGGGCTAAATTAAGTCCCTTACCAACTCTTTTGCTGCACCTTCATCCGTAATGAGGACGGAATCACGTGCTTGTTGCATAAATGCCTTAATCGCTTTTGCCTTTGAGGAGCCACCGGCTATAGCAATTACACATTTATTGTTCTTTAAATCCTCAAGCTGTATGCCTATTGTTTTGACTTTATGGACGACTTCACCATCTTGATTGAAGTAGTAGCCAAAAGCCTCTCCAACCGCTTGTCCTGATTGGATTTTCTCCAAATCAGCCTTCGGTGTTTGGCGTCGCTCTGCCATTGTCATAGCGTCCCCTATTCCATGAACAACCATACTCGATGATTTAATGAGATGAAGCATCTCTTTAATCGATGGTTCCCCAATAATGGAGCGATACGCTTCATCACTGAGTTGGTCTGGCACATGCAATAAGCGATAATTGCTTGATGACTTTTCCGCCATTTTGGCGCAAATCGTATTAGCTTGATTTTGGACGTTTTCTCCGAGACCGCCTCTTGCAGGGACAAACAGAACATCCGAACCTTTTGCATTCGGTGTCATCATGTCTGCAGTAGCAGCCAGCGTCGTTCCACCTGTAACAGCAACGATATTTTTTTTACCAACAAGGCGTCTTTTTATACATGAGGCACTTGCTCTCCCCATTTCTTTCTGTACCCAAGGCGATATATCGCTGTCACCTGAAACAACAATTGCTTCTGAGAGAGAAAAGACCTCTTTTAATGTTGTTTCCAATAACCTCTGACCTGAAACTTCTTTCATCACTTCTTCAAGTTGCGAAAGAAGAACTTCTCCCTCATCCGTTAACGTCATGCCACTTGAATACACATCCAGTAAATTTTGGTCTTTCAAAAACGTCACTTCACTACGAAGTACTCGTTCTGTAAGTCCGAGACTAACAGCCAAATTCCGTCTTCCAATTGGCTGCATCAAGCGTATGTACTGGAGGATTTGGTATCTTTTTTGCATAACAGAGAGAAGATCAGGCAATAACTTTTGTTGTGCTTGTATAAGCGATTGCATGATTTATTCCCCTTAAGGTATAGAGTGATGGACACTTTTTGTCCCGTATAGACATATTATGTCCCGCATTGAGTAAAAAAAATTCACCCTGTTACATGTTTCATTTTAACAGGGTCAAAATTTTTATTCAACTCATAAATTCGCAGTCTCAGAAAGTAACCGCTTTCTTATTTCGACTTTTCTAATTTGTCCAAACGCTACTTCTTTTCCATCCATCACCACGACGGGAATCATCAGCTGATATTTCTCTAAAAGCATATCATTTTCATAAATATCAACTTCTTGGAATTCAAAAGAATATTCCTGTTGCAGTTCCAATAATGTTGCTTTCGCTTTTTCACATAATGGACAGTCCGTTTTCGTGTACATCATGATTTCCATTCGTTTCACTTCCCTGCTTTATTCATATCGTTTTCGCTGTGATGAGGAAAAGATTTGAAGCTCTTCTCTATATTTAGCGACCGTTCTTCTAGATACCATCACATCATGCTCTTCTTCAAGCTTTTTCGAAATCTTTTGATCAGACAACGGTTTCTTCTTATCTTCTTGATCAACTAATTGTTTAATTAATGTTTTGACATAGGAAGAAGACAATTCTTGATTGTCTTGAGATGAAATGCTGTTCGTAAAGAAAGATTTCATTTCAAACATTCCAAACGGTGTTTGCACATATTTATTTTTAATTGCTCTGCTTACCGTTGATTCATGCACCTCTACCTGATCCGCTAATTCTTTCATTGTTAAAGGCTTTAAAAAAGCGGGCCCTTTCTCGAAAAAGAGAGACTGATATTCAAAAATGCCTTGCATCACCTGATCCAATGTATGTTTACGGTTATTCAACCCTTTTAAAATCCACTGGAATTCTCGGTATTTCTCTTGCAAGTACATGGATAATTCTTTGTTTCTCTTATCATTCAACGCCTTTTTATAGTCTGCATTCATGGTAACTTGAATATCGACGGCGTCATTTCCTTTTAAATACAAGCCCTCCTGATCTTTATACACTACATAATCTGGGATAATGAATTTTTCCTGATCATTTCCAAATTTCAAGCCAGGTCGTGGATTGAGCTGTAAAATTTCATCGTACATTTCTTGTATATCACGAATAGATATATCCAGCTTCTTCGCTAATTTCTCCCATTTTCTATAGGCGAATTCCTCGAAAAATTCAGTCAAAATTATTTCCATTTCAGCTGTACATATCCCTTTTCGTTGCAATTGAATCAATAAACATTCCGGTAAATTTCTAGCTCCTACCCCAACCGGTTCCATTTTTTGAAGAATGGTCAGCGCTTGCTCCACTTCTTCCTCACTGGCATTTAAAGCGCTTTCAATACTTTTTACATCCTCATTTAAATACCCCTTCTCATCAAGACTGTTAATCATATAAACAATGATGGCCTTTTGAGAAGATGAGAGTTTCATAAAACTCAATTGTTCCAATAAGTGTTGATATAAGGTTTCTTTCTTAGATGCAATAACATCAATTGGATTAATGACATTGTTGGATGAGACATTCGTTGATCGAGGAGCCTTTCTTTGGGCTAGCACGCTGCGCTCTTGAAAATCAATTAAGGGATTTTGCAAAGCTTGCTCTTGTAAAAATGACGCAATGTCTAAAGCGGAATATTGCAATAACGAAATAGCTTGAGACAACTCTTTCGTCATCATTACTTTTAGTGATTGCTGCTGAAATAAACCAACTTTCATTCTTTCGCCCCTCCCTTTCTCACATTTTACTACAAATCTGGAAAGAGCGGAACGAGAAAACGAAGAGAAACAATGTTTTCTTGCTTACGAAAAGCGGGTCATGACTTCCTCGTCACGACCTGTTTTTCGTATTTATGCCGCCTTAACAGCCAGTAAATAGGCGTTTTCTTTATTCCTTCGCCTGAATGGTTTGTGCCATCGCTAAGAAAGGCTCGATGTTTTCTTCAGCTTTCGGTGTGTAGATAGACAGTTTCATCGGCTTTTCACCTTTAATTAAAATGAGATTGACCGCATCTTCAGCTGTCACAGCTTTATACCATACAGCATCTTTTAACATACCTTCTTTTTGGAAATCCTCCACGACAGTCGCCTCAGAGCTAATCGCTTCAGCTGTTGTTTTAACGATGTCTTCGACGGTTGTCAATTCCATATCACTTGGAACAATTTCAATGCGCATAAACGCTTTATCGTTCTCTGAAAACATAATAATATCTTTACCTGGCTCTTCTTCTTCTAAAGAGTAGCCATCTAATACATACATGCTATAATTTTGATTATCACTTGTCTTTAAATAGCCTGTTTCTTCAACCGCTTGGCCATCTTTTTCATATGTTAAGGCTTGCTCCGGTGCCCGTTCAGCTTCCGGTTGCTCGTCCCCAGTCTCTGTTTCTCCTACTTCCTGTGACTCTTGATTGTTTTCAGTTACTTCCTGCTCTGCTGTTTCTGACGTGGTTGTTTCGGTTTGTTCAGCCGCACCGTTTGTTGTTTCGGTGACCTCTTCCGTTGTACCGCAAGCAGCTAATAACAGCGCCAATCCAGCACTGACTACAAATCCTTTTTGAACTAACTTCATATTTCTTCCTCCTTTGTAAGGTCCCTACATACTTGTTTTAAACTAAATTGGCAAATAAAGCAACCATGTCGAAATGCTTGCTTCTAATGGACCCTTCTACTCTATTAGTCGGATGAAAACAAAAAATGTTACATGAAAATGAGACGAAAAATTTTCTCTCTTACAAATTATTGAAAAAGCCCCGACCATCTTCGTCAGGGCTTCTTGTAGCTAAATGTAGTTTAAAAATAAAAAAACCGTCTACATTAGACGGTTTTCAAGGACGCCCTCGGCAGGATTCGAACCCACCCTAAGAGAACCGGAATCTCTTGTGCTATCCACTACACTACGAGGGCAAATTTTATGAACTATGTTAGATTATATTCAATAAATAGGTTTTTTGCAAGTAGCTTTTCTATGTTTAAATCCAAAATTAGCGGGAAAACTGGAACTATGTTTATTTCTTGTTACTTTTTTCATATTTTAAAAATTAGACAAGGAATATCGCTCCTATAAGTGGAATATTGTTGAGAGAAAGTTCTTTTGTTTGACCTTCATTGACCTTAGCTGTATTATAAATTACATATACAAAACATTCAAAGGAGGAATTTAGATGAATTTAATTCCTACAGTTATTGAACAAACAAATCGCGGGGAACGTGCCTACGATATTTACTCTCGCTTATTAAAAGACCGTATCATTATGTTAGGAAGCGCCATTGATGATAATGTCGCTAACTCTATCGTTTCTCAGTTATTATTCTTAGCTGCAGAAGACCCTGAAAAAGACATTTCTTTATACATTAACAGCCCAGGTGGTTCGATTACAGCAGGAATGGCTATTTATGATACAATGCAATTCATTAAGCCTAAAGTCTCAACAATTTGTATCGGTATGGCTGCTTCAATGGGGGCTTTCTTATTAGCAGCAGGTGAAAAAGGAAAACGCTTTGCTCTTCCAAACAGTGAAGTGATGATTCACCAACCGCTTGGAGGCGCTCAAGGTCAAGCAACTGAAATCGAAATTGCCGCAAAACGCATCTTATTCTTGCGTGATAAATTAAACGGTATTTTATCTGAGCGTACTGGTCAACCACTTGAAGTTATTGAGCGTGATACAGAACGCGATAACTTCATGACAGCAGAACGTGCACTTGAATACGGATTAATTGATAAAGTATTAGCGCACGATCCTTCTGGTAAATAATAAACGATAACAGCGCAGCCCTTTCAGACATCACACAAAAGTGACGTTTGAAAGGGCTGTTTCTCTTCATACGAAAGAATAAAGCCATGTGAGAAGGAGGTGTTCCCTCTTTTCACATGGCCTGTTCTTTTCTTATCCTTCTTGCTGGACATATTTCGTCAAAGCAGCAAGCGCTTCTTCTTCATCTGTTCCGTCAGCAATAATCGTCACACCAGCACCCAAATTAACAGCTAAGCTCATTAAGCCCATAATACTTTTCGCATTCACTTTTTTGCCGTCCTTCTCTAGAAACACATCTGATGTGAACCGGTTCGCTTCTTGAACAAATAAAGCCGCCGGACGAGCCTGAAGACCTGTCTTCAATAACACTTCCACCTTTTTTTCTACCATGATTTCCTTCCTCCTCTATTCATCCCTTGTTTTTAATTGTATTACACACTTTGTCCTGCACGCAGTTTCTCTGCAATTTCATCAATTTTTCGCAAACGATGATTGATGCCAGATTTGCTAATTTTCCCACCCGATACCATCTCGCCAAGTTCCTTTAGCGTCACATCTTGATAATCAACCCGCAGACGGGCAATTTCTCGAAGTTTTTCAGGGAGTGTATCAAGGCCTACTACTTCATCGATTAAGCGAATGTTCTCAACCTGCCTGATTGCTGCTCCTATTGTTTTATTCAAATTGGCCGTTTCACAGTTCACAAGGCGATTGACGGAATTTCTCATATCTCGAACAATACGCACATCCTCAAAGCGGAGAAGCGCATTATGTGCTCCAATTACACTTAAAAATTCGGTGATTTTCTCTGCTTCCTTTAAATACGTAATAAAGCCTTTTTTTCGTTCTAATGTTTTCCCGTTCAAATGGAATATATTCATTAGTTCACATAATGAATCATTATGCTCCTTATATAAAGAGAAAATTTCAACATGATAAGAAGATGTTTCAGGGTTATTAATAGACCCTCCAGCCAAAAATGCTCCTCTCAAGTAAGAACGCTTGCAGCACTTCTTTTTGATCAAATCATCTGAGATACGGCGGACAAAGGAAAAATCTTCATTCAATATTTTCAAGTCCTCTAAAATAGAACGGGCCTTGTCAACGAGTCGAACAATGTACACATTATTTTTCTTGAGACGCATTTTTTTCCGCACGAGCAATTCAACCGCAGCATCATAGCTTTTTTTAATTAATGTATAAATGCGCCTTGCAATTGCCGCATTTTCTGTTTGAATATCGAGCGTCAGCTTACGATTGGAAAATGACAGCGATCCATTCATTCGAATAAGAGCAGAAAGCTCTGCTTGGGCACAGCAACTTTTCACCTCTAAATTCGTTAGTTCTTTTTTCGTTTCGGATGCAAATGACAATTCTCCACCTCCATTCTATGCAAGTTATGTTTTATCTATTATTGAGGCGATAGAAAATCCGCCTTTCTTCCTTTTATCTCGCATGAACAGGCAGTAGCATCCTACTTCCGATGTAAAGGACGTTACTTGTTTAGTCTTTACTTCCTTGTTGAAGTAGGGAAGAACTACCCGTAGAAGCTCAATAAGTGACAATTATCCTATCGGCTGCGGATCAAGCAGTGAAAAAATTAACGAAGCCACTTTCTTTGTGTCATGACGAATAACTCCATCTTCATAGTCGACAATATGATCGTGAACAACCGTTACCCCTAACGTTTCTAATGCCGCACGATCGTAGATGACCGGCTTCGCTTTTTCTGCTTCATATTTTTTTTGAATGTGCTCTGGAATGTCTGCATCATTAACAATAATGTAATCAATGAACGGCGAAGGGATATGACTGTATAACGCTTTCACATGATCGCTCGCTTTATAATCCATCGTTTCCCCTGCCTGTGTCATCACATTGCAAACATACACTTTCTTCGCTTTTGCTTTACATAGTTCTTCGCCAATTTTTGGAACGACTAAATTGGGCAAAATACTTGTGTATAAACTTCCCGGCCCAATTACAATCAGGTCTGCGCTTCGAATGGCGCGAATCGTTTCAGATAAAGGTTCGACATCATTCGGCGTTAAAAATACTCGCTTAATTGTTTTCCCTGATAGAGGGATATGAGATTCACCGGAAATGATCGTGCCATCTTCCATTTCAGCATGAAGCACCACACTTCGATTTGCTGACGGCAGAACCTTCCCATGCACATTCAATACCTTACTCATTTCTTGAATCGCATGGACAAAGTCCCCTGTAATGGATGTCATGGCAGCTAAAATCAAATTCCCGAGCGAATGTCCCGTCAACTCATTACCCGAAGCAAAGCGATGCTGGAACAAGTCCTCGACGAGAGGCTCGACATCTGATAAAGCTGCCAACACATTGCGGATATCGCCTGGAGCGGGCATAGCCAATTCATTTCGTAAACGGCCTGAGCTTCCACCGTCATCAGCTACCGTTACAATCGCCGTAATGTCAATGGGCAAATATTTAAGTCCCCGCAATAAAACAGGCAGCCCCGTTCCCCCTCCAATGACGACAATTTTAGGTGTTCGTTCTTTGTTCATCGAACGTTTTCCTTTCTCCTCTCGATATCACGATGAGTAATATGTGTCTTATATTCCTTTTCAAAGTGATGACCGATATATTCTGCCAGCGTGACAGATCGGTGCTGTCCTCCAGTACACCCAATGGCAATAACAAGCTGGCTCTTTCCTTCACGTTTATATTGAGGAAGCATGAAAGAGAGCAAGTCGAGGACCTTTTCAATGAACTTTTGCGTCTCGTTCCATTTTAAAACATATGTTGATACTTCTTCTTGAAGTCCCGTTTTCGGCCTCATATGGTCAATATAGTGCGGGTTCGGGAGAAAGCGAACATCAAACACTAAATCAGCATCAATCGGAATGCCATATTTAAAGCCAAACGACATCACATTGACTGTGAACACTTGAGAAGCATGAGTGGAAAACTGACTAATAATCTTTTCCCGCAGTTCACGCGGCTTTAAGTCAGATGTATCATAGATGATTTGGGCTCTTCCCTTCAACTCTTCAAGCAGTTCACGCTCCATTTGAATTCCTTCCAGCGGAAGGCCTGTTTGAGCCAGCGGATGAGAACGTCTCGTTTCTTTATAACGAGTAACGAGCACAGAATCTTTTGCATCCAAAAACAGAATTTGTGGGGTAATCCAGTTCGTCTCAGCTAAGTTATCGAGCGCTTCAAATAAGCTTTCAAAAAACTCGCGTCCCCGTAAATCCATGACGAGTGCCACTTTGTTCATTTTGCTTCCAGATTCCTTCATCAGCTCTAAAAACTTTGGAATTAGCGTAGGAGGGAGATTATCGACACAAAAAAAACCTAAATCTTCAAAACTTTGAATAGCGACGGTTTTCCCAGCCCCTGACATTCCCGTAATGATTACTAATTGAATGTCACTTACAGAACCAACACTCATCCTCAATTGCCCCCTTTAACTAATGGTTTTCAACATGGATCAATTCGATATGATAACAGCTCAAAGTCTGTTGTGTACGTAAAATTACCGTAAATCATTCCAGTCCCTTTTGCGACATAATCAATAATATGATAATCGCCCGGGGCCATGGCTAACTCATGAACATCATTCAAGTCATGCCAAGCTACCTTTCCTTCTTCTGATTCTAACACATTTGTTCCGTCGAAATCTGTAGCAAAAAAAGTAAACATCATCCATTCGGAAACAACTTGATCATTTTCTTTCATTGTGATGGTAAAGATCCCTTTAATGGTAGGATTTTTTAGATATATGCCCGTTTCTTCCCTATATTCGCGCACAACAGAATCTTTGACAGATTCACCTTGCTCCATCTTTCCTCCCGGGGCCACCCACCAATTACGACGAGGTTTTTGAAGCAATAATATTTGATTATCTTTTATTAGTACACAATTTGTGACCCTTTGCATATTTTCCACCTCTTGTAGACACTGTCATTTCTTCTATTATACTATGAATCAAATGCCTCCCACAATGAACTCAACTTGTGACAAACCTTTTCCGATTCGTACTTTTAATTATGTACCCATAAAAAAAGAAGCACAGGTAAGGTTCCTGTGCTTGTCAAAAGATATATTTTATAAAAGGGGGTCAATTACTAACTATATAGTAACCGATGAATGTTGCAGCCGTGTTACAGCACGATTAAAACAGAGTTACGTTTTAAAAAGAGAATAGTTCTTATGACTGCTGAGCTGTTTTGAACTTCTCTTTTAACTCTTCTACATAGTGCTGTGCACTTTGAGCCGCAATACTCCCGTCACCCGTCGCCGTTACAATTTGACGAAGAGATTTTTCACGCACATCTCCTGCAGCAAAAATACCTTCTACTTTCGTTTCCATGCGCTCATTTGTTTCAATGTAGCCATTTTCATTCGTAATTCCAAGTTGGACGAATGGTTTAGAGAGTGGAAGCATTCCCACATAAATGAAGACACCGTCTGCTTTAAATTCTTGTTCTTCACCCGTTTCTGTATGAACAAGTGTAACACTGCCTACTTTGCCGTCTTTTTCATTGATTTCTTTCACCGTGTGATTCCAAATAAACTCAACTTTTTCGTTATCAAACGCACGTTGTTGAAGAATCTTTTGGGCACGAAGCTCATCGCGTCGGTGTACAATGGTTACTTTTGTTGCAAAACGTGTTAAATACACGCCTTCTTCTACTGCAGAGTCGCCTCCACCTACAACAACAAGCTCTTTTCCTTTAAAGAACGCACCGTCACAAACCGCACAGTAAGATACACCACGACCGCCCAGTTCTTTTTCACCAGGTACACCAATTTTTTTATACTCTGCCCCTGTTGAAATAATGACAGAGTAAGCTTTGTATTCTTTGCTTCCTGCGCGTACAATTTTGTAATCCCCGTCTTGAACCACTTCTTTAATATCACCGTACGCATACTCAGCACCGAACTTTTTAGCATGTTCAAACATTTTATTGGATAAATCCGGCCCTAAAATATGGTCATAGCCAGGATAGTTTTCAACTTCTTCTGTATTGGCCATTTGGCCACCAGGTACTCCACGCTCAATCATTAATGTAGATAAATTTGCACGTGATGTATATACTGCTGCCGTCATACCGGCAGGACCCGCCCCAATAATAATGACATCATAAATTTTTTCTTCTGACATGGAATAACACTCCTTTAAGCAATCATTTCATTCCTTACTACTATCCTATATATTGTCACTTCTAACGTCTATTTTTTTGCTCATTGGAGAAGCATATTCACTCTTTTTACGTATTTCGAAACGGTAGAAGACGAAAGAGCGTAAACTGCCGCAATTTCCGCCTGCGAAATTTTTTCCTTTTTAATTTGCTTTGTCCACATATACAAAATGGCGGCCGCCCATGCTTCTCTATTTTTCATGTCCATATGGCTGCCTCGTACACAAAGCTTAAACCAGTAGTCCAATAAACTTGGTGCCTCTTGGAAATCGACTGATTTAAACAGGATGAACGCAATATCATATGCATCATGAATGTCATAAGACTCGCCATTGCTCAAGGCTCCTGCTAACACATATTGATAAAACGACTTCACGTTGTTTTCCTCTGTAAACGATGAACCGAACTGCCGCAGCACGTCAACTTGTTGCGGCTGTCCAAGAAGGTGGGTTAAAAAGATGCCGGTCAGTTGGGATTCTTCTTGATCACTCGACATTTTTTCGTTGATGATATGCTGTAATTCATGCATTTCCTCCAACCATTCTCCTTCATTCCACGGTTCAGATCCTTCTTTTTCTGGTACTTCCTCAATTAGTCGTTTCCACATCAATCGTGAAAAGGCTTCATGCCCCGTATGATAAGCGGCATACGATAACCAGTAATAAAATGACGCTTCTCCTTGAAAACCAATCTTATATAAATGACGAAGCCATTTATAGGCTAAGTCATATCGCTTTACTAATGCAAAGGTTGTGCCTAACTTGTAACGGTGCTCAATTAATAACGGGTACACCGTCGATAACTGTTGCAAAAGATTTTCTGCTTTGTCATCTTCTTGGCAATAATAATGGAAAATTAATCGATTACATAACGCATGGAGGTTACCTGGGTTTTTAGTTAACACTTCATCTAATACATCCATTGCCTCATCTACACGATTCAAATAGAAATGGGCCAACGCTAAATTATTGTAAGCGGACCAAAACTCTGGATATTCTGTAATCATTCCCTTTAATACAGTAATAGATTCCTCAAACTTGGCCTGTTCCAATAAATGCCTTGCCCGTTCTTGCTTAATAATCAAATCGTCTTCATATTCATCTAAATCCAGTTCGCCGTCTTCCACTTCAATCGACAACAAATCAAGCAAATCCTCTGTTTCCTCTGCAAGCGGACCTTCAGATTCCGCTTCAAGGTAGAGATTGGCATATTTTTGTGCTTCTTGAAATAAACCGAGATGGGCATAATTATTAGCGATGAAATAGTAGCATTCATGCATGTGGGGATCGAGTTCTTGAATAATTGACGTCAAAAGCTGATTGGACTGCTGATATTCTCCGATTTCTGTCAGCACAGTGGCCAATTGAAACATCGTATTTATATTGTAAGGCTCTAGGTGATGAGCACGCTGTAAATATTTTTTAGCCTTAAATACATCCCGGCTTCGGTACGCTTTCAGGCCCTTCTTAAAATAATACTCTCCTGTTTGGACGAACGGTAAAATCTGTGCAATACTTTCTTTTATATTTGAGTGTTTTCCCATGGATTCCTCCGAATTTCTATATGTTCACCGTTCGTAGTATATCACATTTTATACAGCTCCCATATAGAGAAATCATGTAACGTTCCTTCACGATAGAACCTCTGCATGATTCACGTACGGAAAATAAAAAGAAAAGTGAAAGAAACCGCACATCCATTGTGTTGTTCCCTTCACTCTTTATCTTCAATCTTCTTTTTTACTGTGACGCTCTTCCAGCACTGCCAGAACTTCGTCTAACGGAAGCTTTTGCTCACGCAATAAAACGAGAAGGTGATACAAAAGATCGGCCGTTTCCCATTTCAACTCTTCCTTATCGCGATTTTTTGCCGCAATAATGACTTCAGCTGCTTCTTCGCCGACTTTCTTTAAAATTTTGTCGACACCCTTTTCAAATAAATACGTTGTATACGCGCCTTCTGGCATGTCTGCTTGACGCTGAGCAATCACTTGCTCTAACTCATTAACAATTGCAAAGCGGTCGGACCTCTTCACACCGTTTTCTTTCCCCATTACCGTTTCATGAAAACAACTGTAAGCACCAGTATGGCACGCCGGGCCGTTTGGCTGAACTTGGACAAGAATTGCATCCGCATCGCAATCATACGTCATCGCCGTAATGGTTTGGGTATTACCTGATGTCGCTCCTTTATGCCAAAGTTCTTGGCGCGAACGGCTGTAAAACCACGTTTCCTTCGTCTCCATTGATTTGGTCAGCGACTCACGGTTCATATAGGCAAGCGTCAGCACCTCTTTGCTTACAGCATCTTGTACAATAGCAGGTACTAACCCTTGTTCATCAAACTTAATTTGATTCATTTCTATCATCTGACGTCCACTCCCTGTTGTTTGAGATACGCTTTAATCTCTTTTACAGATGTTTCTTTATAATGGAAAATCGAAGCAGCCAATGCCGCATCTGCTTTCCCTTCCGTAAACCCTTCGACAAAATGTTCCGCATTTCCTGCGCCGCCAGACGCGATGACCGGTACCGTCACAGCTTCACTGACTGCTTTTGTAAGCGCAATGTTAAAGCCGCTTTTTTCCCCGTCTCGGTCCATGCTCGTTAACAAAATTTCACCTGCACCGCGCTCCACCGCTTCTTTCGCCCACGCTACGACTTCCCACTCCGTCGCATTGCGGCCACCATGTGTGTATACACGCCATGAGCCGAGCTCTTCGTCGTATTTCGCATCAATCGCTACAACGATGCACTGCGAGCCGAAAAAGTCCGCCCCTTCGGTAATGAGCTCAGGACGCAGAAGAGCGGCTGTGTTTAAAGACACCTTATCTGCTCCCGCTCGAAGAATTCGTTTCATGTCTTCAAGGGAATTAATCCCTCCGCCAACTGTAAACGGAATGGCAAGCTCAGCTGCGACTTGCTCCACCACGTGAACCATCGTTTTACGCCCTTCATGCGAAGCGGAAATATCAAGGAAAACAAGTTCATCCGCTCCTTCTTGATCGTAAACCTTTGCTAGTTCAACTGGGTCTCCTGCATCACGGAGCTCTAAAAATTGAATTCCCTTCACTACACGACCGTCTTTCACATCTAAGCAAGGAATAATACGTTTCGTAATCATGAAGAAGACACCTCTTTTAACGCATCACCTAACGCAAATTGATTCGTATAAATGGCTTTTCCGACAATTGCTCCTGCTACTCCGTCCTGTTCGTATTCTTTTAATGACAATAAATCAGCAATCGAGCTCACACCGCCAGACGCGATGACCTGTTTGCCCGTTGCCCTTGCCATTTCAACAATAGCTTCTACATTCGGACCTGACAGCATTCCGTCTGTAGCAATATCGGTAAAAATGAACGTTTCTGCTCCTGCATCGGCCAAGCGTTGGCCAAGCTCCGTTGCTTTTACATTCGATGTTTCCAGCCAGCCTTCTGTTGCGACATACCCGTCACGCGCATCGATTCCGATGGCAATACGCGAGCCATACTCACGAAGCATTTTTTTGACGAATTCAGGGTGAGAAATTGCAGCACTTCCTAAAATGACTCGGTCAATTCCTTGTTCTAAGTAGTACGCAACGTCCTCTTCCCGACGAATGCCACCGCCAATTTGTACTTGAACACCTAACGTCTTTTTCACATCTACGACAAATTGGTCATTCACACGTGCTCCTTGCTTCGCTCCATCTAAATCGACCATATGTATCCATGAAGCCCCTGATTTAGCAAATTCCCCAGCCATCTCGACCGGTGAATCACCGTATACTGTTTCTTGATTATAGTCTCCTTGCAGCAAACGGACGCATTTTCCGCCGCGCATATCAATCGCTGGATAAATCGTAAATATACTCATGTTAACGTCCTCTTTTCTCTACAAAGTTCGCATAGTTTCTCAAGATGTTCATGCCTACATCACTGCTTTTTTCTGGATGGAACTGGGCTCCAAACACATTTCCTTTTCCGACAACCGCCGGCACTTCTACATCGTAATGACTTGTTGCTAATATAATCGAGGGGTCATTTGTCTCGGCATAATAGGAATGAACAAAATAGACGTGACCTTCATCCATCTCCTCTAAAAGCGGCGATGGGTTACGGAAGGTGAGCGAATTCCATCCCATGTGCGGGACTTTATAGCGCACTCCGTCCACTGTTACACCAGGAAATTTTACGATACGTCCTTGTAAAAAGCCGAGCCCCTTCGTCAATCCATTCTCTTCGCTTTCTTCAAAAAGCAACTGCATGCCTAAACAAATGCCCAGTAGTGGCTTTCCTTCTTCCACAACATTTTGAACGAATGTCGTTAAATCCGTTCGGTCCAACTGCTCCATCGCATCTTTAAACGAGCCCACTCCGGGCAAAATATACGCAGTCGCTTTCTCTAGTTCAGCAGGTTGGTCTGACACGAAATAGTCGTAATTCAACCGTTCCAGCGCCTTGCTAACACTGTATAAATTCCCCATTCCATAATCAATAATACCGATCATTTACAACATCCCTTTCGTTGATGGAACGCCTTTAATCCTCGGGTCAATCATTGTCGCTTCATCTAACGCACGGCCTAGTGCTTTAAAGACGGCTTCAATAATGTGGTGGCTGTTGCGTCCGTAATGGATAATCACATGTAGGTTCATTCGGGATTCCAGTGCGAACTTCCATAAAAATTCATGGACGAGCTCTGTATCAAAAGTCCCGACGCGACTTCCTGGTATATCGCCTCTTATTTCAAAATGCGGACGGTTGCTCAAATCTACCACGACTTGTGCTAAAGCATCATCCATCGGAACGAATGAATTTCCGTAACGCTTAATCCCTTTCTTATCACCGACGGCGTCTTTGAACGCCTGCCCTAAACAAATACCGATATCTTCGACTGTATGATGATCGTCAATCTCAATATCGCCCTTTGCATTTACAGTCAGATTAAATAGTGCATTTTTTGTAAACGCATCAAGCATATGATTAAAAAACGGAACACCGGTCTCAAGGGTCGATACTCCTTCTCCGTCCACATTAATGGATAGCTCAATATCCGTTTCCTTCGTTGTTCGCTGTACGCTTGCTTCCCTCATAGATGTATGACTCCTTCCCTTTATTTAAATCGTGACTCGACTGCGCGTGCATGGGCTTCAAGCCCTTCCAGTCTCGCAAATGCGGCGATCTTCCCGTGATGTTGCGTCAGTGCAGCTTCACTATATGAAATAATGCTCGACTTTTTTACAAACGCATCTACCGATAACGCACTCGAAAATTTCGCTGTGCCGTTTGTCGGCAATACATGGTTAGGTCCAGCAAAGTAGTCGCCCACGGGTTCTGAACTATAACGACCTAAGAAAATAGCGCCAGCATGACGGATGGAACCGAGTAAGTTCATCGGCTGTTCCGTCATAATTTCAAGATGCTCCGGTGCCAAATCGTTCACAGCTTGCACGGCCTCAGTCATCGTATCCGCCACATAAATGGCTCCGTATTCTTGAATGGAAGCAGCTGCGATATCTTTCCTCGGCAAAGTTTCAAGCTGTTTTTTCACTTCTTCCGCTACTTCTTCAGCGAGCGACATAGAGGTTGTCACAAGTACGCTGGATGCTCGTTTATCATGCTCTGCTTGTGATAATAAATCTGCCGCTACCTCATTCGCTAAAGCTGTATCATCCGCCAAGACGACAATTTCACTCGGTCCGGCAATAGAATCGATGTCGACCATGCCAAATACTTCTCGTTTCGCAAGGGCCACAAAAATGTTGCCTGGACCGACAATTTTATCGACAGACTGAATCGTTTTCGTTCCATATGCAAGTGCCGCGATCGCTTGAGCTCCTCCAACCTTATAAATCTCTTCTACCCCAAGTTCAGTCGCCGCAACTAACACACCAGCGGGAAGCGAACCGTCTTTTTGCGGTGGCGATACCATCACAATTCGCTGAACGCCAGCCACTTGTGCCGGTACAACATTCATTAAGACAGAGGACGGGTAAGCCGCAGTTCCCCCCGGCACATAAACACCGACAGCATCAAGAGGTGTCACCTTCTGCCCTAAAATTGTACCGTCCTCTTTCGTTACCATCCAAGACTGTTGCACCATTCGTTCATGATAATCGCGAATGTTTGCAGCGGCCTCACGGATAATTGCAATCATCTCTTCACTCACTTGCTCATAGGCTGCCCTTTTTTCCTCTTCACTCACAAGAAACGACGATAAAGACACACCATCAAATGTTGCGGTATACTGCTTCAATGCTTCATCGCCTTGAGTACGAACAGAATCTAGGATAGCTAAAACAGCTTGTCGCTGCTCATCCGTTCCTTGATCAATCGTACGTTTTAAGCTGACTTCCTTCGTTAACCGTTGAATGTTCATGCGCTGACCTCCCTTTATGCTTGCTCTACTACCGCTGTTAAGCGCTGCACAATTTCATCGATTCGCTCATCTTTTAACCGGTAGCTCACCGGATTCACAATTAAGCGGGACGTAATATCCGTAATACGCTCTAATTCCATCAGTCCGTTTTCTTTTAAAGTACGGCCTGTTGAGACAATATCGACAATTCGCTCCGCCAACCCGATCATGGGCGCAAGCTCAATGGAACCGTTCAAATGAATGATTTCCACTTGTTCCCCTTGCTCGCGGAAATACGTAGAGGCAATTTTCGGATACTTCGTCGCAATTTTCGGAGCCACCTCCGAAGCGACCGTATCGGGCAGACCAGCTACCGCTAAATGACATCTACTAATATTTAAGTCGAGCAATTCATACACATCCCGCTCTTCTTCAAGCAACACGTCTTTGCCCGCAATTCCAAGATCCGCCACCCCGTGCTCGACATAAGTAGTAACGTCCATCGGTTTGGCTAAAATAAAACGCATTTGTTCTTCCGGCACATCAATAATGAGTTTCCGGGAATCATCAAATTCAGGAGGAAGCTGAAATCCCGCTTTCCGCAATAAATCGGCCGCCTCTTCAAAAATCCGACCTTTTGGCATGGCGATGGTGACTTGACTCATTCTTCCTCCTCCTTTTTCACTTTTCCAATTAAATAAAGAACATCCGTAAAGCTGCTCGTAAAATTATCAATACTTTGGACACCCGCCACATCTTGCAAAACGACACGCTCGCCTTTGCTTCTTCTTGTTTTCGCTAACTGCAAAGCTTCCTGCAGACGCTCTTGACTAAACAAAATACAGACCGCAGATTGTGATTCGTATCCAGTGCCGTTCAACGCCTCGATTAAACGATCTAACTGAATTCCAAAACCGGTCGCACATGTTGTTTTTTCAAATTTTTCAAGCAATTGATCGTAGCGTCCGCCATTTCCGATTGGTGATCCAACGTTTTCAGCAAACACCTCAAATAAAATACCGGTGTAATAGCTCATATGACTAACTAAATTGAAATCGACCTTGATTTCGTTCGTCACCCCATAGGATTGAAGCGTCGTCCATAAATGCTGAAGTTCGCGAGCCGCCTCTCGTCCTGCTTCACTTTCCACTAAATCAATTGCCTCGCCAATTTTTGTCTCATTCCCACGTAAACTTAATAACTGGAGAAGACGTTGCTTGTCGATGGAAGACAAATTTAATTTGTTTACATGACTGCGGTAACCAACATAGTCTTTCTCATATAAAAAACGGCGAAGCATGTTGGCTCTTTCTTCATTGCCGACAATCTCTAAAAATAAAGCATTCACATAACCAATGTGGCCAATTGCCACTTTGAAAGAAGATAATCCAGCGCGTTTTAACGCTTGAATCATTAAGGCAATCACTTCGGCATCACCACTAATGGTTCCATCTCCGATTAACTCAACGCCTACTTGTTCAAACTCCGCCGGGCGCCCTCCTTCATTTTGCTGGGCTCGAAATACATTCGCTTCATAGGCAAGACGAAGCGGAATCCGATTCAAAAGCTTGGAAGCTGCGACACGAGCAATTGGACTAGTCATATCCGGACGCAAAACGAGCGTATGTCCTTCTTTATCTAACAGCTTAAATAACTGTTGATCGAGAATAGAAGATGTATTTCCAACCGTTTCGTAATACTCAAGAGTAGGTGTTGCCATATATTGATAGCCCCACTCGCTAATCTCGGCTGCCAGTTTCTCACGGGCTTGTTTTTTTCGCTCAAATAAAACAGGTAAGGTATCACGCATACCCAATGGTTTTTCAAACATAAACAACTTGGCCACTAAGACACGTCCTTTTCAAAATACTTTAGTTTGATAACGCATTAGAGAGATAATAAATTAAAGTTATTTGTAGTTTACAACGGTTACCATATAACGTCAACCATTTCCTTTCATTACGTATTCACTATTTTTCCCCATTCCCCTTCTGCCTTCTCCCATTTTCACCGATAAAAAGCGTTATTTCGCTGAAATATTCCATTTTCCGCAAAATTATGGGCCAAGCTTCTATTTATATAGAAAAAAGCTGCCAAGAATTCATATCTTGACAGCTTCAATATCTTTTTATGCAGCTTTTGATTGATCGTTTTCTGTTTTTGTCCCTTTTACTTTGCTGTACAGTAACCCTGCTGCCGCTCCAACAATCGCTGGTACAATCCAGCCGATGCCTTGAGCATAAAGAGGGAAGTACGATAGAACGCCATCCAATGAGCGAGCTAAAAATGTAACATTGATCGTTTCAGTCAGGCTGAATGCACCTGTCAGCACAATCGTTGTTAAATACACCACTTTGGCCTGCTGTAATTGACGGTCTAACAACCCAAGAATAATTAAGACCACTGCCATTGGGTAAATGGCTCCGAGAATCGGCACAGAAACCGCTAAAATTTGTGTTAATCCAAGGTTCGCAACAAAGGCGCTCAATGCTGCTAACACAATCGCCCATTGTTTGTACGAAAGAGCTGGGATGATTCCTGAAAAATATTGGCTACATGAAATCACAAGACCAATTGATACACATAGACAAGCAAGTGTGAACAACGCTCCTAGCATAAGCGTGCCGCCTTGACCAAACAGTTGATTCATTACAGCCGTAAGCACTTGAGCACCATTTTCTGCTTGACCAAGTTCTGCACTAGAAGCGCCTAAGAAACCTAGTATGCTGTAAATAACCGCAAGTAGCGTTCCTGCACCCAATCCCGCGATCATCATATATTTAGATACTTGCTTCTGATCTTCTACTCCCTTTGCGCGAATCGTATTAGCTACAACAATTCCGAACACAAGAGAAGCTAATGCATCCATCGTTAAATATCCATCTAAAAATCCTTTCATTAACGGACTACTTGCATACGCTTCTGCCGTCTCTCCAAATGAACCGATTGGCGTGAAAAGACTCTTTACAAAAATAATCACAATCATAAATAAAAGAATAGGTGTCAATAGTTTTCCAAACCGATCCACAAGTTTAGATGGAGACAAGCTCAACCATAAGACGATGCTAAAAAACACAATCGTATATGCAACAAGCATGAATGGCTGATCAGCAGCACCAGCCGGCACAAATGGCTTCATCCCCATTTCATAAGCGATTGTACCCGCACGCGGAATTGCTAAACCAGGGCCAATTGATACATAGATTAAAAACGGAAACATTACCGCGAATAGCGGATGAACGCGATTCGTTAACGTTGAAAAATCTCCTACCTTCGCAACGGCCATAACCCCAAGAATCGGCAAGCCAACGGCTGAAATAATAAACCCAGCCAAAGCGAATGACAGGTCTTCACCAGCAGAACGGCCTAAAAAGGCCGGAAAAATTAAGTTACCTGCACCAAAAAACATAGAAAATAGCATAAAGCTAAGAAAAATAAGTTCTTTTCGACTAAAACGCTTCATTGTGACTCGTCCTTTCAAATTTCGATAAAGTGAATTATAGCAACTCTTCTTTTTTTAATCTACAGAATAATAAAAAATAACTAAATTTTTTTCTTCCAATTGATATGACAACGTTCCCTGAAATACCATTATTATCCTTATATATCAAAACTAACTCGAAAAAGACTGTGTTAAATAAGGGTTTATCCATTTAACACAGTCTTTTATCAAAAATATTCTATTTTTGCCATTTAAGAGAGCGGCTCCATCTTGCCTTTTGCCTTTTCTTCTAGTTGTTCCTTCGTGTAAATCACTTGCATCGGGTTGCCACCAACAAAGGCGCCCGCTGGAACATCTTTATGAACGAGAGTACCCGCTGAAACGATGGCTCCATCTCCAATGATTACCCCAGGTAAAATCGTCGTATTAGCGCCAATCATAACTTCATCACCGATGATAACCTCGCCAAGTCTATATTCTTTAATCAAATATTCATGTGCGAGAATCGTTGTATTATAACCAATGACTGTATTGCGCCCGACTTGAATTTTTTCAGGGAACATGACATCAAGCATAACCATTAAAGCAAAAGATGTTTCCGCCCCGACCTTCATGCCTAAAAATGTTCGATACAGCCAACTTTTCACAAATAAAAAAGGAGTATAGCGGGCAATCTGGATGACCATAAAATTTTTGACAACCTTCCAAAAAGGAACGGTTTTATACACATGCCAAAGCGAGTTTGCCCCTTCTACATGGTAACGAGTTGTTCTCCTCACACGTTAACGCTCCCGAGAACCTTTCTTAAATCACTCATCGTTTCCAACATAAAGTCTGGTTCGTATTTAGCCAAATAATCACGGCCCTTCACACTCCAAGCTACTCCAGCCGTTTTCGTTCCTGCGTTTTGCCCACCGACGATATCATGGTGGTTATCACCAATCATTAACGCCTCTTCAGGTTTAGCATTTAACTGCTCAAGCGCCTTCTCAATTGGCTCCGGATGTGGCTTCGGATGAGTCACATGGTCAATGGCCACAATGACATCGAAGAATTGGTCCAGCTTCGTCAGCTTCAGTCCCATCATAACGACATTGCTCATTTTCGTTGTCACAATACCGAGTTTGTATCCTTCCTCTTTCAACCATTGAACCGTCTCAAATACTCCTTCAAATTCTTTCACTAATAAGTCATGGTTAGAGATATTATACTCCCGGTATGTGTCGATTAAGTCTTGTACGCGTTCCTCGTCAATATTTGAAAACGTTTCATGCAACGTCGGTCCCATAAACGGGAGCACATCTTCACGCGCATATTGACCTGGATAAAATTTGTTTAACGTGTGAAGAAAAGAAGAAATAATTAATTCATTCGTATCAATCAGTGTTCCATCTAAATCAAACAGTATCGTGTTAATATTCATAAGTTGCTTCCTTTCGTTTTACAGTGTCGATGCGATTCCACGCTCTCGCTACAATGATAGTTAATAAAATGGCCACCACTAACCGGATCAGCAGCAACGGAAGAACATTAATGCCGAGCGGTATGAAAATGAGGGTATCTTCAATGACAGCATGACAAGCCACTAAAAAAATGAACGCAAGCGTTGCATCTTTTTTGGACACCCCATCCTCTTCTACCGCCTGAATCATCACACCCGCTCCATATGCCAAACCAATAACTAAGCCGGTCGCTAGCGTCATCGATGTATTTTCCTTCATGCCAAGCGTCCGTGTCGCTGGTGCCATCCATCGTGAAATTTTAGCTAGCCAATTTAAGTCTTTTAAAATTTGCATCCCAATCATAACAGGAATAACGATCAGAGCCATTTGCAAAATACCGAATCCTGCTTTTTCCATTCCTTGAAGAAAAATAGCCAGCCAACCTTCTACCTCTTCAGTTTTCGGCGACACAAAGCCGTATTGAGCGAGTTCGCTTCCTCCTTGCCATAGTAAATTAATAAAAAAAGCAGAGACAATCGCAAGTCCAAGACGAACCGCTAAAATCACCCAAAGCTTCACGCCCACTTTCAACGCCACACCTGTTTCGATGAAAAGGTTATGGGAAAATGAAAGCATGACCGCAATGATAAATACTTCTTTCACCGTTAAATCAAGTGACAGAATCCCGCCGATTCCTGCATATAAATTGAGACAGTTCCCAAGTACGAGCGGAATGGCCGCATCGCCTGACAATCCAATAAACGTCATAAACGGTTCAATCACATTTGCAAACCACGGAATAACTGGCGTATATTGAAGCATCGAAACGAGCAGCGTAATGGGAAAGATGATTTTTCCTAATGTCCATGTTGTCTTTAATCCAACAAACAAACCCCTTTTAAGTGAACCAGTCAAACGTCTCCCTCCCCGTCCTTAATCTAAATATCGCTCCTTGCTCCAGCCTTTCATGCGGCGAGCGATCCATAAGATGATTGCGAGCGCAATGAAAAACAAAGAAATCACTTGCGCAATGCGAAGAGTTTCCGTCAACATTAAGCTGTCTGTTCGTAACCCCTCCACAAAGAAGCGACCAATGGAGTACCAAATCATATACGTGAAAAACAATTCTCCCCGGCGTAAATTTACTTTCCGTAATGAAATTAGCAAAATAAAGCCCGCAATGCTCCAAAGCGATTCATATAAAAAGGTTGGATGGTAGTATGTACCATTAATATACATTTGATTAATAATAAAGTCTGGTAGCAATAAGCCTTCTAAAAACTCACGTGTCACAGGTCCCCCATGCGCCTCCTGGTTCATGAAGTTCCCCCAACGTCCAATCGCCTGCCCAAGAATGATGCTCGGCGCTGCGATATCAGCAAGCTTCCAAAACGAGACGCCCTTCACTTTCGCAAAGACAAGTCCGGTCGCTACTGCCCCGAGCAAACCGCCATGAATGGCAATTCCCCCTTGCCAAATTTGCGGAATTTCATTTAAATGCTGTGAGTAATAATCCCATTTAAAAGCAACATAATAGATTCTTGCACAAATGATCGCAATCGGTACGGCAAATAAAACAAGGTCTACAAATAATTCTTTCGGCAATCCCCGACGTTCCGCTTCTTTCGTCGCAACATATAACGCCAGTAATACACCCGCGCCAATAATAACTCCGTACCAGTAAATCGAAATTGGACCGAGTTGCAAAAAGACACGATCTAGCGGCTGTATGTTTCCTAGCACGATTTCACTCCCTCTCCTTAAATCTCGTCGTGATGGTCAACGTCTTCAATCACGTCTGTTAAACGGTTGGAAAACTGTTCTGCAGCATTGATGCCCATTCGCTTCAAACGGAAATTCATCGCGGCCACTTCAATAATGACAGCTAAGTTACGGCCCGGGCGAACTGGTACCGTCAACTTCGTCACATCCGTATCAATAATTTTCATTTTTTCTTCTTCTAAACCTAAACGGTCATACTGCTTCGTTTGGTCCCAAAGCTCAAGGTTAATAATTAAAGAAATGCGTTTATAGCTGCGGACAGATCCTGCTCCAAACAAAGTCATCACATTAATAATCCCTAAGCCTCGAATTTCCAGAAGATGCTCAATTAAGCCTGGCGCGTTACCAACGAGCGTATCTTGATCCTCTTGGCGAATTTCCACACAATCATCGGCCACGAGACGATGCCCGCGTTTCACAAGTTCAAGCGCGGTTTCACTTTTACCGACTCCACTTTTTCCCGTAATGAGCACCCCAATGCCGTACACATCTACAAGTACACCGTGCACCGCTGTCGTCGGAGCAAGTCTACTTTCTAAATAATTCGTCAAGTGGCTTGATAAACGGGTTGTTTTCATACGTGAACGCAACACCGGTACCGATTCCCGTTCGGAAGCGTCAATTAATTCCGGCGGTACGTCCATCTCCCGCGACACAATAATGGCAGGTGTAATGTCGGTGCAAAGTTGCTCCATTCTAATTTTTTTATCTTCCGAATCTAACTGTTGGAAAAAAGATAGCTCCGTTTTTCCTAACAGCTGTACCCGCTCAGCCGGATAATAGGCAAAATATCCTGCAATTTCAATCCCTGGCCTTGAAATATCACTAATTGTAATTGGTCGGTTAATACCGTCTCCGCCACTGATTAACTCTAAATTAAATTTTTCAATAATATCCTTTGTGCGAACGTTAGCCACGATGATTCCTCCTTTTATTTCAACAATCATTTTTACCCAAAATAAAGATGCTGCATGACAAAGCAGCATCTTTATTTTAGCACTATTTATGACATTAGAAAAATATGGCGGTCTTCACTAATTATCCTCTTTTTTGAATTCGTTCCACAATGAATTTTTGGATAAGAATATTCAGCAATGAAATAATAATCGCAGCCAACATTGCTGTTCCAAACCCTTCAATCACAAAGGAATCCCCCATCAAGGATTGGGTCATCATTAAAGTAATTGCATTAATTACGACTAAAAACAAACCGAGCGTTAAGACGGTAACAGGTAAAGTAAGTAAAATCAAAATCGGTTTAACGATGACATTAAGAACCGACAATAGCATACTAGCAATGATAGCAGCGCTCGCTGACTGTAAATAGAATGTATCGATGTAGCCTGCCACAACGATTAACACTAACGCATTTACTAAAACACTAATAAACCATTGCAACATATTTAATAAGTCCCCTCTTCATTCGGGACAACAAAAATCCAAATTAAATAAATCAGCGCAAGCGTTCCGTATCCAATCACTAACCCGATGACGAATAAAACGCGGAGTAAGGTCGCATCCCATCCTGTATAATCCGCCAAGCCCCCGATAACCCCAGCCAGCTTTCTTTTTCTTCGGGAACGATATAATTTTTTCATCTTCTTCACTCCTTTTCTTTACTCTTTAATCGTGATGGAGCTTGTTTTCGATTCAGCCACTAGCTTACATACACGCGGTTGCAGTTTATTCGCTTGAAAACGAAGCGACTTTTGAACAGTCTCGTTTTTTTCTTCAAGGATCTCTAAGCCTGGAAGCAAGCAAGTGAAATTCCCAAGATTGGATTTCAAATCCCCTTCGACTGCTAATGTCTTCGGAACGTATACGTCGATACTGCCTGTCGTCGTTTTTAAAAATAGCTTTTGTGTGCTGTCATCTTTTAAATAGCACTTAATGCTGCCATTGAACGTTTGAATATCGACCACTTCGCAAACACCGTCAATTCGAATCAATCCGTTAATAGTTTCCGCTTCACACTTTTTCACACGAGAAGCATCGAGTGAAATATGTCCGTGTGCCGTTTCCAGTTCCACTTCATCCGCTTGAATCGTTTTCAGTTTAATGCCTCCGTTCGCTGTTTTGGCCTTTACTTCCCGAGCGTGTATCCCTTCTGCTGCAATCGGTCCGTTAAACATGCGAACTTTAACCAATTCATACATCGCTGATGGTACATACATTTTTACTTTCACTTTCACATTCTTTTTTTGAACCGCAAAGCGCAGCTGCCCGTTTTCCATTAAAAGTGTCGCATCTTGAAGGAAGGATTGACGAGCTTCTTCCTGATTTTCCACTTTATACACAAGCGCTTCACATTCCACTCGCACATCGTGATGCACCCACGGGAGAAGTTCAACACTGCCGTTCGTTACATCTACATCAACCTGCCGAATACTCCCTGCTGAATGCTGAAAAATATGTCTCACTTCATAAGATGGACCAAAGTTAAAATCTAAGTCGAGATCTTTTACCTTTTTAACAGTTTGATCAATAAACGTTAAAAATTTGTCTTTAAAAGAATGTTGTTTGGATGATTCATACGAGGTTGAACTGCTTTTGCTGCCAAAAACAGCCGTAGAGAGCTCTTGAATCATCTCTTCTTCCTTTACATTCGCCTTTGTTTGCTCCTGTTCCAACGCTTCCAGCAACGTTAACGCCTCTGCCGCTGACAACTTTCCTTCTTCGACCATGTTTAAAATTTGCTTACGTTTTTCCTTCATCTTCCTTGCCTCCCAACCCGCATTTGTATACGTTTTGTTTCCTTACTCGCCTTAAGACATTAATACCTTAATTCCCCTCACTACATTCCATACAACCATAATAAAACTCAGCAAAGAAAATAAAATCATAATCAAAAACAGCCATCCTACGATGATTTCTCCTGATAAAGACATCCCCGGAATAAATACGATAAAGAATAACAAAAACGTTAAAGCAGGGATCACGTGTGACAAAAACGAAGCCTTCGCATGTCGTTTCACATCATGCTCATCCGCTACGAAATAGACGATAATTGGCAATAAAAACGGGGCAAAAAATACACTAAAATAACATAAGGAAGAAATGATTTTTCGCGCTTCCATCTTGTTCAGCTCCTTTAATTTGTTATACGTTTATTCCCCGAAATGGTTTCATATGTTATTTAAATCAACCTAAACGTGAGAGAAGAGTCCTTACAAGATGTTGCCGCACACTTCTATGAGAACCTTTATAAGACAAACGAAAAAAAGCTGAACAGAAAGTACACTTTCCGCTCAGCTTGTGTATTTAGTTTGTAACGATTTCTGCTTGTTTCAGTTTTTCGTCCATACGCTGGCGGTCTCGTTGTAAAATTGGTTTTAAGTAACGACCTGTGTAGGACGCTTCTACTTCTGCAACTTCTTCTGGGGTACCGGTAGCGACAATTTGACCGCCGCCGTCTCCGCCTTCTGGGCCAAGGTCTACAAGGTAATCAGCCGCTTTAATCACATCCAGATTATGCTCGATAACCAAGACTGTATCGCCGTTATCGACAAGACGCTGCAATACTTTCAACAAACGAGAAATGTCATCAATGTGCAATCCAGTGGTTGGTTCATCTAAAATATACAATGTCCGACCTGTCGAACGTCGATGGAGCTCCGAAGCAAGCTTCACACGCTGTGCTTCCCCTCCTGAGAGGGTCGTTGCTGGTTGTCCTAGTTTAATATAGCCAAGCCCGACATCCAAAATCGTTTGGAGCTTCCGCTTAATTTTTGGGATATTTTCAAAGAAGTGTAACCCATCTTCGACTGTCATTTCCAATACGTCCGAAATGTTTTTTCCTTTGTAAGTGACTTCTAATGTTTCACGGTTGTATCGTTTCCCATGACATACTTCACATGGTACATACACATCCGGTAAAAAGTGCATTTCAATTTTGATGATTCCATCTCCACGACACGCCTCACAGCGGCCACCTTTCACATTGAAGCTGAAGCGCCCTTTTTTGTACCCACGCACTTTCGCTTCGTTTGTTTGGGCAAATACATCACGGATGTCATCAAACACCCCTGTATACGTGGCTGGATTTGAGCGTGGAGTACGCCCGATTGGTGATTGATCGATATCAATGACTTTATCGAGATTTTCCAGTCCTTTGATTTCTTTATGTTCACCCGGTTTGCTTTTGGATTTATACAGCTTTTGCGCAAGTGCCTTATGAAGCACCTCATTAATGAGCGTACTTTTCCCCGACCCAGATACACCGGTTACGGCAGTGAATGTACCGAGCGGAAACTTCACCTTCACGTTTTTCAAGTTGTTCTCTTTTGCGCCAATAATTTCAATCATTCGCTCTTTATCAGGCTGTCTTCGTTCCTGTGGGAGCGGAATAAATTTTTTCCCTGCTAAATATTGTCCTGTTAACGAGTTCGGATCGTTCATCACTTCTTCCGGTTTTCCACTTGATACAATTTGTCCGCCATGTACACCGGCACCTGGACCGATATCAATTAAATAATCAGCGGCCATCATCGTATCTTCATCATGCTCGACGACAATAAGGGTGTTGCCAATATCCCGCATATTTTGCATCGTTTGAATTAAACGGTCGTTGTCACGCTGATGCAATCCGATGGACGGTTCATCTAAAATATATAGCACACCTGTTAACCTGGAGCCAATTTGCGTTGCTAATCGAATTCGCTGCGCCTCACCACCCGATAACGTTCCAGCAGAGCGGCTTAGCGTTAAGTAATCTAGGCCCACATTATTTAAGAAGCCCAGCCGCTCCTGAATTTCACGCAAAATCATCTGCGCAATTTTCATTTCCTTTTCCGACAATTGAAGAGTGTCAAAAAAGTCATACGCTTCTTGAACAGACAATCTCGTCACATCCCCAATATGACGACGATCAACCAACACAGCCAAACTTTCTTTTTTCAAACGGTTCCCCTTACAAGTTGGACATGGTTGCTGTGCCATATACTTTTCCATCTGCTCTCGAATGTAATCCGAGCTTGTTTCTCGGTAGCGGCGCTCAACGTTCGGAATGACCCCTTCAAACTGGATATAGTTTTCACGAACTTGTCCAAAATCATTTTCATAGCGGAAGTAAATCTCTTCTCCGTCACTTCCATATAGCACCTTGTCTAATAAATGCTTCGGCAAGTCCTTGACTGGCACATCCATGTCAATGCCGTAATGCTGACAAACCGATTCCAACAGTTGCGGATAATATTGCGAGCTTGTCGGTTCCCACGGTGCAATCGCATGTTGCTTCAACGACAAATCGTGATTCGGAAGAACAAGATCAAGGTCCACTTCCAGCTTTGAGCCCAATCCGTCACAGCTTGGACAAGCCCCGTACGGACTATTGAACGAAAACATTCGCGGCTCCAATTCTCCGATCGAAAAACCGCAATGCGGGCAAGCATGGTGCTCACTAAACAATAGTTCTTCTTCTCCCATTACATCGATAATCACTCGTCCTTCTCCGAGCCTTAACGCTGTTTCCAACGAATCCGCCAGACGTGCTGCGACTCCTTCTTTCACCACAATTCGGTCAATGACTACTTCAATGGAGTGCTTTTTGTTTTTCTCTAGTTCAATCTCTTCCGATAAATCTAAAATCTCGCCGTCAATGCGCGCCCGCACATATCCTTGTTTTTTTATGTCTTCTAACACTTTGACATGAGCACCTTTTCGCCCTGACACAACAGGTGACAGCACTTGAATTTTCGTTCGTTCTGGATACTCCATAATGCGGTCGACCATTTGTTCAATCGTTTGTGACGTGATTTCGATATCGTGTGTCGGACATGTCGGGCGCCCGACGCGCGCAAACAACAGGCGCAAATAATCATAAATTTCCGTGACCGTCCCGACCGTTGAACGCGGGTTGCGGCTTGTTGTTTTTTGATCAATCGAAATAGCAGGTGACAAACCTTCAATCGCATCAACATCCGGCTTATCCATTTGCCCTAAAAACTGGCGGGCATAGGCAGACAACGACTCAACGTAGCGTCGTTGCCCTTCTGCGTATATCGTGTCAAAAGCAAGGGAAGATTTCCCCGAGCCAGATAACCCTGTTACCACCACTAGTTGATCACGCGGAATAGTGACATCGATATTTTTTAAATTGTGGGCTCTCGCCCCTTTTACGACGATGTGTTCCATAGCCATCTTCTTTTCTCATCCTTCCGCTTTCAGCTCTATCAGTAAATCGCGCAATTCGGCTGCCCGTTCGAAATTCAAAGCTTTGGCGGCTTCTTTCATTTCGATTTCAAGCTTCGCTATCATTGTTTCTCGTTCTTTCTTCGTCATTTTTCCAACCTTCGGCGCCGCATCATATGTTTCACTTTCTTCCGCTGCAACTGTTGCTCGAATGGAACCATGAACAGCCTTTTTAATCGTCTTCGGTGTAACGCCATGTTCCTCATTGTAAGCCTGCTGCTTCTCGCGGCGACGCTTTGTTTCATCAAGGGCGATTTCCATCGACTTCGTAATACGGTCCGCATACATAATGACATGGCCGTTTGAATTTCGAGCTGCTCGGCCAATCGTCTGAATTAATGACCGCTCCGAACGAAGGAAACCTTCTTTATCTGCATCTAAAATGGCCACGAGCGACACTTCTGGAATATCAAGACCTTCTCTTAACAAGTTGATGCCAACTAATACATCATACTTACCAAGACGCAATTCTCGAATCGTCTCAATCCGTTCAAGCGTCTTGACTTCTGAATGCAAGTAGTTCACTTTAATCCCGAGCTCTTTTAAATAGTCGGTCAAGTCTTCCGACATCTTCTTCGTCAACGTCGTCACAAGTACCCGCTCATCACGTTTAATGCGCTCGTGGATTTCTCCTAATAAATCATCGATTTGTCCTTCAATTGGGCGCACGTCAATCGTCGGATCAAGCAACCCAGTCGGGCGAATAATTTGCTCTACAACTGCTGGCGCCTTTTCCAACTCATACGGTCCAGGTGTCGCAGAAACGTGAACAATCTGGTTAATATGCTGTTCAAATTCCTCAAACTTCAGCGGTCGGTTATCGAGCGCTGATGGAAGGCGGAAGCCGTGATCGACAAGCACTTGCTTCCGTGCTTGGTCTCCATTATACATACCCCGAATTTGCGGAACTGTCACATGCGACTCATCAATGACAATCAAAAAATCATCCGGAAAGAAATCAAGCAGCGTATAAGGAGTAGAACCAGGAGGGCGCAACGTCAGATGACGGGAATAGTTCTCGATTCCCGAACAAAATCCCATTTCCCTCATCATTTCTAAATCATAGCGAGTTCGTTGCTCCAGCCGCTGTGCTTCCAACAGTTTTCCGTTTTCACGCATTACATGGAGACGTTCTTCCAGCTCTTTTTCAATATTTTGAATGGCTACACGCATCTTTTCTTCTCGTGTCACGAAGTGGGATGCTGGGAAGATGGCGACATGCTCACGCTCTGCTAAAATTTCACCGGTAAGGGCATCGACTTCACGGATGCGATCAATTTCATCTCCGAAAAACTCGATTCGAATGCAGTGCTCATCACGCGATGCTGGAAAAATCTCAACGACATCACCCCGCACACGGAAAGTCCCGCGTTTAAAATCAATATCATTTCGTTCATATTGTACGTCGACAAACTCTCGTAATAGCTCGTTTCGCTCTTTCTCCATCCCAACGCGTAAAGAGACGACCATCTCTTTGTATTCTTCTGGCGAACCTAAGCCATAAATACAGGACACACTGGCAATGATAATGACATCTTTACGCTCAAACAACGCTGACGTAGCCGAGTGGCGCAACTTGTCAATTTCGTCATTAATACTAGCGTCCTTTTCAATGAAAGTATCCGTTTGAGGCACGTAGGCTTCAGGCTGGTAATAGTCGTAATAACTCACGAAATATTCGACGGCATTATTCGGAAAAAACTCCTTAAACTCGCTGTACAGTTGGCCAGCGAGCGTTTTATTATGGGCAATCACAAGGGTTGGCTTGTTCACTTCTTTAATTAAATTGGAAACCGTAAACGTTTTTCCCGTTCCAGTTGCCCCAAGCAGTACTTGATGCTTTTTCCCTTGCCGAATTCCTTCCACAAGCGCCGCAATCGCTTTCGGCTGATCACCTTGCGGGGAATAGGCAGACACTAAATCGAATTGGTCTTTCACACAATTGCCTCCAATCGTACAGAAAAATGTATTTTCATTGTAGCACAAATGAGCTGTAAAACTCCAAAAATACGAACTAATATTCCCCTAAAAAGAGAATTGCACAAAATCCACAAAAGTAGAAAAAAACACTCATCTCAGTTTGTTTTGTACCCTTGATGAGTGTTTTTTATCCGTATTATGTTTTTACACGCAGACCACTCAGCATTTTCCTCGCGTAAATGACCCCAATGATGACAGAAGCAACATCTACTGCGATGATGACGGGATAATCGGCATATCCTTTATAAATAGACAACGCAAGCAGCACGGCAGTCAGCGCTGTTCCCACTGTGACACTGTACGTAACTCTCGTAAAGAAAAGAACGAGTAAAAACGGAATGACCATTCCACATATGATTTTGACCACCATCTGTCTCTCACCTCTTTTACGGAATTAATAAAATTTTCCCCATGCTTTTTCGGCTTTCTAAATAGCGATGCGCTTCCGCTCCCTCACTAAGTGGAAAGGTTGTGGCTGCTGATATGTTCAATTTTCCTTCCTGTATCCATTGAAATAGCTCGTTTGAACGCTCAACCCGTTCTTCATAGGAAGTAAGCACATTCCAAAGGTCCCCACCCGTTAAGGTTTTGGATGTATCCATTAACATTCTTGGATCAACGTGTGCAGGATCTCCTCCGGCCATTCCGTAAAATACGACCGTGCCTCCGATACGCGTCACCTCAAAGCTGTCCATAAGTGTAGACCCCACGGATTCATAGGTAACATCCACCCCATTTTTCTCCGTTACTTGAAGCACGTGTTCTTTCCAATTCTCTTCATATAAAAATACTTCATCTGCTCCGGCATTCTTCGCCGCTTTTCTTTTCTCCTCTGAAGACGTCAATCCGATGACTTTTCCGCCAAGCAATTTCACCATTTGAACGAGAAGCTGCCCGACGCCGCCAGCTGCAGCGTGAACAAGAGCAATATCACCTGCTTGAATGCGATAGCTGTCTTTCGTTAAATAATGAGCGGTCAGCCCTTGAAGCAAAACAGACGCCGCCGTTTCAAACGAAACCCCTTCTGGAAGTGGAATCGCTTTGTCTTTCGGAACCGCTACAAGCTCGGCATTCGCGTGTGGTACATCCGCAAAGGCAATGCGATCGCCTGGCTTAAGACCTGTAACCTCGCTTCCTATTTTTTGAACAACTCCAGCCCCTTCGTAGCCTAAAATATAAGGCGGTTCTCCTGCTAGATGATAATTTCCTTTTCTTCTATATACATCGGCAAAATTCAAACCGATTGCTTTCATATTTAATAAAATGTCATGGGGGCCGATGATAGGTTCTGCTAGTTCTTGATCATGCAGCACCTCCGGACCTCCAAATGTTTCAAACACAAGCGCTCTCATATATGTACCTCCTATTTCGTTCCTTTTCACACTTTTCATCATATCACACTGCCTCTTCTATTTGCCTAAACATAGCCGCAGAACCATAAGGATTTACTTTACCTTTTAAAATTTTTTAAAATAATTTTTGATTTTTTTCCTCTTTTCACCGTTTTTTCACCATTCAAGTTTAAAGTAACACATGTAGACAACACCAATGAGTGAAACAACAATATACACAATTGAGGAGGAAGTAAAAATGATGAACAAAAAGAAATTATTCGGTTATGTAATGACAGGTGCTTTATCAGTAGGAATTATCGGAGGCGCGACTCTTCCTGCGGCAGCTGCCACAGACGATACAAGCTCTACAGCACCAGTTGCACAAATGCTCAAAGGAAAAGGGGCACAAAATTTAGATGAAGCTACTCAACAACAAATTCAAGAAATTATGGAACAGGCAAAAGCTCAATTAGCGGAGCTTGGTGTGAATCTTCCAACTAAAGGCGAGCGCCCTGATTTATTCGCTAACCTTGATGACGAAACGAAAGAACAAGCAAAAGCCATTATGGAGCAAGTAAAAGATGGGACTTTGACTCAAGAAGAAGCTCAAGCTCAATTAGCTGAACTTGGTGTAGAACTTCCGGCTAAAGGTCATAAAGGACCAAAAGGCGACCGTGCTGGCGCTTTCGCTAACCTTGATGACGAAACGAAAGAACAAGTAAAAACCATTATGGAACAAGTAAAAGATGGGACTTTGACTCAAGAAGAAGCTCAAGCTCAATTAGCTGAACTTGGTGTAGAACTTCCGGCTAAAGGTCATAAAGGACCAAAAGGCGACCGTGCTGGCGCTTTCGCTAACCTTGATGACGAAACGAAAGAACAAGCAAAAGCCATTATGGAGCAAGTGAAAGATGGGGCTTTAACTCAAGAAGAAGCTCAAGCTCAATTAGCTGAACTTGGTGTAGAACTTCCGGCTAAAGGTCATAAAGGGCTAAAAGGCGACCGTGCTGATTTATTCGCTAACCTTGATGACGAAACAAAAGAAAAAGCTCAAGCAATCATCGATGAAATGAACGCTCAATTAGCAGAGCTTGGTGTGAAATCTCCAGGTAAAGGCCACAAAGAGTTCACAGAAGCGGCAGAATAATAAATAACTGACCTAACAAAAGCACCGTACTTAGCTGTTACGGTGCTTTTTGCTTTCCATTGTCTGTTTTAGTACACATGACTCAGACGTCCTTGTTAACTGCTAAATCGATGATTCCATGTATGAAAACCCCTTTTTTGACTAAAAATAAGTGGAAAAGGGAGGTTAACCATGAAACAGACAACCGTACTATTTATAAAATTGATTGCTTCTATCCTTGCGTTTACGATTGCACTTGATTTGTTTTTTGAGGCCACATTTGTTGATATTCTATCCTTCAGCGTGCTTGTGACAGCCATCTCTTACATACTCGGCGATCGAATCATTTTGCCGAACTTCGGAAATGCCTCCACAGCTGTCGTCGAATTCCTCTTGATCTATATGAGTGTATGGATTTTTGGAGGAATTCTGTTTGATAATTATTTGCAAATCGCTTGGGGAAGCATTATATCCGCAGGTCTCATTACAGGAGTAGAAGTATTTATTCACCGCTATTTGCTGAACCACCTCGCTGCACGGGAACCGAAGGAACGACCACAAGTAAACTTTAATCGAAGGTTAGCATACGGAACCGAATTTGCAGAAGAATCGGACGTAAGAAATCACACATCGTCCGAAAAAGAAGAATAACACAAAACAAGGGAGGAGAAACTAGCCGTTTCTTCCTCCCTTGTTTTTGCGTTTAGCTTAACTAATTCTTCATACCGCTTCCGGCTTCCAATCTTGATGACTCTGAACAAATAGTACCCCAAGTTCATGATGTTCCCCATCATAAAGCGCACGTTGAACGAAACGCACTTCTCCGTTGACATCATTTACTTCCAGCTTGCAATAGGCGCGATTAAGCTGCAAGGCACGGTAAAACTCGTTGACATCAGAAACAGGCATCCCATTTACCTTCATAATAACTTCCCCTACTTTAAGGTCCATCTTTTCAGCGGGAGACTTCGGAATAAAGCCTAAAATAACCAATCCTTTTTCTCGTTTTCCAAAAAACGAAGGTGCATTTTCATCGTTTATTCGTTGGTTAATACTAATCCATTCACGTACTAAAATAGCGAGACTCCCTATGAACACAGCGGCCAATGGATAGAAAAAAACAATCGGTGTTAACAACGTCACCACTAGCCCAAGTCCAAGTACACGTCTTCCCGTATTGGAAATTGATTCAACCGGTAGCATCCCTTGTACTTTTTGGAAAAATCCAATCCCAAATGGCACAAGAAATAAACTAAAAGTCTCACCTTGTAAAGATAAGGTCGGCCACCATCCAAAAAGCTGTCCGAAGCTATCTCCTGGAATGAGAACCATGACCGGAATTCCCCATAGCTTTTGTGAGAAGTGGACCCCCATCGGCAAACCACGCTTGCTTTTTAACACAGCAGGCGATGTCCCTTTCACGCCAAACTTCCAAACTAAATAACCTTCTGCCAATAAAAGTACCGCCAATAAAACGGTGAGGGAGGTTAACGGTGTTTCCTGTATATCCTTTAGCCACGTTTGGAGAACTCCGCTTGCCCCTGTCTGTTCTGGAATAAAAAAGGCAATAACCATTGTAAATCCAATCACATAAGCAGGAGACAACCAACGGAATGTCCACGGGCCACTCAAAAGCATCGTGATAGCGGCTACGAGGGCAATCACTCCAAATGGCATGTACACACCCGCCAGCACAGCCACCAGAGATGCAATTATTCCAATGACAACACCAGGGAAAAATAAATATTTCAATTCCAACACAAAATCAAACACACGCGTATGAAAATAATTGCGTTCTCGTTTCACCCGTACTTGTCCGACAAAGAAGGCCACCATAATAAAAAAGTATGTTAACGGGTGCATAAAAAAGCGACCAATTCCCGCCAACCCTTCCGTTACAATCTCCATCTCCATTCACCGCCTATCTATCTCTTTTTTTGTTATTCTTCCGTTGCACATAGTCTTATTTTAGCAAAAGGCCCTATTAAACAACAATGTCGATTTTCAATGTTTTGGAATCATTTACGTAAAAAGGGGGGAACTATCTAATCTATTCTAAACACCGCAAAACATCATGGCCTTTCGATTTCATAAAAAATGGACCGTTTATGGAAACCTTTTGTATTCTCAAGGTTTCGTAACGGTCCATTTTGCTCAGTATTGGAAAAAGTCGACTTTTCCGTTATTTTTGGCTAACGAGCTTAATTGCTGTTTGCAATTGAAGGTCATTCGTTTCTGCCTGAATTTGTTCAAGAAGCTTCGTTTGAATTAGAGAAGCAGTTTCCTCATCAATTGTTCCTGTTACCGTTTGTTTATTCGTTTGCTGGAAGGCTTTGACTGCCGTTTCCGTCTGCTTATCGAAATAACCGTCCGTACGGCCTGGTTCAAACCCAAGTCCTTTCAGCATCTCTTGTGCATTTTTCACTTGATCACTGTTCATATCATACGCAAGCGGCTTTTCCACTTGAATCGGATTCGCATAATAGTAATCCGGCTGCTTCACTTCAACGGTCGGCTTCACACCTTTTTCATGAATCCAGTTGCCGTCTGGTGTTAACCACTTATAGAAAGTAAGCTTAATGTTGCTGCCGTCCTCCATTGGTACAGCCTGCTGAACCGTTCCTTTTCCAAACGACGTTTCACCGACTAGTTCATACCCGCCCGCTTCTTTCAGCGCTCCCGCTAAAATTTCAGAGGCGGACGCACTTCCACGGTCAATCAGCGTGACGATTGGATAGTCTTTCTTTTCTTTTAAGGAAGAAAAGATTCGCTGCTTTTCGCCATCTCGTTGCTCAATTTGCACTAATGGTTTTTCTTCTGTGACAAGCTCTTTCAAAATTTCTTCTACACTTTGCAAGTAGCCGCCCGGATTTCCGCGAACATCCAATACGAGTCCGTCAATTCCCTTTTTCTCAAGCGCTGCCAGCTGTTCGTTAAACTCTTTCGCTGTCGATTCTGAGAAGGACGTAATTTCCATGTATCCGATTTGTTTTCCATTGGATTTCTTCACGGATGAATAAACCGTTTCAATTGGAATTTCATCTCGTTTGACGCTAATTTCCAATGCATCTTTCACACCTGGTCGCTCCACATCAAGTTTGACAGTTGACCCTTTTTCACCGCGGATTTTTAATACCGCTTCATACAAATCAAGTCCTTCAATGCTTTTGCCGTCAATGCGAATAATTTGATCATTCGGCTTTAACCCTGCTTTTTCAGCTGGCGAATCTTTGAACGGAGCGACAATGGTTACTTTTCCTTCCACCATGCTGACCTCTGCGCCAATTCCTTCAAAAGAAGAGTCAAGGGATTGAGTAAATTGCTCGGACGTTTCTTTATCCATGTACACAGAGTACGGATCTTTTAACGTCTCCACCATTCCTTGAATGGCGCCATCCAATACTTGGTCTTTATCAATGTCTTTATAATACTGGGTCGAAATTAATTCATAAGCTTGTCTAATTTTTTCAAAATGCTCATCAACGGATTCGCTTTTGGCTTCTCCTTTGACCGGCAATGCCACATGGTCACTGACCGCTAAGTTTTGCGGAAGCAATTGGGCACCAAAATACATCCCGACAGCTCCTGTCATTAATGAGACAAACATTAAAATTGCTACTAATTTCCGGTTCAATCGCGCTAACCTCCTCAGCCCGCATTATCTCTTCCTATTATAAACAAATTGGGATAAACTATGTAAAACTTTTGCGAAAAGCGAAAGGCTATCTGTAAAACCCAACCTCTTCACTTGTTACTTTTCCTCATTTTTTGTAGCAAAAGGCATCACACAAAAGGTGTGATGCCTTTGTACCACTATATGACTGCTTGTACGTTTTATGCGGAATAATTACGGGTAGGTGTTCTTTAGCCCCCGATATACGGTCTTGGGTCTACAGAATTCGACTTGCTTTGATTCCATGCTCCCTTATGGATTTCAAAGTGTAAGTGAGCTCCGTAAGAACGGCCTGTGTTACCCATGTATCCTAAAAATTGTCCTTTTTCAACCGTTTGCCCTTCTGACACAGAACGGTTTTCTAAATGGGCATAAACAGTCGTGTATACTTGTCCATTCAGGTAATGGGTGATAAACACAACATTTCCGTAGCTTGATGAATAGTACGAACGAATAACTTTCCCTGCAGCAGCTGCTACAACGGGTACATCACCGCCGCGCTTGCCAATATCCACTCCGGCGTGAAGTTTGCCCCAGCGGCCGCCGTATCCAGATGTAATGGGTCCTTCTGCCGGTTTCATGAATAGTCCACCTGTGACAGCAGGAAGAGCGCTCGTAGATGGAGCTGTTTTAGAGGAAGAGCTAGACGCTTTTGCCGCTTTTGCCGCTTCTTCCGCACGTTTTTTCGCTTCCGCTACTTTTCGAGCTTCCTCTGCCATTAATGCTTTAATTGCTTCTTCTTGGTTAGCAAGCACTTGATCTTCGTTTTCAAGCAAATGAATTTCATGTTCTTTATGCTCTTCTTCTTGTTCAAGCTGCGCCATTAGTTCGTTCTTTTTCGTCACTTGTTGCTGTAGTTCTTGCTTCAAGCCTTCCAGCTCTTTTAGCTTCGATTGAAGCGATGTTAACTGACTTTGCAGTTCATCTTCCTTCTCCTGCTTTAAGCGCTTATCTTCTTCGTGCTGCCTTAAAATATCCTTATCCGCTTGGACAATGGTGCTCACTGCACTAACGCGGCTAATAAAATCACCAAAGCTTTGCGAACCGAGAATAACTTCTAAATAATCAACCGTTCCGCCGCTTTCTTGTAACGAGCGGGCGCGAAGCTTTAAAAGCTCATTTCGTTTATTAATACGCTCTGTTACGATTTCGATTTCTTTCTTTAATTGTTCAATTGCTTCATTCGTTTTCTGAATTTCTGCTTCTTTCACACGGATTTTTTCATTGGTTTCCGCGACTTGTACATCTAAACGCTCAATTTCCTGCTCAAGCTTTTTTTGTTCTGCCTGTAATCGCTCAATTTCTTGACGATTCTCCTCGACATTATCAGAAATCGTCGAACGTTTTTCTTGTACTTGGTTCATTTTATTTTGAAGTGTTGAATTAGCTGAAACTTCGGTATTGATCGGCCATAGACCGGCAAAACCGATCATTACAGCTGTTGAAACGGTTAAGATGTTTCGTTTCATCGCTTTCTCTCTCCTCGCTTTTCCCGCTTTTTTCGCACACATTCACGCGAATTTTCTGTCTATGTATACAGGACCGTTACCATGCGTACCGCAACGGCCCTCTTCTTCACACATTACTTTTGTAAAAATTTACGAACTGAAATCATACTTCCCCACACACCGATACACGCTCCGATGAGTACAAGCCATAAAGATATTTGAATTGTCAGAGGGAAGGTTGGCAATAATGTAAAGAACGTATCATCCAACTTTGGCTCGACATTCGCAAACAGATAGTTGTAAGACGAAATTAAGACAATAATCGGGATGATTGATCCGAGTATCCCTAAAAACAGACCTTCCAAAAAGAACGGCCAGCGAATAAAGGAATTGGTCGCCCCTACTAATCTCATAATCTCAATTTCTGTACGTCTTGCGACAATCGTAATTTTAATTGTATTCGAGATTAAAAACATGGCTGTGAACACGAGCCCAATAATGAGTCCAAGCCCGATGTTACGTGAAACATTAATAACTTGGAAAAGCTTTTCGACTTGCTTTTCGCCATACTTGACCTTCGCGGCATATGGATATGTTTCAATTTGTTTCGCCACCCCGATGATATCTTCCGGCAGCTTTGTTTTTACGATATACACATCATTGAGCGGATTTTGCTGTTCAAACAGCTTGAAGGCTTGTCCTTCCTCACCGAGACTCTCAATTAAGTTTGCTAGTTCTTCGTCTTTCGAAGAATATTTCACATTGGCTACTTTCGGCAAGGCCTCAATTTGTGCTTTCAATGCTTGCTTGTCTTCTTCTTTCGCCGTTAAATCAATATGAACACGAATTTCGACATCTCCCTCGACAGAAGAGGCAAAATTGTTTAAGTTCAACATTAAAATTAAGAAAACACCAACAAGCAGCAACGTAATCGTTACAGCACTGATGGATGCAAAGGTCATCCAACTATTGCGGCCTAAACTTTTGACTCCTTCACGAAGATGACGGATGAATGTTCTACCCTTCATAACCGTAATCACCTCTTACTTCATCACGCGCAATCTTCCCGTTTTCAATCGCAATAACCCGTTTACGAATGGAGTTTACGATTTCACGGTTATGGGTTGCCATTACAACCGTTGTGCCACGTTTATTAATTTCTTTAAAAATGTCCATGATTTCCCATGATGTTTCCGGATCCAAGTTCCCTGTCGGCTCATCGGCAATAACCATTTTCGGGTTATTTACAATTGAGCGCGCAATGGAAATACGTTGTTGCTCTCCACCTGACAGTTCATCTGGCAATGAACGAATTTTATGCTTCAATTTAACAAGATCAAGCACTTCCATAACACGAGTGCGGATTTTTTCTGGATGCTCTTCAATGACTTCAAGAGCGAAGGCTACATTTTCATAGACCGTCAGCTTCGGCAGTAATTTAAAGTCTTGGAAGACGACCCCAAGCTGTCTGCGGAAGATTGGTACTTTACTATTTTTTAATTTTTCGAGATTCACATCATTGACGATGATTTGACCTGAAGTTGGGACTTCTTCGCGGTACATCATTTTAATGAAGGTCGATTTTCCCGCTCCGCTCGGTCCGACCACATAGACAAACTCACCTTGATTTATTTTCACATTAATGCCGTTAATGGCCTTAACGCCATTCGGATACGTTTTATAAACGTCTTGCATTTCAATCATTTTTATCACCTAATCAATTCTCTTTATAGTAGATGGGTGTACGTTTTTTAAACATTCGACAAAATATGCAGATGTTCTGCAAAATGTGCGCTATTTTTTTCACGCCATATCATTATAACATTAATCGTTGTCAAGATAAGCCTTGAAAATATTACATTTTCGTTTCAAATATGACATTAGTAGTAAAAATATACATTTATCTATGTGAATCGACCTAGAAAATAAGGCATGACTAAAGAGCAAACATCTCCTTAGTTGAATCTTTGAGGGGTTATTCAGGGGGTTAATATACATTCTTTTACTCAATAGAGCTGTGGTCAATGGGAAAGTCGCATGTATTTCTCATTTTTAAGACTAAATTCATAGCAAAATGTCATAAAAAAAAGAAAAAGTTGACAAAAAGAGGTGAAATCACCTTTTTCCGTCAACCTTTGAAATAGTGCAAACAACGAACATTATGAGACTACCTTGTTTTTCTTGGTATTTATTGTTTCGTTGCTAGCCATTCGGCCACTTTTGCTGCGTCTTCGCCCTTGAGAATCCCTTTAGGCATTCCGCCTTGACCGTTCACAATAATATTTTCAATATCTTCTTTTGAATATTTGCCTCCGACTTGTTCAAGGCTTGGACCTGCTCCGCCTTTTAAGTCTTGACCATGACAGGCTGCACAACTTTGCAGAAACAGCTTTTCTCCACTTTCTGTACTTGCTGTCTCTCCTGAAGAAGCTTCTTGTTCTGGTGCTTCTTCCGCTGAGTCACCGCCACCACATGCAGCCAGGGCCAACGATGTACCGAGCAATAATACTAATAATTTCTTTTTCATGCTTTGTTCCCCCTTAAAGGAAATAATCTGCTTATCTCTTTCCTTCTTTCCAACAGGTGAAACTATGTAGGCAGCTTACTCTTCCTAAGCTACGTGAAAGTTGGAAGGTTCACCCATTAGGCAAAGGCTCACCTTATTATAACCTACTTATGTTTGTTTAAAACCCTCTCCGAGCACATCAGTCGCATCCATAACAATGACAAAGGCTGTCGGGTCAATGCTTTTGACAATTTGTTTCAACTTTGTGAATTCGGATTGATCGACGACGACCATCAATACAGGGCGTTCTGTTTCCGTATACCCGCCGACTGCCGGCAGTTTTGTCACCCCACGGTCAATATCTTTAAAAATCAGCTCGCGAATCTCATCTTCTTTCTTCGAAATAATGAGCACGTTTTTCGAGCGGCGCACACCAATTTGCACAAGGTCAATCGTTTTACTTGTCACATATAAAGCAATAAGTGCATACAGCCCTCTTTCTAAATCAAACACAATGGCTGCTGTAAGCACAATGAAGCCATCAATAACGGCGACACATAACCCTAAAGAAAAACCGGTATATTTATGGATAATTTGTGCCGCCAAATCCGTGCCGCCCGTTGAGGCCTTGCCGCGAAACACAAACCCAAGCCCTAAGCCAACCCCAATTCCGCCGAACAACGCTCCAAGCAGCGGGTCCGTCGTCGCCGGCTCCATATCACTTGATAAAAAGACAACCAACGGTAAAAAGACAGTGCCAATTAACGTTTTTAATCCAAACTGTTTCCCTAACAGCACCACTCCTGCAATAAAAAGAGGAATGTTAAAAGCCCATTGCACATAAGCTGGTTCCCAGCCGAACAGCGCATCAAAAATCGTACTAATTCCACTCACTCCACCTGATGCAACCCGATTCGGCAATAAAAAGAAATTAAATGCCAAAGCCACAATGGCAGATCCTAATAAAATATATAAAATCTCCATCAATTTTTCAGCCGTCGTTAGCTGAATTTGTCCATCTTGATGTTTCATAAAACGCCTCCGTTACAATATGTACTCGATCCCTTTACTCCTTTATCCGAAAAAAGACGGCAAAAAAGGGACGAAGCCCGTGCATGATGCACAGGCTTCGCTCACCAAAACACGGGCATACTCTCCCCTTATTTTGGCTTCCTTTTTTATTCTTATGATTAGCTAAGGCGAGAACGCAAGTATGCGTCAATAAATGGATCTAATTCCCCGTCCATTACACCTTGCACATTTCCAACTTCAGCACTTGTACGATGGTCCTTCACCATAGAATATGGATGGAACACGTACGAGCGAATTTGGCTTCCCCAGCCGATTTCTTTTTGCTCGCCACGAATTTCTGCTAATTCGGCTTGCTGTTTGTCGATCTCTAGCTGATAAAGTTTCGCTTTTAACATTTTCATCGCTTTTTCACGGTTTTTAATTTGCGAACGTTCAGATTGGCACGTTACAACCGTATTGGTTGGTATGTGGGTAATACGAACAGCGGAATCTGTCGTATTAATATGCTGACCACCCGCTCCACTTGCACGGTACGTATCAATTTTTAAATCTTCCGTTCGTACTTCTACTTCGATGTCATCATCGAATTCCGGCATAATCTCACATGAAACGAAAGATGTATGACGACGTCCAGATGAATCGAACGGGGAAATACGCACTAAACGGTGAACCCCTTTTTCCGCCTTCAAATAGCCATATGCGTTATGACCTTTAATTAGAAGCGTCACACTTTTAATTCCCGCTTCATCACCAGGTAAATAGTCTAATGTTTCCACTTTAAAGCCTTTTTTCTCGGCCCATCTTGTATACATACGAAGAAGCATGGAACCCCAATCTTGTGATTCCGTACCGCCAGCACCCGGGTGAAGTTCTAAAATTGCATTGTTTTTATCATACGGATCGCTTAACAGAAGCTGAAGCTCGAATTTATTTAACGCAGCCGTTAGTTCTTTTAATTCGTTCCCTAACTCTTCTGCTAATTCTTCATCAAACTCTTCTTTCACAAGTTCATAAGATACTTGCAAGTCTTCATATGTGCTGTTTAAATCATGAAACTCATTCACAGCCTCTTTTAATCCATTTGCTTCATTGATTACCGTTTGGGCTGCTTGCTGGTCATCCCAAAACGATGGATCAGCCATCATTTCATCTAATTCATTGATGCGGTCTTGCTTTGCATCGAGGTCAAAGAGACCCCCTAAAGTCCGCTAATCGCTTAGCTGTTTTTTCAAGTTCTTGCTTAATAACTACTAAATCCATGTATAACACACCTCTTATAATTATTTACTTAATAATAGCTTAAAAACCCGCCCACAACAAACCGCCTTTTCGCCAACATCATCTGTTTTTCTACAAATGATAGGAAAAGGCGGTTTTATTTTTATTTTTTCTCACCGAAATGGGCAGGAATAACCCAACACGGACGGAAGCTTCTCTCTTTCCTCCAAAAAGGATTTTCTCACTTCACCTTCGAGATTTCTCTCCATACAGGGAAAATCTCTTTTGGAAAGGAACGAAAAAGGCTATCTCCTTTTCCGTTACTTTCCGCAGCAGTTTTTATATTTCTTCCCACTGCCACAAATACAATCATCATTCCGTCCAACTTCAATAGCGTTGACTTTCGGCTTTTTCTTCACCGGCGCATCGCCTTCTTTCGGATGAACGGCCGCTTGACCTTGAGCCACTTGCTGACGCTGAAGGTTGTTTTGAATTTGCGCCTTCATAATGTACGTCGCCACTTCTTCTTCAATGGAAGCGACCATGTTTTCAAACATCGCAAAGCCTTCCATTTGATATTCACGAAGCGGATCGATTTGGCCGTACGCACGAAGGTGAATTCCTTGGCGAAGCTGATCCATCGCATCAATATGATCCATCCATTTGGAATCGACCGCACGAAGCACGATGACTTTTTCAAATTCACGCATGCGCTCAGTACCCATGCCTTCTTCTTTCTCATCGTATGCTTCTTTCACTTTTGCGAAAATAAGCTCGGTCATTTCCTCTGAATCTTTACCGCGAAGATCACCTTCTGTTAATGCCCCTTCTTCAAGCATGCTACCGTTTACGAAATCGACAATTCCTTTTAGATTCCATTCTTCTTCCAGCTCTTCACGCGGTGTATTGACATCTACGACACGCTGAATCGTTGATTGAATCATGCGCTCGACGATATCACGCAAGTTTTCAGAATCCAACACTTCAAAGCGCTGTTTGTAAATTACTTCACGTTGCTGACGTAAAACATCATCATATTGAAGAAGCTGCTTACGCGCATCAAAGTTGTTGCCCTCTACACGTTTTTGCGCAGATTCTACCGCTCTTGTGACAATCTTACTTTGAATTGGTTGTGAATCGTCCATTCCTAAACGATCCATCATCGCCATCATATTGTCCGAACCGAAACGGCGCATCAGCTCATCTTCCATTGATAAGTAGAACTGAGAAACCCCCGGGTCTCCTTGACGTCCAGCACGACCACGAAGCTGATTATCAATTCGGCGTGACTCATGGCGCTCCGTTCCAATGACCGCAAGGCCGCCGACTTCTCTCACTCCCTCGCCAAGCTTAATGTCTGTCCCGCGTCCAGCCATGTTCGTAGCAATTGTTACAGCGCCTTTTTGACCGGCGTTTTCAATGATTTGCGCTTCACTCTCATGCTGCTTCGCATTTAAAACGTGATGCGGAACCCCTTTTCGTTTTAATAACGACGACAACAATTCACTTGTCTCAATCGCTACTGTCCCGACTAACACAGGCTGACCATTTTTATGACGCTCGGTAATATCTTCCACCACGGCGCGGAACTTGCCTTCCATCGTTTTGTAAATCAAATCCGCCCGATCATCACGAGCAATGTCACGGTTCGTCGGAATCACCACTACTTGCATGTTATAAATGTTGCGGAACTCCTCTTCCTCCGTTTTCGCCGTTCCAGTCATACCAGAAAGCTTTTCATACATACGGAAATAGTTCTGGAAAGTGATTGTCGCAAGCGTCATGCTTTCGTTTTGAATTTCAACGCCCTCTTTTGCTTCAATTGCCTGATGAAGACCTTCGCTGAAGCGGCGTCCTTTCATTAAACGACCCGTGAACTGGTCGACGATAACAACCTTGTCCTCTTCAACGACATAGTCGACATCGCGTTGCATCGTCACATGTGCTTTTAGCGCCTGGTTAATATGATGCAACAGCGTCACATGAGAAATATCAAACAAATTATCAATACCAAATGCGCGCTCTGCTTTAGACATCCCGTCTTCTGTCAATTGAACGCCCTTCGTCTTTTCATCGTACGTATAATCTTCTTCCTTTTTCATTGTACGCACGAACGCGTTTGCTTGAATATAAAGCGCCGTCGATTTTTGAGCTGTTCCGGAAATAATAAGCGGGGTACGAGCTTCGTCGATTAAAATGGAGTCCACCTCATCGATAACCGCATAATGAAGCGGTCGCTGAACCATTTGCTCTTTATATAGCACCATGTTATCACGCAAATAATCGAAGCCAAGCTCATTGTTTGTGGTATAGGTGATGTCCGCGTTATACGCCTCTTGCTTCTCCTCACGGGACAAACTATTTAAATTTAAGCCGACCGTCAAGCCTAAAAATTCGTATAAACGGCCCATCTCTTCTGCGTCACGGCTTGCTAAATATTCGTTGACCGTAACAACATGAACCCCTTTTCCAGTAATGGCGTTCAAATAAACAGGCATCGTCGCCGTCAGCGTTTTTCCTTCCCCTGTTTTCATCTCAGAGATATTCCCTTCATGAAGGGAAATCCCCCCCATGAGCTGGACCTTATACGGATACATGCCAAGGACACGCTTCGCTGCTTCGCGCACGACCGCAAATGCTTCTGGCAGCATATCGTCAAGTTTTTCACCATTTTGATAACGCTGTTGAAACTCAGCTGTCTTCTCCTTAAACTGGTCGTCACTCAGCTTTTCCATCTCCGGACCAAGCGCATCAATTTGATCCGCCAATCGCTCTAATCGCCCAACTTGGCGTTGATTGCCGTCAAAAACCTTTTTAAAAATTCCAAGCATCTTAAAACGCTCCTCTATTTTTAATGGATAAGGATAACGGAAAAGGAATGAGCATCAACCCTTTTCCGTTATCCTCATGAAAGACACAGATTGCAACCATACCTTTCATCAAAAACCCGTTGTATCTTTAATAATGACCATTGAGTCAGTTTCTCTATCATTTCTTTATACGAGTATGTACAGATAAATTATTATTTATCTCTCTATTATAAATCATTCTCATTAAAATTGTAACACTGCTTCCTCTTAGATGACAACTGATGTCCCCCCTTCTTCCCGCCTGCAAGGGTACATTCCCTCTTTTCCCACACATACTTGTCCAACATCAGACATATCCATGAAGTAACCAAACATAGCCTTGTTGAAAAACAAACTAAAAATAGAAAGGTGGGAATCTATGCGATGAGAAAAATGCCCATCTCCCCCATTCAGGACGGAGAAGACATACACAGGTCCGATTTATCCGAAAGAAAAGGACAACAGCTTGCAGGAGAGATTGTAAACCACCTTATGAACGAAAAACATTTGCTTATTCCGCTATCTGACCTTGTTTTGCCATCAGCACATCTGTTTCATCACGCAGTTCAAGTTGCCGTTATTTCTGTGACTATCGGGATTGCCAAAAGATACAGCACGAACCAGCTGCTCGACTTAGGAACAGGCGCGCTCTTAGTAGATATTGGGATGACGCAAATTCCGACAAGTCTCTGGAACAAGCCCGGCAACCTCACTGAAGCAGAACGAGCTATCATCAACACCCATACAGAAAAAAGCTTCCACATTCTACGTCGACAACTAGACCTCTCGCTTTCGTCCGCTTACTGCGCCCTCCAGCATCATGAACGGTTCGATGGAAGTGGCTATCCGTGCGGGCTTCGGGGCGAAGACATTCACGAATATGCCCGCATCGTCGCACTCGCCGATACGTATACCGCCCTCACCTCCTCTAGAAGCTACCGGAAACGGTATACGCGAAAGGAAGCAGTCGAATATATAGCGGGCTCTGGAAACACCTTATTTGACTATGAGCTCGTTCAACTCTTCTTAAAACATGTTGCCGTCTATCCCATCGCCTCTGTTGTAAAGCTTCACTCAGGGGAAACGGCAGTGGTCTCTGAAACCTTTCCAGACACTCCGCTCCACCCGATTGTTCGAGTCATCCAAAATCCGTACGGAGAAGCGGTTCATCCATATGAACTCGATTTGCGTACAGAGCTAAGGACCAGCATTGTGGACATACTAGCATAAAAAAGGGAAAATTCATCTAAAAAGCCTGACTCTCCACTAGGAAAGTCAGGCTTTAGCAAACTATATGGAGTTTAATTTGGTTCAATTAACCCGTAGCGCCCGTCTTTACGGCGATACACCACGTTTGTCACGTTCGTGTCAGCATTGGTGAAAACGAAGAAGTTATGCCCAAGCATGTTCATTTGTAAAATCGCCTCTTCGCTATCCATCGGCTTTAAGTCAAAGCGCTTGTTACGGACTAATTCTAAATCTTCCTCTTCGTCCTGCACTGCCACCGTGCCTTCGACATTGTTAGCGAATACGTATTTTGCTGGCTCTCTTTCACGCAGCTTGCGATTCACTTTCGTTTTATGCTTGCGGATTTGACGCTCCAACTTGTCGACTACTAAATCAGCTGCCGCGTATAAATCATCATGCACTTCTTCTGCACGAAGAACGAGATGCGTCATCGGAATCGTTACCTCTATTTTTTGTTTGTTGTTGTATACTTTTAAGTTTACATAGACATCAGCGTTTACTTCTTCTGTAAAATAACGCTCTAATTTGCTTAACTTTTTCTCAACATGCTCTCTAATTGCTGGAGTTACCTCAATGTTTTCGCCACGAATGTTATACATCATACCTTGAACTCCTCCTTCTTATCCAAAAGGGATATGTATACCTATTTCTACAATACCCGACAAAATTCCTTCTTAAACTTTAAAAAATAGTGAAAATTTTATGAACTATCTATTTTTTCTTTCGAGTGGCTATCGATACACCGAATACCTTTGTCGGGATTATATAACTATTCCTTTTAAACAAGAAAAATCCCTGCTTTTTTGCAAGGATTTTCATTAGTGAGTAATATAAGGTTTTAATGCCAACAACATCGATTGATTCCAAGCTATAAAAGCAGGCATAATGACAGTAGTCACAATTCTTCGCTTCTCGTCCAGCCACTCCATCTTCCCTTCGAGCTGTAAGCATTCATCGATGACCTGCCTGTACTGCTCGATCATCTCGATGAAACGAACGTCTTCCGCAAAAATTGCTTCCAGCTGAACATGAGCGGACTGAACTTGAATCATTCCATCCAGTACATCACTCAGCACAAGGTCACCCTCTGTTTTGCTGTAATCAGCAAAACTGGCCTCGACATACTCCAGCCCTTCTTCAATCGACTGAAGAAGTTCGACATAACCATGAATAAATTCAATATGAGACCACGCTAAACTGACCATACAACTAACTCACTTCCGTTTATCGTAAAACGTTCCGTCAAACGAAAGGTTCTCATACGGATTCGTGTACTTATTCGTATGCTGTTGCTTTTGCTTTACTCCGCGAAGATCAGCAGCCACTTCCTCTTTTTGTTTCTTCAGTTGCCCTTCAATCACTTTATTCATTTCCATGATTTCCTGCCCGAGCGTCTTCTCCTCGGCTGAAAACGGGGGCTGAACGCGAGGAAGAAGCTGTTGGCGCTGTTCAAGTAGCTTTTCGACCTCTTTAATGTAAGCATCCCGTTCGTTGCGTTCTTGAGGTGTTTGAACAAGCTCATGCAGTCGTTTCGTTAAGCTATACACCTCTACTACTGCACTCACTATGCCTGCCCACCTTGATGCGCCTTTTGACGATTCAACTGAATGACTTGCTTCCACGTATCACGGAACTCAGTCACATACCCTTCCACCTCATCTAAAATCGTTAAATCATTTTTCATATTCACTTCTATTAAACGACGGTTTATGTAATCATACATCGCCATCATCGTTTTCGACATTTCCACATCCATATTGAGCGTCACCATCAGCTCTTGGATAATTTTTTGTGCCTTTAACAAATTCTCATTTTTCGCTTCAATATCTTTTTTCTCAATTGCCATACGAGCAAGCTTCATAAACTTCAAGCACCCGTTATACAACATCAACGTTAACTCTCCAGGCGAAGCCGTGTTCACACTATTTTGCTGATACGCTTGATATGGATTATTCATTGCCATCATGGGTCACTCCTTTTAAAATGAAAATTGCTGCATTAAGTATGAAGACTGAGTGTTGGCTTGCTGGATTGCCTTCTCCATTGCCGTGAACTGGCGCCAGTAACGATCTTCGATTTGGGTGAGGCGGTCTTGGAAGCTGTCAATTTGGTCATTAATACTCTCTAAGTTCCGCCCTAACGTAAACCGCTGATTCGTCCAAACCGATTTTCCTGCTCTTTCTTCCACTTTACTAACCGTTTCTTTAATTGTATCACGTAATCTCCGAGCAATCCCTTTTGATTCAGACGTAGAGCCGTCATTTGCAAACAGCTGATAAATCGCATTCGGATCTTTCGAAATCGCTTCTCTTAATTTATTTTCATCAATGATGAGTTCCCCACGGTCTAAGTAGTTACTTGAGGTCGTAATCCCAATTTCCGATAATTGATCATAGTCATTATTGATACCATCCGTATCATTTCCTACGCGCGAATACATATCTGTTCGCATTTTATTTAACGCACTCGATAAAATCGAATCATTACGAAGCAGTCCGCTTTTCGCCTTCTCTTCCCACAATTCAATTTGCTTCTCCGTCATCGCTTCTTTTTCTTCATCTGTCAAAGGCTCATAAGTACGATAGCGTTCAGCTGTCAGCTCGCCGTTAATTTTGCTGATGACTTCGTTGTATTTATCGACGAAACTTTTAATGGAGTTGAAAATGCTATCTGTATCTGTAGCTGAAGAAATCGTCACAGGTCCAGTCGTTGTATTTTTCAACGTATAGCTCATACCATTTAAAGTGAAATTATTAGAGGTTTTCTCCATCTCGTAACCATTGATTTTGACAGTAGCATTAACTCCTTCTTTATCTTTCGTTAAGTTATTTGAACCATCTAAGCTGAATTTCAGTACATCTCTCATAAAATCTTGAGTTGCCGCATCAACAAGCTCTATCTGGCTTCCAGCCCCAGTCTTATTATTTGAAAAAACAATCGTGTCTTTGTTGCCTGTAAGAGTAGCCCTCATAGCAGTTACACCTAAACCGGAAGCATTAATCTTGTTTAAAACACCTTCCAAGTCATCCTCAGCTGTAATAGACAACATTACATCTCTTGGTATTGATTCTCCTGGATCTGTCACCTTAAAGGATAAGGATAAGGGGAAAGATAAAGATTTTGTCAAATCTTTAAAATCATAGTTCACACCAAGATCGGCTTTCCAAGAAGCTGTAGTCGCTAGATTTGAAACTTCAATCGTTGTATTTATATTAGATACGGCACTAGAAGCTGTAGCAGTTACTTTAGAATCATCCGAACTTGTAATGTTTTTTTTCACAAATGTGGACTGACGAAACACCCCATCAAAAATCGTCGTATCTAAATCTGCCAATAATGTGTTCATGGAACGATAGCTATCACGTTGCCACTCAACTGTTTGCTTTTGTTTTGTTAGCTTGTCGAGCGGCATTCGCTCCGCCTTCATTAACTCTGCAACAAGTGTATCAATATCCATTCCGCTTGCTAATCCACCAATACGCATACTTTCACCCCGCTATATTTTTCGATCAAACATAACCCCTAAAAATTGAGTCATGGTCGCATAAATATCTAATAGTTTCTCAGAAGGAATTTCTCTAATTGTCTCATTCGTCCCTATATCGATCACTTTTACGTAATACTCTTGAGACTCTTCATGTAGCTCGAATTGAATGGATGTACGAGTTGGCTGGACAAACTCATTCAACCCCTTCACCACGTCTTCAATCTGCTCTTTATTAAGAAGCCTACCTTCTTTAGTTTCTTGTCCACCTGTGTTCGTTTCTTCATTTACTTTCTTAATCATCTCTGAGTTGTAAGAAGTCGTAGTTGCTGAGGAAAGTCGTTCAATCATCGAATGGCCCCCTAACTACACAGTTCTTTTGTTTATATTATCGGATAGTTTTAGAAAACCTTTATGGTTGTTCTTTGGATAAAAAAAGACGTGCTATTCGACCTATAATGTTTTCTTATCATGGAGGATGGTTTACACACAGTTATTTATACAAAGTTTTAAAAATTATAAAGCATACCTTCGTTCATTAAACATGTACCACACAAAAAAGGTGACCTCTTTTAAACGATGATCACCTGTTGAAGTATCCGTATAAAATTCTGTTTCTAACAACTTACAAGGAACTAAAAAGAATTCTATCTTGCTCATTTCTAATGGGCAACTGAAATCGACTGCTTATTTAGAAAATTAATATCCTCTTTCAGTTGCTTTAATCGCTCATTAAAATCCGCAACTTCACTTGCAGTAAGTTGCTGTTCCAAAGCATATTCAGCTAGTCTCTTCATTTCATACAGCTTCTTTTCCATTTCCTCTAAAATACAATCCTGTTGCTTACACCATTGGAGTTGTTCTTCCAGAAATTTTTTATCATGGCAAGAATCTTTGTTCATTCAGTGAGCTCCTTAACAAAAAAAGACCCTAGTAAAACTAGAGTCCCTTTCAAGTAATCTAAAATTAACGTAATAATTGAAGAACACCTTGTGGTTGTTGGTTTGCTTGAGCCAACATTGCTTGAGCAGCTTGAGAAAGAATAGAATTCTTTGTTTGGTTCATCATTTCTTTCGCCATATCTACGTCACGGATACGAGATTCCGCAGCAGTTAAGTTTTCAGAAGATGTGCCTAAGTTGTTGATTGTGTGTTCTAGACGGTTTTGGAATGCACCGAGCTTAGATCGTTCAGTGGATACTTCCTCTAAAGCATTTTGGATAACAGTAATTGCTGTTTGTGCGCCTTGTTGAGTTGAAACATCTACTGATGAAAGTGCTAATGAACGAACACTCATTTCATTAATATCAACAGCCATTGTCTGACCTTCATTCGAACCAATTTGAAACGACAAAGAAGTGTCCACTTTTGTATCTTGCGCTTCTTGAGTTTCAGTAAACGCACTTAATTTGTTATTAAAAAGTGAACGACCAGTAATATTTAATTTAATATCAGATAGAGCATTGGCAGTACCTAAATCACCACTAACTTGCAGTTCTCCACTTGATGTTATAGTAGAAGTGCCACCAGTCATGTTATCAATAGTAGTTAATAAGTCATTTAGATGAGTTGACGTATCTGTTGTACCACCAGTTAAAGCAGTTGCATATCCTGCATCTGTTGTAGTAGCAGAAAGTATTTTTATATCTTTTCCTGAAGTAGTTGTAAACCCTAATGTATCATCATTTACACCAACACCTGAACTTCTAGCTACGTTGATATCAGTATTACTTCCACCAACAGCATCCCTAAGAGCCGTCTGAAGTGCTGTTGCTTGTGCTGATAATTGACCTGCACCAGCAGCAACAGTTGATCCAATAGTTGCAGTATATTGTTGACCATCATATTCAAATGTAATAGTATCACCAGCAGTAAGAGCTAATGCAGCTTGGTTATCACCAGTTGCTTCTAGACCAGTCGCAGATGTAGTAGTGTATCCGGCTACAGTAAAACTAGTAGATATCGCAGAACCATTTTTAACCCCACTAACATTAATTACATCTCCACCCTTAATACCTAGACTATTACCGCTAGAGTCTTGAAGGTTTTGAAGTGTTTGTGTTGTAGCACCTGCTGAAGTAATGGCAGTACCACCTGATTTTAAGACAACGGACTCAAGTATAGTTCCCTGTGCTGTTTTTGCACCAGATAAGTCCCCATTAATCAGACTTTTTGTATTAAACTCTGTAGTAGTGGAAATTCTGTCGATTTCCTTTTTTAATTGCTCAACTTCTTTCTGGATTTCCCCACGGTCACTATCAGTGTTTGTATCATTCGAAGACTGGACCGCTAACTCACGCATACGTTGAAGAATTGAATGCGTCTCGTTTAATGCTCCTTCAGCCGTTTGAATTAATGAGATACCATCTTGGGCATTTTTAGAACCCATTTCTAACCCACGAATTTGACCACGCATTTTTTCAGAGATTGCTAAACCTGCTGCGTCATCTCCAGCTTTGTTAATACGAAGACCTGAAGATAATTTCTCCATTGATTTTGCTTGTTGCGTGTTAGCTGCACCAAACTGACGATACGTGTTAAGCGCCGCAATATTGTGATTAATTCTCATTTTTGTTTCCTCCTTGGATTTTAGGTGAACATCCGTTTTCACCTTTTTGATTGATTTATATAATTAGAGATTTTCCTTGTTAGGAACCTCTAGTTATATCCATAAAAAAAAGACGAGTGAATAGTATGAGTAAAAGGATCGTCCTGTCCTTTTGCTCATAGTCATTCACTCGTCCTTGAGTTCTGATTGGTTATTAAGCTTGTTGTGCTTCGTAAAGTTCGCCGCGCATGATGGAGATTTCTTTTGGCGCATCGATGGCCAAACGTAACTGTCCGTCCTCGCTTTTGATTACTTTTACGATAATATTCTCATTAATGACTGCATATTTTCCTGGCTTCCTGCCTAATACTAACATAGCTCTTCCTCCTTGATGGCAATAAAAAAAGGATGAGTTAATAAACCTATTCATGGATTGCGTCCTGCAATTTAAATAGATTTATTAACTCATCCTTGAGTATTTTTTATAAAATTATTGTATATGAGGGTTATTCATCCTAAATAACCAATATCTCCAACTTACACTGTATATATCGTCCGCTCGTTTTGTTTTTTTAGTGTATTTTTTATATTTTTTTATTTTTTTCATACATTTCGCCACGTACAATGGATATTTCTAGCGGCGCCTCAATCGCAAGTCTTAAATGCCCATCTGCGCTTTTCACTACTTTAGTAAATACTTGATTATTAACAACGATATACTCCCCTGGCTTCCTGCCTAATACTAACATTCTCTTTTCCTCCCTGAGTGAATGGTATGATTATCGCTAATCCCTCCATAATGATGGTTTAATAGTGAAAAGGTTCTATGAATAATTACCCAATAACTAAAAGATGACTTCAAGTCAAAAATTCACAAAATCTATTCTATATAAATTTCCATTAGTTAGAAACCGCTATTTTTGTCGAACTTTGTCAAATAGGAAAATAAAAAATAGAAATAATGGATATTAAAGTAAATGTTATGCATTACTTAAAGAAATCACCAAATTCATACTTTTTTCCTAGTTGAATCAATTTCATATTTTAAAGCCTTTGTCGCCCAAGGCTTTTAAGAACTTAAAAAAGGAGTACCTCCCTAAATTCTTGTATACTGTTTAGTAACCACACTAAAACAACACAAGAATGGAAGGTGACTCCCTATGTCTATTATACGACAAGGAAGCCTGTTTGGCATGCAGGATTTATATGAATTAGAACCAACAAAACGATTTGAAGCCATTTTTTCGACACTGAATATAGAGCCATTATTATTTGCCGTGTCTAAAAAGACGGTGTACGGCGCTCCTACTGAATTAAATTATCCAGCGATGATCTACGCCCTCGTTGCTCGTATTGTGGAACGAATTCCCACCATCAAAGATCTCGTCAAACGGTTACGAAACGATTTTATGTTCCACCTTGAATGTGGGTTTCTTTTTTCTGATCGTATCCCTTCTGAGGCTTCTTTTTCTCGGTTCACTCAAAAGTTAAGCGAATCGAAGGCACTAGAAACGGTTCAAGAAACCGTTCTTCTTCAGGCCATTCAAGAAGGGTTTATTGACGATGATGTGGTCTCGTTTGATGCGACACATTTCGAGTCTCGAGACCGGGCTACGCCACAAGAAAAGAAGCCAAAGACCGAACCAAAAAAGCGTGGCCGTAAACCGAAGGCTGAACAAGAAGCCTATCAACAAGAAAAACAAGAGCGAGATGATCAAAAAACTATTTACGAGAAAACGATAGAAGATCAACTATATGTCAGTCTTGAAACCCTACGGACAGATGTACCTTTACACCCAAACTGGGGGATCAAGAAAAATAGTGAAGGAAAGAACGCCTTTTGGTTTGGATTCAAAGCCCATTTGGCGGTTGGATCCAAGAGCCAATATATTCTTCAATCTCTCATGTCATCGGCCAGTTTGAATGATGGAAAAGCCGCGATTCCTCTGTTAAAGGGTCTTCAAAAACGGCTTTCTTCGTTGACCGTTCAGTACGGAGTATTCGATGCAGGCTATGATTACGAAGCGATTTATACGCAGCTTCATCGTATGAAAGCCAAAGCCATTATTGCTTATAATAAGCGAAACGAAGGAGAACCCCTTGGTTTTGATGAACATTTCGCGCCCACTTGCGTACGAGAACACTCGTATCGCTATGATAGTTTTGATGAGAAGTATCAGACTCTGAAATACACGCAGCCAAACGAATGTAAAACCTGTCCGTTAGCTCACGATTCCCTTTGTCAAAAGGTCTATAAAATCAAGATGGAGACAGATATTCGGAAATATAGCGCCCCAGGCCGTGGGTCAGAAGCTTGGAAGAAGCTTTACCATCAGAGGAGTGCCGTTGAACGAGTGAACGCCTATTTAAAAGAATTCTTTCAATTGAAAAACGTCCGATATCGATCTGGAAAACGAGCAAAAGTTCATTTCGATCTGGTAACGCTTGTTTATAATGCCTCGAAATTGGCCGTAGATCGAATCAATCGACAAATGAAAGAAATGAGTCAAGCCGCTTAGCATTAAAAAAAGAAACGACTAAAATTCTGTCCTTCCAACTAAGGAAAAGAAACTATTATGAAATTGATTCAGTTAAGTAGAAAAAGGGCTTTTCCTAAGCTGGTTCCTCTTTTATCTGTTTAAACGGGTAAAAAGAACATATTAAGAAGCGATGTAGAATGATGGAAGTACGTATTTTAACATCACACTTTACTTACATTAAGGAGAAGGCGTTTAAAAAACTCATCCGAAAAGAAAAAGAAGAAGTAGAGGCAACTAGCATCGAAAATATGAGGAATGGATACAGCAAAAAAAAGAGATACCAAACAATCTGATATCTCTTCTAAATCATTTATTTAAACTTAACGAAGTAATTGAAGCAAACCTTGTGGTTGTTGGTTCGCTTGAGCAAGCATCGCTTGAGCAGCTTGAGAAAGAATCGAATGCTTCGTTTGTTTCATCATTTCTTTCGCCATGTCGACGTCACGGATACGAGACTCTGCCGCGGTTAAGTTTTCCGCTGAATTAGCTGTAACCAGCATCGCTTTTTCTAACCGATTTTGTAATGCCCCCATTCCGGCACGGTAACTCGAAACAGTTTTTATGGCATTATCAAAGCTTACAATCCCTTGCTGGGCGTTATTTACAACATCAACTGAATCGATACCGATACTACTGCTTCGAGCATCCACTTTAGAGATATCTATTAATTGTGAGGAATTCGCCCCTATTTGAATCTTTATGCCCCCAGTAGTCGACGTACTTAAAGTAGGCCAAAGTTCAGTAAAGTTAACTAATGGATCGTTCGTTAATCCTCCGTCAGTATCGTCTACCACTGAAGTGGCTGTTTTTTGATCAGCTGGGTTCCCTGTTACATCAGAACCTAACAATGACCCTGTATCTGCATTAGTTAGATTCATTGTGCCAATGTATGCCGCCCCATTTGCTTTAAAGTTTGTCGCAAATGTGGAAGCATCATTAATGGTTGCCCCTAATCCGACAGCTGTGAACGCATCATTAATGGCATTATCTAATGTATAAGCATTATTACCATTATTCGCTACAAGATTGGATAGAACGGTTTTCACACCGTTTGCATCGCCGTTCGTCTTTAATAAATGATCCATATAGCGAACAGCTACGTAGCTCATGGAGTAATCGTCACTTGTGCCGCCCCATGCTGATGTTCCTGTTCCGATAAGATCTACGACCTGTTGAGCGGTTAAAGAGCTCAAGCTCGCGGCTAATCGTTCGTCTGCCCCGTGTACCGCTTCGGCTACCCCTTCCATAAACCATGTTTGCATCCCTGAGGTAACATTTACCGTAGCGACCATGACTGCATGCGTCATCTCATGAGCAATAATGCGGTCACTGTAAAAAGGACCTGTTCCCCCATTTGGAAACGTCGGAGGTGAGAAATCGGCCATATCTATTTGCAACTCGATGTTGCTCCCCGTTGTTGTGACTCCTGGGATATAGCTATACATTACACGCGCAGCCGTATTTCCTACCCCATCAATCGTATCTTGTAAAGTGATGGTCAAGTTCGCTCCTCCACCATTAATACCAAGAGTATTGAATACTAGCTGTTCACTCGCTCTTAACCAAGAGCGTTGTAGATAATCTATTATCTTCTGCTTATCATTTGACGATACATTGGATGTATCTAAAAGGTTAATGCCATTGAACTGCGTTGTTTCTGAAATACGGTCTATTTCTTCTGTTATTTGACTAATCTCTGCCTGCAGTGCTTCACGGTCAAAAAGCGTATTCGTTCCATTACTTGCTTGAACAGATAGCTCTCTCCCTCTTTGAAGGAGGGAATGGACCTCATTTAATCCACCTTCTGCCGTTTGAAGCAAAGAAATGCCATCTTGAATGTTACGAGAAGCTTGATTTAATCCTCTAATTTGTGCTCTCATTTTTTCCGATATGGCTAAACCCGCTGCATCATCCGCTGCTCTATTAATGCGCAATCCACTTGAAAGTTTTTCAGTAGATTTCATCATTTGATTAGAAGCATTCGAGAATCGATTATAAGTATTTAGTGCTGTAATATTATGATTAATTCGCATCCTTCAATCCTCCAAATCTAAAAAAAGAGACCTTAGTAAACCTAAGGTCTCTCTTCCAAAAGCGACTAAAATTAACGAAGTAATTGAAGTACACCTTGTGGTTGTTGGTTCGCTTGAGCAAGCATCGCTTGAGCAGCTTGAGAAAGGATTGAATTTTTCGTTTGGTTCATCATTTCCGCAGCCATGTCTACGTCACGGATACGAGACTCGGAAGCTGTTAAATTTTCAGCAGATGTACCTAGGTTGTTAATAGTATGCTCTAAACGATTTTGTACCGCTCCTAATTTTGCTCTTTCTTCCGATACGGATTTAATAGCAGTATCGATTGTTGTAATTGCTGATTTTGCACTAGTTTGATCATTAACATCTAAATTAGCTACTCCAAGGGCTGCTGCTCTCATATCAGAGATCGCTAATTTAGTCGTCTGATTTTCGTTAGCACCAATTTGGAACTCAACATCACTACCAGCAACTACCAAGCCAGTAGCATCTGTTCCGTCAGCTAATGTCTTATCAACATCAATTCTAAATCCACCAACTTCAACTTCACCGTTATTTGATACTACACCAGTTAAAGCTGTAGATACACCACCAGCATTGGTAACTGTATAATCAGCAGACATTTCTGTTCTAAAAGTTACTGAACCTGCACCATTTGTATTGATTGCAGCATTAAAATCAAATTGATGTGTACCACCGCCAAAATTAAATGCAGTAGTACTTGTCATATCTGCAGTGATTGTAGCTAAAGCATCACCTTCAGAATTTTTTAATGTAATAACTGCTGCAGCTGCGTCACCGTCGTCCCACGAAATAGTGTATGTTTCACCTACATCAGCAGTAGTTGAAGCTACATTTAGTTTCACATTGTCTGCACTTAATGCAGAACCAGTACCTGATGTATTCAATACAGCACCTGAACCTGCTTTATTCGCAACTGTCAAGCTATAGTTTCCATTATCCATTGCTGGTGAAATAACTTTTGCGCTGACAATACTAGTGTTAGTAGCTCCAGCAGTGTTAACATTTTTACCTTGACTACCATCTAGTAAATTCATTGTATTAAATTGAGTTGTATTACCGATACGGTCAATTTCCTCTACAAGTTGAGTAACCTCGGCTTGAATCGCTGAACGATCAGCATCTGTTGCAGTACCATTTGAAGATTGAACAGCCAATTCACGCATACGTTGTAAAATTGAGTGAGTTTCGTTTAATGCACCTTCAGCTGTTTGAATTAAAGAAATACCATCTTGAGAGTTACGAGAAGCTTGCTCTAATCCACGTACTTGCCCACGCATCTTTTCAGAGATTGCTAAACCTGCAGCATCGTCTCCTGCACGGTTAATACGAAGACCTGAAGATAATTTCTCCATTGATTTCGCTTGTGCACCTGAAGCACTGTTTAATTTGTTATACGTGTTAAGCGCCGCAATATTGTGATTAATTCTCATTTTCTTTTCCTCCTTGAATGTCCCTCTCCACGTCCTTGTGGATGGATTCATCTTCTACTCAAAGTCGGCCGCCTTTTTTGTAGATGATGTTTACATTTAATATATCGACAGTGCTTTTGATTTTTATAGTAAAATACAAAAAAATATTATAAAAAATAGAATAAAAGATGAAAACATTTTGTCTCTAAACGCAATAAAACTGCCGCTCGGGCAGTTTTATTGTGGGTTGTTCCAATTTTTCAGTTTATCTCTTAAATCAGTAACAGTATTTGATGCGGTTTTATTCGCTTTTTGAATTTCATCATAAATTTCCGTTCGGTGAATTTCAACGTTCTTTGGTGCATTGATGCCGATTTTCACTTGGTCTCCGCCAATGGATATGACGGTGATTTCAATGTCATCGTTAATTTTGATGGATTCCTTCACTTTCCGTGTGAGAATGAGCATGCCCCCTTCCCTCCTTTATTTTATCGTTGTTGGAAATAGTTTTTGTTTCGTTTCGTACGGTGTGTTCGTTAAGATAATTTGTTTTCCTTTATGTTGTTTCATGTTAATAATGACAGGGGCTTGCAAGTTAGCAGTGGAGTCTGCGAAATTTTCAGCTACCGTTAAAATAACGTAAACAGCAGCATCTTTTGCATCTTCTAACTGCAGCTGTTCAACGTAGCTGTCCTCGATGGTGAAATCGTACTCTTTTAAAAAGTGAAACGGACTTGTCATGACTAATCCTAATGGAGCCGTTTGAACAGATTGAAGAATGTAAAAAACGTTATCGTCATCTAATGGTAAAACGGCAAATTCGTGCTCGTCTTCAAATCCTGGAATTCCTTGTTCAAACTGAATAATATCTTCTGTAGCAATGTCTATTTCTCCGTGATATTTCGTTTCAATTTTCATGTTTATCGACCTCTTTTACAGTTGTACGTCAATTTTTAAAGATGGATACTGGGCAATGTTCATATGTAATTGGCTTGGTGTGTAATGAATTCTCGGCTGATTCGGTTTAATGTCTGTCACTGCTTGATACGTTTTCGGATCGAATCGCACCTGCCCCGGCTCATAGTGAACCTTTACGCTGAATGGAGCCGGTGTGCTACCTGTATCGACTTTTCGCTCTGCCGGAAGGCTGTTTCGCTTTGCCTGTGAGGCAATCGGGTTTCCACCGTTTTCAATCATCATAAGCTCTTTACCTTCTGCTACGGTCTTTTCCAGTACTTGAAGCCATGCTTGCTGTCCTTCTTGCGCATGTTCTTCAATGCGCCGAAAGATATGTTTTAAATCAAGATTCGCCCACGCTTCCGTTTGGTCAATCGTTAGTCTTCCCGGTGTTGTTTCAATTATAAGTTCTGGCTGCTTTTGCTGAAAAGACAGCTCGGCTTGTGGCTGTTCCATTTCGAGCTGACTTTTCGTTTTCGACAGTTCCATTTTGACTGGTGTAGACTCCAATCGTATTTGCGGAAACTGCATCGATCTCTCCTCCTAGTAAAAAGACCCGTCAATGAATCCTTGATTGTACCGGATTTTCATAGCGGGTCCTTTTTTAATGGCATAAAACAAACGTTTGTTTAAGTTATCTTAAAAAGTCCATGAGTGTTGGCTGAATAATTCTTGCCCCAACGCTGAGGGCTGCACGATGCACACTTTCTTGCGTCGTCAAATTGGTAATGACTTCTTCAATGTCCGCATCTTCATTATCAGACAAGATACGTTTAGCAATGATATCCTGTGTTGCTAGACGGGATTCGATGAGTTCTAAACGATTATAGCGGGCTCCAAGTTCGGAGCGCTCCGCAGACAAACTATTCATATGATTATCCAATTCTTGCAATAGACCGTCCAATTGGTCAGATGGATCACCATTTTCCAGCTTTGTGTGAATCGCAGAAACCGTGTCAAACAAACCTTGATTAAACACTTTTGTCGAATCAATATTGGCACGCATGGAAATTCCTTTAGACACTTCAATGCCAAATTCATCCCCGCTTACCCCGGTCGCATCCGGTGTTCCACCTAAGTTATCGTACGTAACGGGTGCTTTATCAATTTGGGTCCCGTTGAAAATATAACGTCCGGATACTTGTGTGTTTGCTGTTTGAACGAGGTCTTGCTTCAACTGTTCAATTTCCTTCGCGATTGCCTGGCGGTTTTCCGAGCTATTCGTATCGTTTTTCGCCTGTACAACCAGCTCACGCATACGCTGCAAAATGGAGTTGACTTGTTCTAATCCTGCTTCTGAGTTTTCCATCCATAAATACACTTCTGAGATGTTGCGTTCATACTGCTCAATTTCTGTACTAGTTGTTCGGTAGTACATCCCTTTCATCGCCACAACTGGATCGTCTGACGGTCGAGTGATTTTCTTCCCCGTCGCCAACTGATCATGATATGTTCCTAACCGTTCATAGCTTTGACTAATATGACGCAATGAATTCGCCGCTAACATTCCTTGTGTAATTCGCATGTTCACTCACCTACCTTCCAGCCATTCCCATACCGTTAATAATTTTATCTAATATTTCATCTACTACACTAATCATTCGGGCATTTGCATTATACGCTTGCTGAAACTGAATCATATTCGTCATTTCTTCATCTAGTGACACCGCACTTGTCGAGTCACGTCGTTGCTGCACCGCATCAAGCAATACGGAACTGTTTCTCATAAGACGGTCCGCTTCCTGGGAATCGACGGCCATTCCACCAATAATGCCTTCATAATAATTTTGAACGGTCGTTTCATTACCGTTAATCGTCAATTTATTATTTTTCACTTCCGCGAGAAGTAACGCATTTTGGCCATCCCCTAACGTTCCATTAGAGGACGCGGCGATGTTGTCTAACGAGTTATTAATGCTGTCATGAAGCTTCAACAAACTGGAAGCACCTGATTTATTCGCATCTGAAGGCTGATTTTGACCTGCTGCCGCTGTGGCATAACCGAAGAAATCTGTTCCAGTATGCGTCCCGTTGTTAATATCCGTGACGTTCCATCCAGCTTCATGAATTCGATTAAACTCTTTAGCAAAGTCATATGCCATTACATCAAGGTCGTACAGCATTTCAGCATATAGTCCTTTTTCCACTCCACCTGCTGTCACATAACCGTTAGATTCAATTAATCCTTTCATTTTTCCAAACGAAGTAAAATTCTCAATCGACTGAGGTGCTCCACCACCTAAGCTGAAACTTTCAACTAGCGTATTATCTTTATATGAAAGTGAAAGAGCGTTAGCTGTAAAGCTAGAAGCATCAACTAGTGAACCGATAGCTGTTCCCGTATCTCCAACAAGGGTAATGCTGGCAACACCTTCTGCAATTGCCAGTGCGCCTCCGCCGCTGCTTGTATAGGAAACCTCAATATTAACGAGTTCCGAGAGTTCATCAATTAACCGGTCTCGCTCATCGTATAGATCATTCGGAAGATAGCCGTGCGGCTCCACTTCACTAATTTGTTTATTCAAATTGTTGATTTGATCCGTCAAAGAGTTCACTTGCTTGACGGTAATCTCAATTTCATTTTTCAAATCACCTTGTATGCTTTTCAATGAATCGGCCAGGTAATTGAATGTTTCTGCTACGGCGACACCGCGCTGGCGAACAACAGAACGAGCACCGGAGTTAGAAGGATTCACCGCTAAATCTTGTAGCGACTGCCAAAAACGATCCATCGTTTTCGCTAACCCTTCCTCGGACGGTTCATTCATAATTTCTTCCATTTTCACGAGTGCTTCAGATCTTGCCTGCCAATAGCCAAGCTTTTGGTTCTCACCACGAAATTGGACATCTAAAAAGCTGTCCCGAATGCGTTGAACACTTCCAGCCTCTACTCCCGTCCCAAGCTGTCCAGGAATTTGCGGACGATTCATTGCTGGTGCTGGATACGGCTCCGTTTGTACGAAATTAACCCGTTGACGTGTATAGCCAGGTGTACTCGCATTCGCAATATTATGCCCTGTCGTATAAAGCGCGGCTTGCTGCGTGACCATTCCTCTTCTTGCCGTTTCAAGCCCATGAAAAGTTGAGAGCATCTTCCATTTCCCCATTTCTCTATCGATTCGATTTACCTTACAATGACAACAACGAATTCTGACAAGTAATCAATCTGTCAGGCTTTGGAGTTAAATATGGAGCGATTTGAGATCGACTGCGTTTCTTTCTTTTGATAGTTGTAGGCGTCCATATCAGTCGGCGGTGTCATCATATCTAAATTTAAATTGACAAATTGTAGTGATTGCATAATCAGTTCTTGATTTAAGGCATTACGTTCTTGAAGCTTGCGGATGGTCTCAAGCAGCTCTGTTTGCAACAATTGCAGCTCCTCACGTTCTGCACTGCTGATGATTGGCAGCAAATCTGACAATGATGGCTCATCACCGCCAATAGGATGGCCGATTAATAAAATGGCCGCTTCCTTTTTACAAGCAGCTTCCAGTTGGTTCATCGCCGCAATGTGAGCCTGTTCGTCCTTCATCATGCTGTTAAGTGCCTCGATATCACCGTGTTTTAACACATCGGTCTTTTGCTGGGCCATTTTCAGCAGGCTTTTATTTAATTGGAGCTGTTTTGTTAACAAGTCGAGCAATTTTGGCATGTGCACGGTCAATCCATCCCTTAGTTATTTTTAGAGTAAAAATCGACAATTCCCTTTGCTGTCGCCTTAAAATCCACTTCATATCCACCGTTTTGGATTTGTTGTTTTAATGCATCAATTTTCTCTTGGCGCGCTGCGGACAACTGACTTGCCTGCTGCATTTCCTTCGCCGCAGAGGAAATTTCTACTTTATCTTGTTTTTTACTTGTCTGTTTTAAATGGTCCGTTTTGTCCATTTGCTTTTTGTAAGGGTTCACACCGAATAATCCTGTTTGATTAATTTTCATTCTTTTCACCTCTTTCGCCTTTGTTTAACGCTTCTTCCCTTTACCCACATTATCGTCCAAAAAGAGAAAAAGTTTATCGTATTTGTAAAAGATATGACAAATATCACAGTTTACTATTAGAAAGGGGAGCTATTTATACCGTTCGTTTTCAGAACGGAATTTATGTCCAGAAACAAGAAAAAGTGATGATGCTTTTTCGCCCATCACTTTCCCGTCATTAACCATTAAAATTCTCTGCGAGTAACGTGGTAAGTCGCTGTTCCTTCTGGTTGCCTTTGATGCTGCTGGCGCTGTTCCATTTCTTGAATAGAACTAAGCTCCTTTTGCAGTTCGTTTCGGCATTCTGCGCACATTTTTCCTTCTCGAATCAGGTTGCCGCAACGATTACACGGATAACCTAAATTCGGAAAGTGGGCAATTTGCAGGCGTCCTTGCTTAATAAATTTATGAATTAAACTTTCATCTACACCGGTTGCTTTAACCACTTGAATCATGGTAGCCGTGCGATTTTCACGTTTTCGAATAAATTCATGCACAGCTTGAAATAAACGTTCTTCTTTCTTATAACAAGATTCACATACTTTACGGAACACGTTCTCTACATATAGCGCGCCGCACACTGGACAATTTGTTAACTGGCTCATTTTTCTAACCCCTTTTCCGGTCTCACTTACTTATCATATCGCCCGTTAGTAATGGGTCTTATATAGGTAAAAAGACCTATTATCCTCTCGCAAGCGTCAGAGAAGACACCGTGTCCGCTCCTGCTTCCTTCAAAATCTTTGCTGCATAGCGAATCGTTGTGCCTGTCGTATAAATATCATCAACGAGAAGAACCTTTTTTCCATATAAGTCTGCAATTTCGTTCAAAAAGAACACTTGCCCTGTTTCCAGTCGCGCTTTTTTCGTCTTTTTCGATTGTTTTTCACTATGATGACGACCTAACACATCGTATACAGGTCTTTGTAGCATTTCAGCGAGAACTAGCGATTGATTAAATCCTCTTTCATATAGACGTTCAGCGCTCAATGGAATCGGAACCATCACGTCATATCCCTTATAATGCCGTTTATAGGCTTGCTTCCACGTTTGCCGAAATATTTCAGCCAGCTTGTAGTCACCTCGAAATTTGTATAAAGCCATCACTTCTTTCATTGAATCATCATACGGATAAAGCGAGCGGTTTTGACACAGAACTCCACACCACTCTGGATTCTCCTCCCACCTGATACAATCAAGGCAACGTCCTCCTTCATAATCGTCTTCCTGCAATTCATTTAACGGACGGCCGCAACCTTCACAGAGATCCCCTTCCAACAGGCGAAATTTCTCGGAACAACGTTGGCACAAAGCCGATTTATTGGCTGGAAAGAGGAATGTTGTCCACGTCAGTCTTTCCTGTAATGATTGATCACAAAGAAGACAATACGCCGTCATTCGTCAATCATTCCTTTCCTCGTCGCTTCTTCATTCATTCGCTGAATTTGCTTTTTCGCCAGTAACATACTGTTTGTTTGGCCAAAATGAAAGAAGACAAGGTCACCAGTCGGAAACTGAGCGCTCCGTCCAACCCGTCCAGAGATTTGCACAAGCGCACTTTCCGTAAAAATCGCATCTTCTGCTCCTAAGACCGCCACATCAATATTTGGCACCGTCACTCCTCGTTCCAAAATGGTCGTCGTCACTAAGATTGGAATGTCTCCTGTTCGAAATTTTAGTACTTTTTCTTTTCGATCACGGTCTTCTGCGTGAACGCCTTCAATGCGGGAGTCGAGCTTTTGAAGCAAAGTGACTACCTCTTCTATTAACTCAATGCGCGGAATAAATAGAAATGCTTGCTTTTCTGCTTTCAAACGAAGCTCGATCCATTTATGAACATTGGCAGGAAGCTGCTTACGCTTCAAGCCTTTCCGCCAGTTGCCACACCATTCAAAACGAGGAACTGGCAATGAATGGCGATGATAACGAGCCGGAATCGTCACAGCCAGTCGTTTACCTGTTTGTACTTCCTTTTGCCAAAGCTGATTCGGAGTCGCCGTTAAATAAATAACCGCTGCCTCTTCTTTTTTCGCTTTTTGTACGGCGTATTGCAGCATTGGCTCGACAGAATACGGAAACGCATCGACTTCATCCATAATGATGACATCAAACGCGCGATAATAGCGAAGAAGCTGATGGGTAGTAGAAATAGTGAGTGGGGCCTGTTTTCCGCGGTCTTCACTGCCACCGTATAAGGCGATAACCTCCATATCAGCAAAGGCTTGTTGGAGTCTTGGTTTCAATTCCAACACCACATCCGTTCTTGGAGTGGCAATGCAGACCGTTTTACTTGAAGCGAGCGCTGACGCAATGCCCGGAAACAATACTTCCGTCTTTCCCGCTCCGCACACTGCCCACACTAACAATTCCCGCCCAGCAGCAATCGCTTCGACAACAGCATCTGCCGCTTGCTGCTGAGCCGGTGACAGTGTGCCGCTCCAATGAAGAAGATGCTCTGGAGGAGAAAAGGAAGGAGTAGGTCCATGCCAATGAAGCAGCGGCGTGCATTCACTCACCCTTCCCATTACAATACACGCACGGCAGTACGTGCACATGTCGTGACAGCGGGCACAATGAAACGAAGCAAAGCGCTCTTGTCGTTCATTTCCACAGCGACGGCAACTATACCCTTTTTTGAATTCAATTCCTTTTTCATACGATACATAGCCATGCTCATAATGCTCATGAAGAACGGGTAATGGAAGCGGGAGATCATCGAGAAGAAGTTCTTTTCCAGCGAGGAGCTGCTGTAACTCGTGAGAATACGAAAACGAAAGGTCGAGAGGAGGTGTGTGCCCATGAGGAAGGGAGGAGATTGGATGAAGGTCAGATGTTGCAAAAGGTTCAGGTACAAGATAAGAACCGTTAAGGGAAAAACGCATAAAACCACCCCTTGTTATATTTTACACAATTTAACATATCAAATCGAAGCGGTCTCGTCCATTCCGATGCAACTTAAATAAAAAGCAACCCATCACAAAATGGATTGCTTTATCGCTCATTATGATTTTTTCATGTTTCGTTCTAAAGTAAACGTATCACTGGCAGCCCGCGTATACAACGGACCGGCAAGTCGCCCAACTGGTTGAAGCTTTTCGGAATCGATTTTACCGTCCTGATACACCGCATCATTGACATGAATGTAAACAACCCGTCCAATGACAAGACTTCCAGATCCCGGTCGGTCCCCAAAATGGAGAACGTCGTGAAGGACACATTCCAGTTGGACGTCGCTTTTTGCTACTCGGGGAGGTTCAATTACTTCACTTGCCGCTTTCGTCAAACCCGCTTCTTCAAACTCATCCACTTCCGGACTGAATTCGGCCGCACATTCATTCATTTCCTTCACAATTGCTTCACTGACGATATTGACGACAAACTCACCTGTTTGTTCAATATTGTTTAACGTATCTTTTTTTTCTCCGTCCGTTCCCCTTCTCATCGGCGAAAAACAAATCATCAACGGTTCTGCACAAATCGCAGTAAAAAAGCTGAACGGGGCAAGGTTAGCCCCTCCGTGTTGATCCACAGTGGAGACGAAAGCAATGGGGCGGGGCTGAATGGCACCCGTCATCAGTTTATACACCTCGCCCCACGGCAATGTATCTGGCTTTATCTTCATCCTATTGCCTCCTTCTACTTCTCATACCAACTGTACATATAGGCACCATCTTCATAATCATGGGCTTGCTTGACGACATGAAGCGGGCGAAACGTATCAATCATGACCGCAAGCTCTTTCGTCTCTTTTTTGCCAATGCTCTCTTCCATTTTGCCTGGATGTGGCCCATGCGGTAGTCCACTTGGATGAAGTGTAATAGAGCCTTCTTCAATCCCACGGCGGCTCATAAAGTCGCCGTCTGCATAATAGAGCACTTCATCGCTTTCCACATTGCTGTGAACATAGGGCGCCGGGATAGCTTCAGGATGATAATCATACAAACGCGGGACAAATGAACAAATGACATAATTGTGTGCTTCAAACGTTTGATGTACAGGCGGCGGTTGATGAATCCGTCCCGTAATCGGTTCAAAATTGTGAATACTGAACGCATATGGAAATAAATATCCGTCCCATCCGACTGCATCAAGAGGGTGAAAATCAAATACATATGATGTCAACATTCCTTGTGCGCGGACACGCACTTCAAATTCTCCCTTTTCATCTTTCGGCTCTAATTTTTCCGGTGTCCGCAAGTCACGTTCACAATACGGGGAATGTTCCAACAGTTGCCCGTATTCGTTGCGGTAACGTTTTGGCGGCATAATCGCCGAATTTGATTCAACGATTAAAAAGCGAGCCTCAACACTTTCTAGTACAATGCGGTAAGTCGTCCCCATCGGAATAACGACATAATCGCCTGGAACGAAGGAAAGTTCGCCAAAAATGCTTTCCATTTTCCCTTCGCCCTCATGGACGTAAAGCAGTTCATCACCTTCGCCATTTCGGTAGAAGTACGGCATTGAAGCAGTCGGACGAGCAATTCCAAGCGCCAAATCCTCGTTCGCGAGGAGGATTTTCCTAGCCTCTAAAAAATCCCCCTTCGCTTCTATGTCCCACGTTCGAAAATGACGGTGCTTCAACGCATCTTTTTCTTCATATTCATAGCGAACGTCCTTTAGCTTTTTCGCTTCCTTCACCCGTGTCGGCGGATTCGTGTGATAAATGATGGATTGGATGCCGGAGAATCCTTTCGTCCCCATCACTTGCTCATAATACAATTCCCCATTTTCTTGACGGAACTGTGTATGACGCTTTCGTGGAACCTTTCCCATCTTCACATAATGTGGCATACTTGCTGCCCCCTTCCTGTCTTCAAATTATTTCATTGCGCAATGTTCCTAACCGCTCAATAGACAGCTCCACTACATCTCCTTTTTTAAGCCAGCCATGAACGTCTGTACCGAGTTCCAAAATACAGCCAGTCGACACCGTTCCTGAGCCAATGACATCACCTGGATATAACGTACAGCCTTGTGACGCTCGTTCAATCATTTCGGCAAACGAGAAATACAACGAGTTCACATTTCCTTCTGACAGAACACGCCCGTTTACAGACGCTGTCATGTTCAAATTGAAATGCTCACCATTCCGGCAATCTTCGAGATCGTCTTTTGTGACCAAATACGGCCCCATCGAGGTCGCAAAGTCTTTTCCTTTAGCTGGACCAAGCCCAACCTTCACTTCTTCCCGCTGTATGTCACGGGCACTCCAATCATTGAGGACCATAAACCCTTCAATATAATCAAGTGCCTGTTCACGCCCAATGTTAGCTCCTTCTTTGCCAATAACACAGGCTATTTCTAATTCGTAATCAAGCCACTCTGTAAACGGCGGCTTTTCTATCGGTTCATTATGGCCTTTAACAGAGCTGGTGTTGGAAAAATAAAAAACAGGGAAGTGATACCATTCTGCCACCATACTAAGACCCCTGTTGGCGCGGGCCGTTTTCACATGTCCTTCAAAGGCATAAAAATCACGAAAACTCAGTGGTCTTGGGATAGGTGCAGCCAATTTTATCTCCTTTAACAAACCCACAGATGAAATGTTTAGTACTTGTTCTTTCGCTAGCTGTTGCAGCCAATGCTTTTGCTCTTGCGGAAGATATAGATACTCGAGCATTGAAACAGGAGAAGCAATGTCAGTTCCTCGCCTCTTTCCTACATAACGGTACGTTTCATTCAAGTCGTATACATAACCTTGATGGATCCAACCTGCCCGCACACTTGACTGATTCGGTGAATAATAGCTAACGAGTTTCATTAAATATTGCCTCGACGCTCTTGCTCACGCTCAATTGATTCAAATAGCGCTTTGAAATTGCCGTCTCCAAAGCCAAGCGCTCCTTTACGCTGAATGATTTCAACAAACAGCGTCGGACGATCGACAATTGGTTTTGTAAAAATTTGCAGTAAATACCCTTCGTCATCGCGGTCGACAAGAATGCTCAAGTCTTGAAGCTTTTTCACATCTTCATCAATTTCCCCTACACGGTTCGTTAGTTCTTCATAATAGGTAGCCGGTGTATCTAAAAATTCGACGCCATTTTCTCTTAACGCCGTAACCGTTGCAATAATGTCATTCGTAAGCAGTGCCAAATGCTGAACACCTGCTCCTTTATAAAAATCCAGATATTCCTGAATTTGCGATTTTCGTTTTCCTTCCGCAGGCTCATTAATTGGAAACTTAATCCGCCCCGTTCCGTTCATCATAACTTTTGACATAAGCGCCGAATACTCTGTCGAAATATCATCATCATCGAAATGTTTCAGCACATTGAAACCAAATACGTTTTCATAATAAGACGTCCATTCATCCATGCTTTCAACATTCCCGACAATGTGATCAATACCGACAAGACCTGTTGGCTTATGCGTAACATTTAAGATGAATGGCTCATACCCTGGAAGAAACGGACCGTTGTAATCCAGCACTTCCACGAGCGTATGAACAGTATCGCCATATGTACCAATAACGGCTTTTTTCACACTACCGTTTTTATCTTTTTCAACCCATGGTTCCCTGACGGCAATGCCGCCTCTTTCCACTGCCCCGTCATACGCTTTTTCCACATCTGATACATTTAATGCGATATCCTTTGCCCCTTCTCCATGCATCTTCAAAAAGGCAGCGGCATCCGTACTGTCATCGAGCGACCCTGTAACGACAAGACGAATCGCGCCTTGTTCGAGCACGTAAGAAACACGATCACGGCAACCCGTTTCCAATCCACGATATGCTTTCACTGTAAATCCGAATGTCTTTGTATAAAAGTAAGCGGCTTGCTTCGCATTTCCAACATAAAGCTCCACATGATGAATATTTTTAACCGGAAAAATCTCTTCTTTTTTTTGTTTGTTCGTGTTGATTACGTTTTCTGTCATGAAAATCCCCCCTATTTTTTATCATCCCTACCTAAATAATATTGTTAATATTTTAAATATTAGAATGTTTTTATTTTTGTAGCAAGCGCTTACATCAACGCGTTTATCTTTTAGAAAAGCTCTTATGTACTGCGTTAAAGCGGGTTCGCGTTCATATGAACTCTTGCACATTGTTTAGATTCGCAGGTAAAATCACCTCAAATTAACGATAAGAAAAGAGGAATGACACATGGGAATGGTTGTAAAATTTTGTCCTTGCAACTTTGAAAGGGAATTAGACAGGGTAAAAGATGAAATTCGTCAGCTTTTGAATGTAGAGCTAATCGATGAGCGCTGTCTGAACTATTGCGGTCAATGCTTAGTTCAGCCCTATGCGCTAGTAAACGGAGAGAATGTCGTAGTGGATCATCCAGACAAATTGCTCGCTGCAATTTTAAAAAAGCTCGAAGTGTCATAAAATGTTATAAAACAGAAAAAGGAACCATCATGAAAACCCGCTGCTTTACACAGGTTTCCGTAACTGTTCCTTTTCCAATACGTTTTACTCTTTATACCAGCCGACACCGATCGCTCCTTGGCCAAGGTGTGTGCCAATGACTGGGCCGAAGTAAGAAAGATTGAACTCCACATTTGGGTATGCCCGTTCAAGTTCTGCTTTCATATCTTCCGCTTCTTCCCGTGCGTTTCCATGAATCACGGACGCTTTCATTGGCGCTCCTTCGCTTGCGACTTCGCCTAAAAGCTCCACGATGCGCTTTAATGCTTTTTTACGCGTACGAATTTTTTCGAACGGCACAATTTTTCCATCTTCGAAATGAACGATGGGCTTCACTTGAAGAAGGCTTCCAACGAAAGCTTGAGCTGCATTCAATCGCCCTCCTCGTTGAAGATGCGATAAATCATCAACCATAATATAAGCCTTCATCGATTGCTTCATTTCATCAAGACGCGCCAAAATATCTTGTGCATCTTTTTCTTCTTTTGCCATCCGTGCTGCTTCCAGCACGTAAAAACCTTGAATCATGCAGCTGATTTCGGAGTCGTATGCATACACATCGATTCCCTCCACCATTCCTCCTGCCGACACAACACTTTGATATGTCCCGCTAATTCCACTTGATAACGTCACCACAATGGCCGCATCATACTCTTTTGATAACGTTTCAAACAGACTAACAAATTCGCCAATGGGAGGCTGAGAAGTGGTTGGAAGCTGTTCCCGCACCTTTTCATAAAACTCAGGATACGTCATATCCATTTCCTCGCGGTATGTTTCTTCCCCAAAGATTACGCTTAGCGGAACCATATGTATATTGAGCTCATCACGCAGTTCTTTCGGTATATATGAGGTACTATCTGTAATAATTGCCGTTTTCATGAGCAAAATCCATCCTTTTAGAAGTTGTTCAAAAAGATTTTTCATCTCATTTTACACTATTTCAATACTGCCTGCATTACAACCTGCCTTCACAAGGAACATCTTAACAAATTGTTAATTATAAACTAAAAAGCACAGAATGAATACATCACCTAGCGCTTCTTACCAAGTTCCTTGTGTTACAAAATCTAATTCTTTCCACCTTCTGAAGCCAAGTCTTTCCATCTTTCCATCCTGAAAAATCCCACAAATGTTCTCGCATAAGCGGCTGTCAAGAGCCCGAAAGGGAACTTGACAGTCGCTTATGCGCAACGAAATGGACATGGGTATCTTTTCCCCATGTCCATTTCGTTGCGTGGATTTACATTATGTGTAGATATTGACGAGAAGACCTTGTACTTCCCCTACCATCCCTAAAATCCGAAGGCCATCCTTCTCTTTCGATAGTACTTCATTCGTCAAATCCATCAACTTCGCGTCGACTTCCTTCACGATTTTGTACACTTTGCTGGAACCGCGGCGATTAAATCCGCGCTGTTCCTGAAGCTCTAAGCCGTTTTTCACAGCATCATCCATAAATTTTTTCACAAGCGTTTTATATTTTTTTAACGCATCAACCGTTTGATGTTTTCCAAGGATTTTCCCTTGCTCTTCGATTTGGGTCATCATCGAAGACAACCGTTCATAATTTAAATCCTGACGGCGTTTTCCCATCACTTCTGTGAAAGAAACCGAATCGGTCAGTTCTTTCTCTTTCATCTGCAGCCTATGATTGGTTACTTTATTAACCTTTTGAACTTCCATTGCCAACACCTCTTTAAGGCATGATTGTTTTAGTATAACCTAAAAAACGAACGGAAAGAAAAGAGGCCCGGAAAAACCGGACTCCTCCCCCTCTTTATTTCAATAATTGTAAAATCCCTTGTGGCAGCTGGTTCGATTGAGCAAGCATCGCTTGTGCTGCCTGATTGAGGATATTGTTCTTCGTAAATTCCGTCATTTCCTCCGCCATATCTAAATCACGGATACGAGACTCAGACGCCACCATATTTTCATTCGTCACTTGTAAATTGTTCATCGTATGTTCCAGACGGTTTTGAATCGCTCCAAGCTTGGCGCGTTCACTTGATACCTTATTGATAGCATTATCTAAAATCGTGATAGCGGCTCCAGCAGCCGTTGTGACATCTATAGTATCTGTAGGCAGATCTGCCGTCCCCATAGCAGAAATGGATAATGTGAGCGTTTGTCCTTCATTAGATCCAATCTGAAAGATAAGGCTGTTAGCATCTGTACCATCTAATAAAGAAATACCATTGAACTCTGTATCTGTACTAATGCGGTCAATTTCTTGATTCAGTTGTTCAATTTCTGCTTGAATATGACCTGAGTCCTGACCCGTATTAGTACCGTTTGCTGCTTGAACAGACAGTTCACGCATGCGCTGTAAAATGCTGTGTATTTCTTGAAGTCCACCTTCAGCCGTTTGGATGAGTGATACAGCATCCAGCGCGTTCCGTTCTGCCATATCAAGCCCGCGAATTTGAGAGCGCATCTTTTCTGAAATCGCTAATCCAGCAGCATCATCAGCAGCTCGATTAATACGCAATCCAGAAGATAATTTCTCTAGATTTTTAGAAGTAGATAGTTGATTTGCAGCAAGATTTCGATAAGCATTTAAAGCTTGAATATTATGGTTAATTCTCATCTATTATCCCTCTCTATCCTTTATTTTATAGATAGCGTCATAATGTTTTGCTCATATGATGCCAAGTTCTTTTGAGTAGACTTTTTAGCGACAGGAGCTTCTTTTTGTTGTAAAGAAACGCGCCATGCATCTGAAATCGTTTGAATGATATGTTTTACTTCTTTCACAATCTCAACGTCTTTTTTCATATTTGCTTCAATTAATCGATTAGCCATGTAGTTATATAATGTATCCAACTGTTCCGCTATAACACCGGCTTCATACTGTAACCCAATACCAAGTCGGTGCAAAATATCATTTGCTTGCTGGAGACTTTTATTTGCCTGCATATATTTTTTGTCTTCAATGAAACTTTCAGCATCCTCCAGATGCTGCAGGCACCCTTCATACAGGATGGCCGTTAGTTGCTGTGAGGATTTTTGATATAGCAGCTCTTCGCTGATAAAATCCACTGAGTCCACTCCCCTTACCTTGTCTCTATCAATAATATCGGATTATTTCTCTAATGATTTAGTCTAGTTTTTCCATTTCTTGAATGAGCAATAGAATTTCGGCAATCACTGCATACAATTGTGGTGGGATGTTTTCTCCTAAATCCAAATCAAGCAAGTTTTGAATTAAAGACGGATCTTCCTGCATGGGGATGTCATTTTCCTTCGCCATCTCAATAATTTTATTGGCAACATGCCCCGTTCCGCTTGCTACAACCTTTGGAGCGGAGGAAGACCCTTCTTCATATTTAATAACCGTCGCCGTCACACCGTTTGCTTTTTTTCGATTCAATTGATTAACATATTGATAGTTCATATTGAATAATCAAATCCTTTCACGGCAAAATTCGGTGAGCCGGAAGTCGCCTTTTCCTCTTCATTTGTTTCTTCTTTCCGGACTTGTAGCGGCTGATGTTGGACACCTGACACAATGTAGCCGATGTCGCTAATTTTTTCCTTCAATCCACCCGCTAGCTCCTCGGTTTTTTGCGGGAAGGTTTCATCATCATTTTTAAACGTAATGCTCAGCTTACGATCCACCGCATTTAATAAAATGCCAACATTTCCAAGCTTCTTCGTTTCAAACAAAAAGTATAAACTGCAGTTTTCCCAATCCATCTTTTCATGTTGCTTTTGCGAATTCACATACACTTTCACATCTTTCACTTCATCTTGAAGCAAGTATGGGAGCTGAAAAAACATATGCTGCAAATTTCCTTGGCTGTCTTGTTTGCTTAATAATTGCTGTCCCGTTACATGCTGCAAAGCCTGTTCGATTTGCCCTGGCATTTTTCCATGTTCGCCCGCAAGCTGCAAGAGCGCACTTTTGACATCTTGCTGCTGAACGGCTTGCTTGGAGGTCAATTGGCTCGCAATGTCATGCTCGCGGTTCAATCCAAGCTGACGCATCATTTCGAGCACTTGCCTTCCAGAGCCGTCTTGTCCGTTCATCATGGACAGCGCAGTGCCGACAGGAGAGGCATTCCCCCACTCTCCTTTCACCATATGCACCATCTTCGTATCAGACGGCTTGAAGGTTGCTTCTTGCACCATCGTCTTCACTTGCTTGACGATTTGCAAGGATTCTTGCATTTCCCCTTTTGCCAGCAGTTTTTTCGCTTGCTGTAAAAGCGTACTCGCTTCAAGCATGGATTTTTCTGTTTTCATATCGGCATACAACATAAAATCACTTTTCATAATCGCTTGGTCCAAGTTTTTAATGACCGTTTCCAACAATCGGTTTGCCTGCATCCGTCCTGATGCTGTACTTGTTTCAACCGCCTGTTCGACCGTTTGCAGCTGTCTCACCGCATCCCGTTGCATCAGTTTAAAATCCTCAGCCGCTTGCGCCAGTTTTTTCGTAATGGTTGTCACAATCATGTCTTTAGACATCCCGCTAACAGGATTCACTTCGTCATATGGCAAATTCGTAGACACCACTCCGTCTTCTCGTAAAAGCTGTGCAAGTGCGTGCAGCTCTTTGCGGGCACCGAGCTCTTTTTGTTCAGCAGCTAGCTGTTCAGCCGCTGCGAGACGAGCAGCTAGTTTCTCACTCGTCTCCTCATTTCCGTCCTGCGGCAGATTGTCTTTCACGAACTGAATTAGCTTATCAACATTCGGTTCTTTTTGAATCATTTTTTCAATTTTATCCGGCAATCCACTTGCTTCCACATCACCTGTTAAGCTGCTTTTCAGTTGCTGCAAAAATTGCTTAAGGGCGATGTCCTGCAATTTCAACGATTCGTCTAACGTGTTCATTAACGTGTCTAGCTCAGAGCCTGGGGGAAACGATTGCTTCAAGAGTGCTTGAATCGATTCTGAGCCCATTTTTAACAAGGATTGCTGCTGAAGGCGTTCAAGCAGCACATCCGCAATATGAGAAGAAGACGCCTTTAACGCTTGAACAAAGCGCTCTTGCCCCGTGTGAAAAATTTTAAGGGATTTCTCCATTTCATTGGCAGCTGATTTGCCAAGCAGCTGCTTCACTTCCAAAAATACGTCCTTTATGTTCAAACTTTTCTCCAACTTTTGTTGAAGTTGTTCCACCTTTTCCCTTACGCCTGGTGTGTTCGATTGATTAGACTGAACGAAATCAGCTAACGCTTTTTTGATAAGAGCGACTGTCTCCTTGTCTAAAGAGATGTCTTGTCCTTCTGCTTTGATGAACTGTTTCATTCCATCCCCATGGAGCGCTTCATGCACGGCCTTCAATTGAACCGGGGTCATTTCCAACTTTTTCGTCCCCATCGCTTCAATCGTCTCAAGCTTGTCTTGAATGGTACCAGGAGCATCTTTTAAAAAGCTGTCCACCTGCTTTACATTTTCTCTCGTCAATGGATATCCTTGATCTGCCAGCCCCGTTAATGCTTGCTTTAACGGCTGGTTGGACAAGTCTGCTCCAAGCTGGGTTAACATTTGGTTCGTACTTTGACGTGCAGATGCTTGTTCGCTAGAAGAAGCAAGCATTTTCACATCTAGCATATCTCCAGTCATTTGCTTCACTTGAACATGCACTTGCTGGTCTACTTTCACAGACTGATCTAATTTCATTTTCATGTTTTTCCCATTCACTTGAACAAGAGCCTCGTTATTACTAATAACTTCTTTGACCGTCCCCTTTAGCATATCTCCTATCTTCAATAGACCTTTTTCCTGTAATCTTGTCTGACTGGTCGATAATTGATTTTGAATTTGCATGATTTTCACGCTCCATAATCCGTTCATGATTTGTCTTTTTTATCGGCAAATTCCGCCCATTTTTTTATACATCTAAATAACTAATATCATGGGAAATTTGTGAAAGAGGAGATAAATTACTTTTGTAAAAAAACAAAATCCCGAAAAACAGCAATGTTTTCCGGGATTTTACTCTTTCTATTATAGCTTATGCGTGCGTGAAGAAGAGGACATGAGTATTTTTTGCCCATGCCCTATTCTTCACGTGGGTTTAAAGTTATCGAACTTCTACCCATCCATTTTTAATGGCCACCACCACCGCCTGCGTGCGGTCATTCACGTTCATTTTTTGTAAAATGTTACTCACATGGTTTTTTACAGTTTTTTCACTAATGTATAATGCTTCACCGATTCCGCGGTTACTTTTTCCGTCTGCTAAAAGCTGCAGAACTTCACACTCACGGCGTGTTAATAAATGAAGCGGACGGCGAATTTCAACGTCCTGCATCGAATATGTAGAAGCTTGTCCTTGTGCTGCCAAGCGACGATATTCTTTCACTAAACTGTGCGTGACCTTCGGATGTAAATATGAACCGCCATCTGCCACCACTTTCACAGCACGAATGAGCGCATCGGCATCCATTTCCTTCAGCAAGTACCCGCGAGCGCCTGTTTGGAGCGCATGCGTGACATATGTTTCATCATCATGAATGGATAGGATGATGACTTTTGTATCAGCGTTCGCCTCTACAAGCTGCCTTGTCGCTTCTACTCCGTTGACCGATGGCATATTAATATCCATAATAATAACATCGGGTTCATACTGCTCTACAAGCTGGAGCGCCTCTTCGCCGTCGTCTCCTTCTGCTACTACTTCAAAGTCCGGTTCAAAATCTAAAATTCGCTTTACCCCTTCACGAAATAATTGGTGATCATCAATGATTACAATTTTCGTCTTCATCCTTAACTCCTCCCCAAACGTTTTTCAGTTCTATTGGTTAATTTGTCCTTCTTCCACAACTAGCATGGGGACCCTTATTACTACAAGCGTGCCGCCGCCTATTTTAGATGTGACCTTTAACTCACCTTCTAATAAGTCAACCCGTTCTTTCATACCTATCAATCCAAAAGAGTTTTCCTTTTTTTCTGCTGGATTAAACCCTTTTCCATTATCACGAACGATAACAGTAACATGCTCTCTGCCCATTTCCATTTTCACTTGAATTTCCGATGCCTCAGCGTGCTTCAAGGCATTCGTAACCGATTCTTGAACTAAACGGAACAAGGCGACTTCTAAATTGGAAGACAGTCTTTTTTCCTGTCCGATGGAAAGAAACGTAATTTTCGGGTATTCATTATTATATTCTTCAATCGTTGCTAAATACTTTCGAAGGGTGGGAACTAGGCCTAAATCATCAAGGGCCATCGGTCTTAAATCATATATGATACGCCTCACTTCATATAGAGCCGAACGAACCATTTTTCGTAAATCCCGTATCTCTTGTAATGCTTCTTCAGGACTACGCTCGCGGTAAATTCGTTCAATCAATTCAGAACGAATCATCACATTTGCGAGCATTTGAGCAGGTCCGTCATGGATTTCACGAGAAAGACGTTTTCGTTCTTCTTCCTGCGCCTCCAAAATACGAAAGCCAAAATATTCTTTTTGAGCGGCATCTTCTACAATTTCGCCCACTTTCCGCAAATCATTCGTTAAATAATTCAACACAACGGATATTTGAGTTACTAAATGGTCGGCACGTTCGATGGTTTCATTCAACATAATTAAACGGCGCTCCAGCTCATCTCTTCGGCTTCGAAGCTGTGCTTCCGTCTGACGATTCATCATCAGCTTCGTTTGCAGTTCATGTGCTTTTTCATAAGCCTCTTTTACTTCCGGCTCGGTATATACCTTAAAATGTTGACTCACTTCCGAAAGTCGCTGTCTCGCCAATCGGCTATGCGCTTCAATCCGATCTCCTTCAGTAATCGTCTCAATCACCTGCACCTTCAACAACTCCAATTCTTTTTGAAGGTGTTCATGCTCTTTGCGTGCATCTTCTGCAATCCGATAAATTTCATCTTTGCTGTCATCCACCGTAAAAATCACTTTATCTAAAATTTCATCTAAAATCTTGCTTGTTAATTTATTTTTAGACATTTTTTCACCTCAAAAGGTAAACCTCTTACTGCCATATCCATTTATAGGTTTAAACTATACCTTCTCTTTATATTATTCGTTCCCCTTCTTTTTTTGCGGGGGTCGTCTTATAATTTTAGTAATATTTTTTCATTCATTTCAAAGTATTTGTTTGCCGCATAAAATTGGACGTTTTATAATGAAAAAAGGTTTCATATTTTGGGGGAAAACGACATTTTTCATTCATATGGGTGTTTACTTTATACTTCATATTATACGCATTTAGGAGGTTTGATATTTTTGTTACCTCAATATTATACCGTAAAAGGACAAGGGGAACATGAAATCACCATTCAAAAGTCCCGGTTTATCTGCCATGTTAAAAGGGTGGTGTCCGAAGCGGAAGCACAGGAATTTATTCAAGAGATTAAAAAACAGCACTGGAATGCAACGCATAACTGTTCCGCTTACTTAGTGGGAGAACGCGACCAATTTCAGAAAGCGAATGATGATGGAGAGCCGAGCGGAACGGCTGGTGTTCCAATGCTTGAAGTATTAAAAAAACGCGGGCTGAAAGATACAGTAGTCGTCGTCACCCGCTATTTTGGCGGCATTAAACTAGGTGCAGGCGGCCTCGTTCGGGCATATGGGAAATCTGTCTCGGAAGGTCTTGATGCAGTCGGCATTGTCAAACGAACTCTGATGCAAGTAATGCATACAACGGTCGACTATACATGGCTTGGGAAATTGGAAAATGAATTGCGCTCATCGGTCTATGCGATTAAAGACATTCATTACCTGGAGAAAGTCGAAGTCGAAACCTTTGTCGAAGAAAGTCAAACCGAGGCCTTTACAGAATGGATGGTGGAGCTTACAAACGGTCAATGTGATATTCGAAAAGGCGATGTGACTTACTTAGAAGAAGATGTGACGAAGTAAAACTGTCCGATTAAAAAGACTGGTATCTTTTACAAAAATGGAGCATAAGTCCGAAAGTGACAGTTTACGAATAATCAAAAAACATGTACAATGAAATTTGGCGTACTTTGTTGAAACTTTTCATTTGACTTTACTAATTAGAAAATTTATACACAAGAATGAATTTGTTTTGAGATACAGCTATAGCACACATACTAATGAAAACCGTGATTTCATTCTTTCTTAAAAGGAGAAACCATATGTCTGATTATAGACGTTACCAAAAAAAGGTGAATAAGCGAAAAAGAAGACGAAGACTGTTTTTCATATTTATTTTGCCTCTTTTAATTATTGGCCTCAGCGCCACCGCTTATGGATCCTACTTATTCGCAAAAGCAAAATCGGTCGTGACCGAATCATTCGAAGAGGCGGGAGACCGTAAAAACTCTTCTTTACGCTCCGAAACCATTGATCCGAAAAAAGACAACATTTCGGTTCTTTTCATCGGAATTGATGAAAGTGAAATGCGAAAAGCCAATTTCGGATATACAAGCACGAACACCCGTACAGATGCATTAATTTTAGCGACACTGAACGAAAAAGATAAATCCGTTAAACTCGTCAGCATCCCCCGCGATTCGCGAGTGGACATTGCTTGTACAGACGAAAAATCAAAAATTAATTCCGCACACGTTAAAGGCGGAACACTTTGTACAATTGAAACAGTCGAAAATTTATTTGACGTACCTGTCGATTATTATGTAAAAGTTAACTTCAATGCCTTTATTGAAGTCGTAGACTCGCTTGGCGGTATTGAATTCGATGTTCCTTACGATTTAAAAGAAAAAGATTCTCAAGACCGTCATAATGCGATTGTCCTTCAAAAAGGCGTTCAAACATTAGACGGGGAAGAAGCGTTAGCCATTGCAAGAACGCGGAAATACGATAACGATATCGAACGCGGAAAACGCCAGCAACAGCTTATTCAAGCCATTGTGAAAGAGACAGCGTCAATTGGCTCCATCACAAAATACGGCGACATTATTGAAGCCGTAGGCGATAACATGAAAACGAACATGAAGTTCGGTGAGATGCTGTCATTTTATGATTATGCCACAAAAGGTTCGAATGTCCAAATTGACACGATTGCGCTCAAAGGAGAAGATTATCAGCCTGGGAGCATCTATTACTACAAACTTGATGAAGACTCGCTCAAAAGCACAAGCGAACTGCTAAAATCCCACCTTGAATTACCGGGAAGCACACCGCTAGCGGAGCTGGAAGCTGAACTAAATGGTGACACAGAGTCTGAAGAAACAAACTAATAAGTACTACCCCCTTGTTGGAGACAGCAAGGGGGTTTTTGCGTCCTTTTTACGGAAATCAAAAAAGCGCCAAAACCCTTTTCGGATTTTGACGCTTTATTACTATGCTGTTACTGTTTGACGCGGCTATACCGAACACCGCTCACTAAATTTAAGATCGGACGATAGTTCTTATCAACTAAACCAATTTTTTCCACGATAATTTCAATCGCTACAAGTAAAATTCCTAATACGAGAAGTGATGCCCACATTCCCTGTACTTTCGAGAAAATAACTGCTGCCAGTCCAAAAATGGCGCTCATCGCATAAATAATTAGCACCGTTTGACGATGGCTGTACCCTAAACGCAGCAAGCAATGGTGCAAGTGGGATTTATCCGGTGCAGATAATGGCTTGTTTTGCACAATTCGGCGAATAATCGCAAAAAATGTATCGGAAATTGGCACACCTAAAATGATGACCGGCACGATAAAGGAAATGACCGTCGCACTTTTAAATCCTAAAAGTGATAAGACAGAAATCATATATCCTAAAAACAACGCTCCTGTATCTCCCATAAAAATTTTCGCAGGGTGGAAGTTGTACACAAGGAACCCAAGCGTGCTTCCGAGCATAATAAAGCCCATCATCGTAACAAACCCGTTCCCCATCATAATCGCCATTCCTGAAATGGTAATTAATACAATGGAAGATACTCCCGCTGCCAGACCGTCTAGTCCGTCAATTAAGTTAATTGCATTCGTAATCCCGACAATCCAAAGAATGGTCAATGGAATGCTGAAAAACCCAAACTCTAACGTGCGGTCAAAAGGTAAATTAATGAACTCGATTTGAACACCGCCGTATACTACGACGATCCCCGCAGCAAGCAACTGACCGGCAAGCTTAATTTTTGCTGATAATTCCATCATATCATCCAATACACCTGTAATGATGATGATGAAACTTCCGATTAAAAGTGGCAAAGCATAAGGGCTTGTAGGCTGCATAATGAAGTAACCTACAAGGAAGCTAATAAAGATTGCCAAGCCTCCAAGGCGCGGCATGATGCGCTGGTGAACTTTGCGCTGATTCGGTTTATCTGTGGCACCTATTTTAAAGGCCAATTTCTTGACCAAAGGAGTGACTAAAATAGATGTAATAAAACAAATAAACAAGGTCAAATATAACATATAGACCCTCCTTAAGTTTATCTTAACCAAAACGATTGCTTGCACATACGTGTCTTTTATGATGGATACAACTTACATTTTTAATCTTGGTGTCAATAAGCCCTTTTTTCCACGAACAGGGCCGCGCATGCAATCATCACACGAAGATTGCTCGTACAATCCACTGGAGGATCTTCTCTTTGGCGCTTTTTGACATCTTTCATGAAACTAACTTGTTTGTCATTTTTGGTCGACTCACAACTTGGATTATATCACAATGAATCTATGACTTAAATAGAAATTTATCCTCAACCGATCTCCCCTTTCAGCTACTATATGTTTCTCCTTTATCTACATTTTTCCTTCTTTTCTGCAAATAGAAGGCAAATTTTCTCCTGATTTTGCTATAATGCTAGATAGAAAGCTTACATTCAGGAGGTTCTCATGTTGCGTTTCAAACGAAAAATAGCGATTATTGTTTGTGCATCCACACTATGTATAACCGGGTTAACGGCCGCTAAAACGTCCGCAAACAGCGAAGCCGTATTAGCAAGCGTTGACTGGGTCATGACCAAAATCAATCCATTGCAGCAGAAAGTAGACAACTTAGAAGCGAAAGTGAAAGAATTAGAATCTGAAGTTACGAAGCTCAAACAAGAGCTAGAAAACAAGTAGGTGACGTCATGAAAAAATGGCTGCCTTTTCTATTAATGCTTACATGTATCATAATATTCCCATCTTCTTTTACAGCAAATAGCGGATTACCTTTTTCCTATAAGACGGAAGTGAAAGTTCGTTTGTTACAAAAACCTACATTTTCCGCTACTCTTACCGGTACATATTCGTTAATGGATTTAAATGGGAATCAACTTATTCCGTTAAACGGTAAAAACACCTTGTCCTTCCAGCAACAAAGCGGACAAATTGTGGTGACAATTGGAACAGAAACTGCCGCTTCCACATCTGGTTTTGCAGTATATGAAACCACAACGAGTGACCAAAATTCATTTACAATAACCGGGATGGAAGCTACATCCGGCTCGAAAGATGGAAACATGACGTTCCGGGGTTCCTTTACAGTAAAACCTGGAACAGACCGCCCGCTCGTTTTGAATGTGCTCGATATGGAGGACTATTTAAAGGGAGTCGTCCCTGGTGAAATGCCTGCTCTTTGGCATGCCGAAGCGGTGAAAGCACAGGCTGTCGTTGCACGAAGCTATGCATATACAGATGTCGCAAAAAGCTCATTTTTAGAGATGACCGTCGCCAGCCAAGTGTATAAAGGAAAATCCGTCGAGCACCCGAACTCAACAAAAGCGGTGCTCGATACAGCAGGTGTATATGTGACATATGGCGGAAAGCCTGTTAAAACGTACTTCTATTCCAGTTCTGGAGGACGAACGGAGAATGCAGAAGATGTGTGGGGCAATGCCGTTCCATATATTCGCTCCGTTAAAGACGACTTTGACCGTCATACAGGCAATACCCATTACGGCTGGGAGCAATCCGTTGCCGCAAGTACCATTGCGCAAAAACTCCAATTGCCAAGCACACAAATGCTTTTAGGTTTGCAGGTCGCAACGCGTACAGAAGGTGGCAACGCCAAGCAAGTAACAGCTACTATTTATGATAAAACGTCTAAGCAAACGTCCGAAAAACAACTTCTCGGCACGTCTGCCAGATATCCAGATGCATACCGCACCTTATTTGGCGGGTTGAAAAGCAGTAAATTTTCTGTTTCAACCAATACTTCTTCTAACATTATGAAAGCAGATGGATCCACAGAGAAAACCAGTCATCTCATTGGATACAAAATTCAAAAAGCAGATGGTACAACGGAATACATTGAAGATCCGAACATTAAAGTACGAACAAAAGAAAGCAGCAACTTGCTGTCCACCTCTCCTGCCAACTATACGTTTAAAGGAGATGGATACGGCCACGGCGCAGGCTTAAGCCAATGGGGAGCAAGAGGCATGGCGGAAGCTGGTTATTCCTATGATGCCATTTTAAAGTACTACTATACAGGAATTGACGTTCAAAAATTATACTAAACAACAAAACCCGTCATCCACATCCGGTCACATACCGGTTAGGATGACGGGTTTTCCCATCAAAAGAAAAGTTGTTATTTCACGTCTAAAGCACGATCCACAAACGCCGAAAACTGGGAACGCTTCGTCGGATCTTCCGGCTTAAAATAGCCGTCGTTCCCGTTTGCGATACCATACTGTGAAATGATTTTAATGGCTTCATAAGCTTCCATTTCAGATGTTACGTCTTTATAGTCGCTGAAAGCCGATGTTTTTTCCTCTAATTCAAACGCTCGCTGAAGCACAAGTGCCATATGCTTTCGCTTCATTGATTCAAGAGGTTTGAAATAGCCGTCGTTTCCGTTAAAGAATCCTGCCTCATATACGGTCATAATTTCACGGACATTCGGGTGAGTATCTGGAACATCCTTGAATACAGACGGCTTGTCTGATAAAGGTAAATCAAACGCTTTAATCAGCATGCTGGCGGCTTGATATCTTGTAATCGATCGTTCCGGATAAAACTTTTGCTCTTCCGGATATCCTCGAATAATGCCTTTTGTATATAGGCTCATAATATGTGTATACGCCCAATGTCCCGATTCACCGTTTGGAACATCCACGAACACAGAATCATCCGCTTTCTCCAAAAGCATCGCTACCTCTTTTTTCAGCGCATCGGCTTTTGCCGTTACACTATCCGCTTTTGTTTCCACCTTTTTGATTTCCGTTTCAGCCCATTCCACACTTGCCACTTCCATACTTTCGGCGGCTTCTGTTTCCTGTTGCTGAACTACTTCACTGCTGCAACCAGCTAACGCTAACCATGAACAACATGAGCCCCATACGAGCCATTTTTTTATTGTCATTTTCTTTCCTCTCCCAAACTGCTACCGTAATGTCTTTATCTTCTTCCACGCCTGTTCAATCTCGGCAATTTTACATAGCATACCGATTAAACCTGCTAGAAGTACAAGTATAAAAAAACCGGTCCCTGCGTTCAGCAAGGCATTCGGCAAATGAATGACCATGCTCATCACATAGGAAGCTGCCGCTAACAACCCGAAAAACACCGCATATTTTGTCAAATATGAGCGATTCTTCCTTGTTAATTTTAACACGAAACGACTAGCCAGTAATAGGAAAAAAAGCTGAAAATAAGCGCTCACCGTTGTCGCAAGGGCAATCGCTTCGGCGCCTCCCTCATCAATCCATAAAGCCATTAAAGCGATATTAAGACCAAACACCGCCACGACTCCGGTCACAACAGGATATAACGATTTTTCCATTGCGTAAAAAAAGCGGGTGACATACACATTCGCAGCATGGGCAAACATCCCAATCACAAACCATTGAAGCAATTTTGCCGTCACAATCGTCGATTCTGCTGTAAATGACCCGTATTCAAATACGAGTTCCACCACATCGCGGGCGTATACAAAAAGAAAAATCGAAATCGGAATGATGGTCACAAGCAATAAGCGCATCCCTTTATGGTACATCTGCGCAATCTGTTCAAATTCACGATTCGCCGCTTTTGCTGCCAAAGTCGGATAAATAACCGTCGTAACAGCCGTCATTAAGATGACTTGCGGAAGCTGCACGAGTTTGGAGGCATAATTTAACGCCGCCACAAGGCCATCTTCCAACTGAGAAGCAAACATGCGGTGAAGCAGAAAGTAAAATTGCAAGGTCGCCCCGCCTAGTAAAATCGGAAGGCCGACCTTGATCATTCGTTTCGCATATGCTCCATTCTCCATCTTCCAGCGAAGGCGAAATGACAGCACGCGCTCCTGCCGTAAATCTCGAATCAGCAGCCATACCATAGCTGCCGCCCCGAGCAGTGCTCCCCATGCATATGCTTCTGCTCCCATGACGGGATACAATAAGACAGCAAACAAAACAAAACCAGCATTGTTAACTAACGTTGAAAATGCTGGGCCGAAGAAACGATTTTGGATATTCAATAAACCGGAAAACCACATGGATAAGACAAGAAAGAGCGTCGAAGGAGCCATAATGGCTAATAAAGAAGACGTCATCTCGCTGTCCCCTGCTGTTAATCCCGGAAACAATAATGCAGTCACTTCACTCGAAAACAAGATGAATACAAGCGACAGTACTGCCGTCATCATCGTCGTATAGGTGAACACAAGCTCTTTAAATTGCTCCTGTTCCTGAATGGAATCTACCTTTTTATAAATGCTAATAAAGGCCGTCGTAATCGCGCCCCCTGCCACTAAGTAGATGAACGTAGGGATGGTGTACGCTAAAATAATGGAGTCTGCCAAAGCCGATGTTCCAAAGTGGTAGCCAATGACAGCCTCACGCAAAAAACCGAATAAGCGGGATACGACGTTGATGACCGTCACAACACCGATAATTTTCAGAAGTGATTTCCTCGACAACGCTGATCCCTTCTTTCTTTCCTCACAACTTACACATTTTTTTCAATGAAGGTTTCAATAAGGGAAAGAATATCATTTCTTCCACTTTGAAAAGGCGCAGGTTGAAAAGAATGAATTTTTTCGATTGCCTCACCTAAGTCTTGCTCATCATCCCAAGCAATCAGATGCCCTGTAGCCTGGAACTGGCTGACAATCTCTAACTGATGGTCATCATTGTGTTCACCGTATTTCACCAGTCTCGGCGCGGCAATCATCTTCTTGCTTTTTTTCAGTCCTGACGTAATGGAGCCCGTCCCGCCATGTGTCACAATATAAGAAGCTTGGTCATACAGTCTATCCATCTCTTCATAGCTTGTAAATTTCACAAGCTTCATCTTTGAGGACTTATACGGGGTATGCCCTACTTGGACGATGACCTCTTCACGGATATTTCCTTTTTCAATCTGCTGTTCCACTGCCTTCAACAATCTTGTAAAAGGCAGCTCATGCGTTCCTAACACAACTAAAATCAATAGATTGAACCTCCATATACAGCTTTCGGATAGTGCACTTTCATAGATTCCCATTGCACAATGAATAAATCGGCAATCGGATATATGAGCCGGCCCGAAAGCGTTGGCGTTGTCGTTTTCGCAAAGCTTTCAATAAAGATGACTTTCTTCCCGAAAAGCTTCGCAATGTAACACATCGGCACAGCTGTATGAGCCCCTGTTGTCACAATCACGTCTGGTCGTTCTTTTAAAAACAGATACAACGACTTAAAGCAGTTGTACGTAAACTTAAAGATATAACGGAATAGATAATTTCTCGCTCCATACATTAAAAATGAAAGCTCGTATTCTTTTTGGAGCTCCTCTGTAATGACAGAGCGCTCTGTCACAATATGATAATCATATGTGGAAAAAAGAGGTTTCAGCTGCAATAGCTGTGTCAAATGCCCTCCAAGAGAGGCAATAAACATAACTTTTTTCCGTTTCGTTTTTTTCTTTAGCATTTCTCTCTACCCTCCAGGAGGAGAATAAACCTCTAACACTTTTTGGATTAAATATTGTTGATCATTCTCTCGCGCCCGTTTTTCACCTTTTTCTAACAATTGTTCCACAAATGGTCCATTTGTTAGTACATCTAAGATTCCTTTATACAGTGATTCGTCATTTTGAGGTTCCACCAGTACACCCGCACCGTCTCCCAATAAATAACGAAGCCCGCCTACTTTTGTGCCAACAACAGGGGTGTGGCAACTCATCGCTTCCAACGCCACAAGGCCAAACCCTTCGATATGCGACGGCAAGACAAATGCATCGGCTGCCGCCATCCAAACCGCTATTTCTTGCTGCGGCATCGCTTCTAATATGCGGACATCTGTTAACTCTCGTTCTTCAATTAGCCGATCAAGTTCTTCCCGAAATCCTTTGTCTTTAACCGCACCTATTAAATAAAGAGCGGCGTTCGGTTTCTCCCGTTTCACTTTAGCATAAGCCTCGACAAGCTCGACTAAACCTTTTTGGCGAATTAAATTCCCGACAAACAACAGGATGGACTCATCTTCCGGTAGGTTCAGTTGCTTTCGGGCCTGTTTTGGCTCCATCGGCTTAAACACTTCACGGTTCACGCCCATATTAATAATGGACAGCTTTTCTGTTGGTACATGAAACTCTTGATGAATGGTTGAGTGCAGCTCGTGACCGACAGTAATTACATGATCCGCCTCTTGTAAAATGCGTGCCGTCCACTTGCGAATTCTTGGCGATTTCTTCGCCATGCGGTCGATATCACCGCCATGTGCCGTCACAACCATCCGTTTATTCCATAGTTTTTTGTACAGCAAGGCCAACATTCCGGTCGGAAATACATAGTGGGCATGAACAACGTCATAGCCTCTACCTTTTGTAAACAAGTTGCCGAAAGTTTGAAGCAGCCACATGCTGTATTTGCGCAGCACATTCACTTTTCCCATATTCGGGTTCGTCACAGTTAGCACATCGACGTCAAGTCCTTCAGCTTTTAAAGCTTCGACTTGATTTTTGACGAAAATGCCAAATGTCTTCGCCTGCGGTCCCGGATACATGTTACTGAGCACAAGGGCTTTTGTTTTTTTCATGTCTCATTCACCATGCTTACATTAATTTCGTTAACTGTTCCATCCCTTTCGCCGCTTCCTGTTTGAATGTCGTCGAAATGGAATGAAATTCTTCTAAAGTATGGGGCCAGTCGGTCTCCATTTGTTCCACAAGAGAGACAAACGGCTCTGTTTGCGTATGAAGCGAATTAATCGCGACAAAATTCTCTTCTTTCCCGATCGTTGCCATAAAATCTTGAACTTTTTGATGATACCCAATCCCGATCACAGGTGTTCCTGCCGTCACAGCTAAAATTAACGAGTGAAGCCTTGTCCCGATGACGAGATCATGTTCTGCACATACACGAACAATTTGCTCAGGGTATAAGTTGTCTTCCAAAATACTCGCTGCTTGCTGCTGTTTCATTTGTTGGAAGATGTCTTTTGTTACTTGCACATCTTGAGGATACTTTGTTGAAAAAAAGGTAACTTCTACCTTCCTTTCTTCTACAAGACGATCCAAGTTTGCCGCCATACCACGGATGTACGCATCATATTTTTCATCATCCACAGACGGCCAATATTGACGACTGAAGTAAGGGACCGCCGTTACTGCCACCTTACGAATTCCTTCACTACTCGTTCGTTCCCCATGAACCGGTACAAAAAAAGCAGGGTCTCCAATGACCTCAATCTCTTTGTCAATTCCAATCGAGTGAAGCAACTGCTTCGAATTCTCATCTCGAACTGAAATGGAATTCGCTTTATTCGCCAGCTGTTTAATGAAAAACATGCCGGGCTTTGTTGTAATGGGACCGGCGCCTACTCCGTAGATGGCTACCTTGCAGCCCGCATAATGCCCAAGCTGCCCTAATGTGCTGTATAACGGGGCATCCCGTTTATACATGTCCATCAGCAGTCCACCGCCGCCGATAATAAGCAAATCGAGCTCTTTCATAATCGCATAGCTCACTTTAACGGTATGAAAAACGGAAAGAAGAAAATTCCCCTTTTTATGAAGCAAACGAACCGACTTCACACCATATCGATTCGTTGTGTTTTCCGGATGATTGCTAAAAACAATAATATTCTCTTTTTGGACAGCAAGATGCTCTGTTAATTGTGTCAAAATGCCTGACAAAATAGCTTCATCGCCATTGTTGTCATGTCCGTAATTCCCAATTATGCCTACACGCATCAGACATACACCTAATTCATTGGATTTTTTAAGCAAAAGTCCCCTATATTTTCACATCGGATTCTTCTGCATTCTTCTTTTAAGTCGGGCTTGTCGATCATGTCGAATCCGATAATTCGACACAATCGACAAGCCCGTTCATCAACTTTTTTATTATACTACTCTTAACAGAAGGATTAAACCTTTGTTTTACGTCATTATACCAGTTTTTGCCCCACGACAACAGCAAAGCCCGGTTCCTTCTAGATTTGACAACAATCTAACGTGAAAAGGGATAACACTTTTATCTTCTATATATTCACTTCAATTAACCATTCGCTACATCTTCATTCAATCGAGAAACATCACAATTGTTGATTGAGCAACTCTTTGGTCATGTCGAATTTTCTAGATTGATTTATATAGACAAAAACTGGCATGAAAACCGGAATTTCTCCCTTTTTTCCATGCCAGCTTCTTTCGTCAACGTAAACCATCCGTTACGTAAGTTCATAGTCTATTCGCTTACTTTTTATAATACTCGACAATTCCACGATACATAGCTTCCGCAAACAAGTCTTTATATGTATCTGACTTTAACTTTGCCAAATCGGATGAATTAGAGATGAACGCCAACTCAACCAATACACTTACCATGTCGTTGTTTCGAAGAACGTAAAAGTCGTTATCTTTAATCCCTCGGTCTTTTGTCCCGATAAGGGAAATGATTTGCTTTTGAATTTCAGAAGCAAGCTTTTTACTTTCTTCTCCATTTAAGTTTTGAGACGTATCATAAAATGTTTCGCTTCCGCTTGCGCTTGGACTCGCTGCATTGACATGGATGCTGACAAACATATCAGCATATTTATCTTCTGCTAATTGCACACGGTCGCCAAGAGTTGGGTATGTATCCCCTGAACGAGTCATAATAATCGTCGCTCCCGCTGCTTTGAGCTTTGCTTCAAGTCGTTTCGTCACATCTAATACAATCTCTTTTTCCGTAATACCAGAGCCCACTGCTCCAGGATCACTGCCACCATGACCGGCATCAAGAACGATAACTCGCTGAGCAACTGGATTTCCTTCTGTGTTTTTCAGCTTTAAATAAAGCTTGCTTACATAACCTGTTTGATTGCCGTATTGAACCTTCACCCAGTTTCCGCTAACAGATAACACCGGAACTTGCTGACCTTTTGAAAGCGTACCGATGATGCCATTGCTTGTAGACGGACCTGTTCGAACATTTAAGCCTGATGTTAACGATATCGCAACAGTAGCGGCATCAACAGTCGCTGGCGGTTTTTCTGTATCCACACCAGATACGTCATCATTTGTTGTTTTCACACGGAAATCTGGATTGATGGTGCGTGCTAACGAAGCGGAAAACATAGCGCGATCGGCGTTGTTAAATGGATAAAAACGGTCATTACTATTATTTGTCACAATCCCTTCGTTATAAAGAGCACTAATGTAAGGACGCATTTCATGATTAACATATACGTCTAAAAACGGCTCATCATGGTTGGACGGAACGGGTACATCGAACGCATTGACAAGAATTTTACTCATTTGCTGACGAGTAAGATTATCTTCAGGTCCGAATTTTCCATTGCCTTTCCCTGAGAAAATCCCAAGCTGATAAGCCCGCTCAATCCAGCCAGATGCCCAATGGCTTTTTGGAACATCGGTGAAAGTTGCAGAAGAGACTTTCGCTTCTTGCTCTCCTAATGCAATTAACAGCATCTTTGCTGCTTGGGCACGTGTTAAGTTATTTTCAGGGGCAAAGTAGCTCCCATATCCTTTCACAATTGATTTAGAGCTTAAATAATAAATCTCCTTGCTTGCCCAGTGACTTGATGGGACATCTGAAAAACTTGCTGCTGCACTTACCTCCATAACAGGCTGTGGGGTAACCGCAGAAAGCGGCGACATCGTGACAAAAAACCCTACAGCTGTGCAGGATAGGATTTTTTTCAACATAATTTGACGGCTCCTTTCAATTTGCATCATATTTCTAGGTTAACAAATATATACCTATGTTTCTATAAAATATTTGTACTGATTTTTTAGAACAGATTGCTAGGTAAAAAGATACGGTGTACCACTCTTGTAATTTATTGTAAGTTTAAAAGTTTTAACGTATAATGGATTGGGTATTTAAACCAGTTAAGAGTCGATAAAGTTTAGCAAGCCTGACATGACTGCCTTTTAGTCATGTCGAACTTTCTAAATCAATCTACCTTACATTTTTATCGGACACATTGACTGGAAGTTTAAAAGAAATGGATGATTTTATTGAAGAAACTCATATTCTGTTTATTGTTACTATCCTTTTTTTCATTTGGATTTGCTTTAGAGACGAAAGCTAACACAACTAGCCAGTGGGTGGAAATGAAGTACGACGACGTGCTGTTGCATGAAAAAGTCAACGGCGAACTCCGTCCTTACATGCGCCTCAACACCTCGCAGCCTTATGAACTAAACGGTTCTGCGAGCGAAAACTGGTACAAGCTGAATGTTGACAAAAAAGAAGTATACATTGCAAAAATTCGTGTGAAGCCAGCTACAGCCCCTGCTAACAATAAGCAAGCGACACAAGCGACACTCTCGATCACCACCATTAAAGACACACCCGTTTTTGCTTCTCCTTCTTCTGAAGGAAAAGCGATTGCGACTTTATTAAAAGGCATGAATTATCCAGTTTCAGTTGAAAATGAACAATTTTATGCGATTAACATTGCCGGCATTAAAGGCTTCATTGCCAAATCAATGCTAACGCCTGAAGCCGATAATTCGCCATATGCCAAAAAAGTGCCGGTTTTAATGTACCATCACCTGTTAAAACAAAAGGAAAACTCATTTCCAAAGAATAACGTTATTTTAAACGTAGAAAATTTTGAACAGCAAATGAAATACTTAGCTGAACAAGATTATACGGCCATTTTACCAGACGAGCTCCTTCTGTTCATGAAAGGGGAACTACGCTTACCGAAAAAATCTGTACTCATTACTTTCGATGACGGGCACAAAACGAATTATCTTTACGCGTACCCTATTTTAAAAAAATACGATTTGCGCGCGACTGCGTTTATTATTACGAATCGTATTCAACCACAGCCGGCAACCTTTAACCCGGCCGGACTGCAGTTTTTAAGTCGCCAAGAAATGAACAGCATGAAAGATGTTTTTCAATTTGGAAGCCACACAAACGGATTGCATAACTTAGAAGGAATGACATCACAAGTGTTGTTGAAATCAAAAGCGGAATTGCTTCAAGATTTCACGACGAGCCGCACCATTCTCCAAACAGATTATTTCGGTTATCCGTTCGGACAATATACAGCGCAAACCATTTCGTTATTACAGGAGGCTGGCTATAAGGCTGCGTTTTCGACAAAGGAAGGCTACGCTCAGCCAAATGGCACACTTTTTGAAATTCCACGTTTTGGCATTTATCCATATACGACAATGGACGAATTTAAAAACATCGTGTCTGGACTTAAGTAAAAAGCGGGAGGTGAACTCATGTTCACCTCCCGCTTTTGTATGCCCCTATTGCAAAATTCGATACAAAAATGCACTAAACTGTGCACGTGTCACAGCATTTTGCGGTCGGAATGTATTGTCTTCCTTATACCCTGTCGTAATGCCATTAGCGGCCAGCGCGGAAATTTCATTGTATGCCCAGTAGTTTTGCGGTACATCCGCAAAGTTTTGCGTTAACACACCTTTTAAATCGTACGCGCGCGTTAAAATTGCCGCCATCTGCGCTCTCGTCAACGTTCCGCTCGGATCAAAACGTCCATCCGGCTTCCCGGTGACAATGCCCATTTTAGCAATCGTAGCGATTTCCTTGTAATACATATGGCTAGCCGGTACATCAGCAAAGCCTGGGTTGACTGGTTGCGATGTATCTAATTTCATCGCTTTTGCCAATAAGACCGCCGCATGAGCGCGTGTTAATGATTGCTCCGGTTTGAATGAACCGTCGCCGTATCCGTTAATGACACCTAGTTCGTTCCAATATTGAATTTCATTGTATGCCCAGTGAGTATTTTTCACATCGGTGAACAACGGTTGAGCAAATGATGTATCACGGCTGTACACAGCTTGAATATCATCAAAAACAAGCGTGCCAGTCCCTTGTCTATCAGCAACAGCTTCTGCTACATAAACTTGCTTTAACTGAAGCGGTAAGGTTGCATCGGCAGGAATTGGGGCTTGAACATGCTTCCACCCTGTCCAATTCAGGCCACCCTCTTCGGTAAAGTTAATCGTATGCTCTTTTCCGCTTCCGTCCATGACTTTTCCACGGAGCCAGTGGCTCTTGCCATCTCCATATACCCACATTCCTAAGCTTAATGGTTTACCTGTGATGGCGAGTGGCTGTTTCGCGTTGACATAAGCTGCTGCAATTTCTCCTTTTGCTTGTGTGAAATCATATTGAAGCTTCACAGCCCCTTTCCCTTCACTCACGATGCCGCTTGAGGCAATCGACGCACTTGCTCTAGCTGTTGAAGCACTCCACTGGGTCGCATCATCCATCGTGCTTACTGTTAACGGGTCACTTCCGACTGTAACCGGAATGGAAGCAGAAACAGAGTTAAAGGCTGCTGAAATCGTTCCCTTTCCTTTTGCACTGCCTGCAGTAAATAAACCGCTTGAGGAAATGGTTCCGATATTTCCGGAAACAGACCATTTTAGAACAGACGGATTCAACGTTACCGATTTACCGGTACTATCCACCCCTTTGACTGTCATCTGAGCGGTACTTCCTTCTGCAATTGGCAACGAGTCAGGCTGAAGCACAATTTGCTTAATGTTGTCATTAACCGTAATCGGAAGCTTTACAACAGCTTGTCCATATTTTACGACAATAGAACCGCTCCCGCCTTTTGTTGCTGTGAATGTTAAGCCATTAAACGTACCGGCAATCGTTCCTTCAACCGATAATGATGCCTTAGCCGGGTCAATGTTCACGACGTTGTTATAGCGGTCTAAAGCTGATTTTATGCTAACAGTCGTCGTGCCACCTGTCGTAATGGATGGAGCCGTCAAGCTGGCATTAAGAGTAACTGCCTCGCCAATCGGCGCCGTACTGACGGCTTGAAGCGTCGTTGAAACCGCTCGCTCTGCTGATTGAGACGGCGAATTCACTAATGTTGCATAAATGTTTCCAGGCTTTCTTACTGCCATCGCGGTTGAACCGCCCCCGTCCAAATTGAGGGCCCGATCTGCACCAAGACTGACAAGGTACTCTGCAAACTCTGATAACGTCATACCGCTCGCATACCCGCTCTGACGTCCATCAGCCGTCACCAAAAATACTTTACTTCGGTCTTTGCTTACCGCTACGGCCGTACGCGGATTACGCTCCTTCGCACGCGAGCTGTTCGCGTCAATGGTCATCGATACTTTTCCGTCTTTCACAAGCATCGGGCCGCTCGCTAAAATATATTCAGCATTTTTCCATTTCGAGTCAATATCGACCGTCAATTGAATCGGATCTCCCGCCTTCAAATCTTTCAGTGAAGCTGCCAATGTTCCTCCTTGAACAGACAATACAAAGCCATCCTTTGGAATGGTTGAGTTCCCTGCTCCGTATGAAGTTACCGCCTGCACCGTTCCTGTAACTTTTTCTCCAAACTTCAATCCTTGATCGACACTCTTAGACGCCTTCGTTACGACAATCTCCATTCCGTATGAATTTGTTCTTGTCGTGTCATAGCTGTATTGAGGTGTATACAAAATTACTTCATTTGTGCCGCGCGCTTTATTAATAGAAGAAATAGAAAGCTGACCGCCTGCATAACTAAAAGAAGATTGATAAGCAAACTGATCAATTTGCGGCTTTCCATCTGCTGCTATTCCAAAAGCAGTCGGTACGCTCATATATTCATCAAATCCGCTTGAAATAACCCCTAAATTCATGATCGTATTATTCACTGATAATAAATAAGCTGGCAAACCGCTGTCAAAATGGAAGAATCCTGCATTCACGCTTCCGACAACTGAATGACCCGCTTGCGTATCCGCTTTCGCCTGTGAGGTAACTGTCGCTCGTTTGGAGAGCGGGTCCGGTACCCCAACTTCTATTTTCGTATAAGGGTCAGCTAAATTCATTTCCAGCACACGGACTGCTTGTGGTGTCGATCCGCCGTGACGAACGTCCTTATACGTCACCCCTGGTGTAATTTGCGTCCGCTCATTGACCGTGCCGCTTGATACCGCAATGGCTTCTACATTCGCAGCGGGCAAACTGCCAGCGACAACTTGAAAGCCTAGTACGAGCGCAAGCAACGGTTTTTTCCAATCCATTCTCCTCAACACTCCTCGCTATTTTTCTCTAAAACTATAAGCGGAATTTGTCAATAAACCCCACATTATGGAAACTGATGACTATTTTTCTCTCACTATTGTATAATACAATAAGATTCATAGAAAGGGACAGGGACAAAAGAATGAAGCTGATACGCAAACTTACCATCAACGCCATTGCTCTTGCCGTCACTTTTTCGGGGTTTATGTCAACAGCCCACGGAGCAGAACCGATTGAGGAAGTTCGAAATTATGTAAAAAATTATTATGTAGATAAAGTGGATGAGTCTGTCCTTCATTTGCCAACCATTGATGATATGTTAAGCAAACTCGATCCATATTCCACGCATTTAACAGCAGAAGAATACCAACGTTTCATGAATAATATTAACCAAAGCTATGTAGGCATCGGAATCGGCCTTGAACAACGTGAACAATTTATCATCATTCCGAAAGTCTACCCTAATTCTCCTGCTGAACAGGCAGGATTGGAGGAAGGCGACGTCATCATTTCAGTTGACGGCAACACGACATTCGGATTAACCCTTCAACAAACAGCTGAACTCATTCAAGGAAAAGAAGGAACAAGCATTACCATGGTCATTCAACGCGGCGAGGAAACTCATTCATTTCGTCTCACACGAGAAGAAATTATTTTCCCGACCGTCACCACCGAACCGTTAGCAGGAAATGCCGGCTATCTGTATATTGCCAGCTTTAATGAAGAAACAGTACCAGCCTTACAGCAAGCATTAAAGGACATGCCTCATACGGAGCATTGGATTTTGGATTTGCGTGATAATCCAGGCGGATATGTCGATGCAGCGCTTGAAATGCTCGGAATGTTTCCATCTATTCAAACTGCATTAATTGTGGAGAGCCGCGCTGGCAAAGAAAACTATCTTGCTGTTCCGCAAAAGCAGACTTTCAGCCACCCAGTCTCCCTTTTGACCAACAGCAACAGTGCGAGTTCATCTGAAATTGTCGCAGGTACGCTCAAAGCAACTGACAATGCTATATTATATGGTGACACAACATTCGGAAAAGGGTTAATGCAAACACTGTTCAGGCTGGACAATGGCGATGTGTTAAAACTGACCACCTATCGCTTTTACACACCAAAAGGTGAAACCATTCAACAGACCGGCATCGCGCCGCACATTCAAACAGACACTCCGTTAGAAGATGCGCACGAAGCATGGCTTGAATCAAAGTACAAAACCTATAAGGAATGGCCAAGTATGGAAGACATCGACCCAGCGAAACATTTTACCGTCACGTTCCCCCAATCAATTAACGGCCACTCCTTGCTTAGCCAAAAAATTGAATTGATTGAACTCGGCGGTCAAACGGTTCCGGTTACATTCCACCAAACGAATCTTCACCAAGTAGCCATCTATCCCCAAGAACCGCTTCAGCCAGACGGAGAATATATGCTCGTCGTTCATCCTGGTTGGAAAACATTTAAAGGAAAAGAGATGACACAAGGCCATCGAATCGACATTGATGTTCAATAATGTTCAAAGACGCTAAAAAGTCATGGGCAAACTTCCCATGACTTTTTAGGCGTGTTATTTTGTTACTTGGAAAGAAGCAAAGCTAGTAAGCGCGTTGCCTTGCTGATCGGTGACGTCCACCGTTTCCGTTGCTGTAATCGCCATCGCTTTCGCGGCTTCAGTTGCCGTAAGCGGTTCATTTAATACGATTTCATATTTTGTATTTCCTGAACCCGCAACGACCGCTTCATTGGCATATGCTTTTGCCATCCCGCCTACAAATAGCTGGAAATCAGGAGACACGTTACGCTCACTGCCGCCGATCGTCTCATCCGCCAATGCTTCACTGAAGGTTAACGTAATTTTAGAGGCATCCGGTGCTAACACCGCACTTACTAAAGAAGGTTTTGTATTATCTTGAAATGAAATCGTTTCTTGATAAGATGCTCCTTTTAAAACATTGCCTGCGGCATCTTTGACGTTTTGAATGGTAAAGACACGATTGGCTTGTTCATTGAACTGCCCATTCTTTAATTTCAACACTACTTCTTCCATGCCGCCGTTAAAATACGCTTCTTCAAACACGTTCTTTCCATCGACCATGTAATGGTTCACATCAATCGCGCTTGACCCCATTTTTTCACTATATCGAACCTCCACTGTTCCGTTAGCCGCATCATACATGACATTACCTTGAACATTTCCATTCACATCTAAAACCTCTGGACTCATCGTATCCGCGTCTTCTGTTAACGTGAAGTAGATTCGGTACCCTTTACTATTTCCGTCTAAATCTTTGATGCCGCCTTTTGAAAACTCAACATAATATGACCCGTTCACCACTTCTGAAATATAGTCTTCCAGTTCAATCACTAATCGCTCACTGTTATCAGGGTTAATGGTAATATGATTGGCTGCAATGGTTTTTTGTACCCCCTCTGGTGATACAAGCTTAGCAGTTGTACCCGCTTGAAGCGTCACCAGTTCATCAAACGTCACATACAGAAGATCACCTTTTGTTCTTGTTTCAACAATTTCAGCTGCCGAATTATCCAAATACGAGAACGTTTTCGTCACGGTCTGAAGGTTATTCCCGGCATAGTCGCGCTGACCGGAGAAAGACACTTTATTAAACGCATCATTATTTAGCGATCCAATATGGATGTGATATACTTTCCCTGCCTCATCCACTGTGTAATCACCTTTTGTATCTAATTTTTCATCCTCTTTTAAAGAGAATACTTCACCGCCGTTAACAGAGAGATTACCAGTTTCATAAAGCGGCTCACTAAATGTTACTTGAACGATGCTCTTACTTAAAGGCGTAACCGCTTCTACTTCAGGAGCTATTTTATCATCTGAACCGATCTTCAATTCCGCTTGCACCTTGTTGTTGGCAAAATAGTTCCCTGCTAAATCTTTTGCTCCGACCATCGTTAATGTATACATTCCGTTCTCTAAAGAGGAAGTGTCTAGTTCAATTTGATCCTTTCCTTCCGTAAAGGAAGGGGTAACATTTTTCAAAACACCATTTTCATCTGTCAACGTAATCGTTCCAATTGTGGACAGAGGTTCTGTAAATTGAACTTTCACTTTATTAGCAGCTTGAATATAATTAAGCGCAGTCACAGCCGGTGCCATATTGTCGTTTATATTAATCACTTGATCAAATTTCGGAAAATCTTCTCCGCTCATCGTTTCAATTCCATCAATGATGAAGCGATACGTCTTTTTATTCACAAATGGCTCCTTTGCCATCACAACAGCTGTTTTCCCATCGTTTTTCAATTGAACAGATGTTGCCTTTTCCCCGTCAATCATAATATCGCCGCTCGTTAGCGTATCCGGATTCACCTTTTTACTGAATTGTATTTCAACTGTCTGTAAATTAACCGCCTCAACACTTGTTATTTCTGCTTCTTCTGCTTCAACTATCACTTGAATAGTTGCTTTTTTATCCGTTTCTTCAATCATTCCCTCTACGGTAAAGTCTCCTGCCTTTGATGTATCGACTTTACTCCACTTTACATTCACGTTGCCTTTTTCTCCATTCGCATATGTAACTTCTACTGTATCAGGAAGGTCAACTGGTTCTCCTTCTTTTACTTGAATGGACTCAAGAGAGGCAACGGTCGTAATCTCGCCACGCTGTGCGGCTAATGCGCGGTAAACGAAGGAAGCGAATTGAGCTCTTGTTACTTTTTCTTTCGGTCGGAACAATTCTACATTGGTCACTCCGTTTTCCGAAAGAATTTCTATGTAGGAACGAAATTGCTCCTGGGCTTGCTCTAAATCGGTGACTTGACTTTCCTTTCCTGCCATTCGAACTAAATCAAACGCTTCTACTAACACTTTGGCCATTTGTTCACGCGTAATATGCGTATACGGCATCAACTTCCCATTTGAACCTGTCATCGCTTTTGCGGTAAACACTTCATATGCCGCCTTCACTAACTCTTGATCGGAAGAATTGACCGCGACATCACTAAAAACTGCTTCTGCTTTCCCGTCTCCTTCCATCGTACGGGCAATCATCTTTGCCGTTTGCGCACGCGTAATCGGATCATTCGGACCAAATGTACCGTCTGCGTATCCTTTAATAATTCCTTTATCCGTCAAGGCATCAACAGCTTCTGCATGAGACGTCCCTTTTTCCACATCCGGAAACATCGCCGCACTTGCAGCAGGCGCCATCGCCCCAGCCACCATCACAGCAGATACAGACCCAGCCAAAAATTTACGATAGTTAGTAGACATCTAAAAAATCCCCCTTAGTGATTGATGATTTAGTAATTGTTTCTAAGGGATATTTAACCAGTTTTAGGGAGGGTGAAACCTTTTTTGGGAGGGTTTAGGTGTGGAAATTTTATTTACAATAGATAGGTAATAGAAAAAACACTCTTTAAAAACCCTTTACCCCATTTTTTAATGAGATGAAGAGCTATTAAAGAGTGTTTTAAAGAGCTACTGTTAAAAAGACTTATTATTGAATAGACTTTCCACTCGACTTCGAGGGGAATTGGTAACCATGAATCTTTTTGCATCCTCAAAACTTCGCTCGATGTTGGCATCAATAGTACGTAAAAAACGACCCTTAAGAACAATGATTATAAAGATACCACTACTCCCTTTTTTACCCATTTGGATAAATAAAAGAAAGCCTCACAGAGATTTCTCTCCATGAGACTTTTCGACAGGCTTAGGGTGGTGACTGGCACCGATCTTATCCTAATGAAAGAACGCTCGTGAACATCGGATCCTCTTTCTTTTTTTCCACCTTTGGTTGCTTTGCCTTCAACCTTTCAAACTTTTCAATGATTGGTAGCATAGTCTGATTCAACTCTTCTTGCGATTGACACGTGTTGCGGAAATCGAAAAATTGCTCGGCTGCTTGAAGACGGAACGTTCTCCCTAAATTCACATAGCGCTCTAAACGGAACTGACATAAGAGGGTATCTAGTTCTTTAGCAGTCTTAGCAGTCTTCATATTTTCAAAGAGATCTTCTGTTCGCTCCTCAACAGGAACAAAAGAAACAATCATCTTTACTCGTTCCAACTGCTCGGACAATTGTTCTCGCAACAGGCCACGAGATGCTTGATCTAGGGCTCTTTCCAGTCTGATTAACTTCCCTGGCCATTCACTTCGGTCTACTGTTTGCTTTAATGCTTGCAGCCCATTGTGTACTTGGAGTAACTTTTGCAAGCCTCTTATTCTATATTCACATTGTAGTTGTTCATCCGAGCGGGGAGGCAGCAAGGAAATTTTATCCGTCACTTCTTTTATCTGCTGTTCATCTAACGCCATGCTATGTTCTAATTCATCAAGTGTGCTTGAAATACTATAAAAAAGCTCCTCCGCATTTATGGCTAACGTGAACGTAAATGACGATGCATTGCAAATAAGACTATGTTCCATCAACGGGGATCCTACCGTAGAAATAATTCGATGTTCCACTGTTTCAACCCTTTCTTTACGAACAAATTTCAAAGAAAGAACCAATCTCATAAAATAGATTGGTTCTTTCTTTGTTGTTTACATTAGTTTACAGAAGCAATCGCTTTGTCAACATCTGTTTTAATTGCTGTTAACGTTTTGTAGTTAACTTTGTTGTTATCCGCATCTACTGGGAATGCATTCAAGAATGCTTCCGCTACATCAAGCTGCTCAGCAGCCGTTAAATTCGTATAAGCGTCATACTTTAATGCTTCAAGAGCTGCATCAACAGCAGAGATTGTTGTTGCTCCGTTCACTGCCGACACTAAGTTTGCTTGAGCAGTAATTTGGTTAGCAATTTCAGTTGTTACATCAGCAATAACTGCATAGCCAGCAGTTGGTTTTGCTGCAAGAACTAACTCAGCTACTTCTAATTTAACTGTAGAAGATGCATTGATATAAGCTGTGTCGTTCTGTGCAATTGCAAAGTCTGTTACAGCAGTTTTAGCAGCAGAAGCTGTTGTTGCCGCGTTAAGAGCTACTTTTGCATTTACAGCGTCTACTACTGCTTTAACAGCTGGTACAGATACTGTTGTATTCATGCTGTCTGCAGCCGTTTGGAATGCTGCAAGATCAGCGTGGTACGCATCTTTGTTTGCATCCACAACTTTTGTGAAGTTTAATGTTTTATCTTTTAAAGCTGCTAACAATTCATCAGCTGTTATCGCTGCATCAATGCTATCAAGCGCTGCTTCTGGAGCGTTCACTGTCGTAACAATGGCTTGGATTTCTGTAGCTTCATCTTTATCTACTGCAGCTGCTGCCACAATTGCCGTACGGTATTGCTCTAATAATTGATCGTTTACTGATGTTACATCAAATGCTTTTGATGCAAAGTCAGAACGGTTGTTTAATGTTGTAAATAACTCTTTTAATTGAGTTGTTGTTGTGTCAGCTGTTACACTCGCAAAAGCTTGGACAGCTGTCGCTTCAGCCGCTACGTTCGTGTCGTTCACAATTGTTTGAATTTCTGCAGTCGTATCTTTTGCAGCTACAGCAGCAGCAGTCACTGCATTACGGTAGTTTGTTAACTCTAATGTGTTAACCGTTTCATAAGCGAAGTTGTCGACATCTACAGCAGCAAGTTGCTTTAATGCATTGTCTAATTTAGCATTTGTTGTTGCTAAAGAAACGTTCACAACCGCTTCATGCTTCACTAATGTGTCTAATAAAGGAGCTTTTACTGCTGGTTGTCCTTCTACATCGTCTTTCACGTAAGAGTTTACTAAAGCACGTGCATCTGTCACTTTGCTTAATGTTAACTCATCTGTTGCATCAGTGATAGCTGCATTTACTGCAGTTAAGTTGTCAGCATCAATTTTATTTTGAATGTCTTCTACAGAAGCTTCTGTATTTGTGATAGATGCATCATAGCTAGCGATCCAAGATGCATTTACGCGTTTAAATCCAGAATCTTGAAGAGCTTTCAATAACTCAACTTGGTTTTTCGCATCATTAACAGCTTTTAAGATTGCCTCTTGCTCTTCTGCTGTTTTTGTATCTTCGTTTACTTTGTTGATAACAGCTTGAATTTCTTTAATAGAATCTTTCTCGTCAGCTTGCGTAGCTGCTAAAGCTGTTTGGTACTCAACGATTAATTCTTCTTTCACATCCGTGAAGTAAGAAGATTTTAAAGCATTAAGAAGTTCGACTTGGTTTGAAGCGCTGTTTACTTTTTCAACTGCATCGACAGCTTTTGTATCAAACTCCACTCCGCCTACTGTCCAAATACCTAATTCAACTTCGCTAACTGGTGTTACAAATTCAAATGTCATGTCTGTTTCGCCAATTTCAAGGTTTACCGCTTTTACTTCGTGAATGTTGCCAGATGGGTCAACTACTTCGATTGTGAAGTCTTCTTTCGCTTCTGTCACCTTTGGTAATACTACTTCTACACCTGTTTTTGAAATAGCTGTTACGCTCTCAACTGCTTGCTCAACAACTACTTCCTCTTCTTCAATATTCATCGCACGGTAAACAAACGCTGCAAATTGACCGCGTTTTACTGTTTCAGTCGGGCGGAAATTTCCGTCAGCAACTTGAGTGATACCGTTCTCTGCTAAAATTTGGATGTATTCACGTTGACTCTCATGAGCTTTGTCTAAGTCTTTAATTTCAACGTCAGAACCTTCAACATGTGTTAAGTCAAAGTGCTCAACAATCATTTTCGCCATTTGTTGACGAGTTAATTTTGCGTAAGGATTTAAGTTACCGTTAGAACCAGTCATAACGCCAGCTTTATTTACTTCGTAAGCTGCTTTTGTTAACTCAGCATCCGTTAAAGCAACATCAGAGAAAACTTGTTCCATTTCGCCTTCACCTTCGATTAAGCGAGCAAATACAACTGCTGCTTGACGGCGAGTTAATTCACCGTTCACATCGAACACTCCATCTTTACCAACAAAAATTCCTTCTGTTGCTAAAGCGTCAATTGCTTCTGCAAATTGGTGATCAGCTGGAACATCAGAGAAAGATGCTGCGCTTGCTGCTGGTGCAATTGCAGATGCTACTACAGCTGCTGTTACAGTACCTGCTACGAATTTACGATAGTTTTTCGACATGTTGAAAATCCCCCTAAGTTATGATTATTTCATATTTAACTAGATAGCAAATGTAATTGTTAAATTAATATGAAAGAATGCCTTGTTTCCGCACCGGAAAAAGCTTGAGCAACTTTCTATCCAAATAGTAGCATGCCATCATTCAGAAAAAAAGCGGTTATTCCTGTAATAGATGGAATCAATATGATATAATAATAAAATTTGGAATTTAAATTCTTGATATTAAGATAAACTAAAAACTAATAAACTATAAAAAAATGCGCGATGCATCAGCACTCGCGCATTTCTATATGTCGTTTCATTTACGGCGTAAAAAAGTTCTGGGTATAATATGGAAGATATTTCCCATCAAAAGCTACACCTACTCCTAAATGAGTCCACTTCTCCTTCAAAATATTTTTTCGGTGACCGAGGGAATTCATTAATGCTTCGTGGGCAAAAATACTACTGAATTGGCCCATCGCAATGTTTTCACCTGCCGCAGAATATAAAATGCCATCTCGATCCATTCGTTGAAATGGGGACAGCCCTTGCAGGTTTTGATGATTGAAATATTGGTTTTGAGCCATATCCATACTATGTTTTCGAGCCGTGCCTGAAACAGGATTATGCCACTTCAAAACCGTTAAGCCATCATTCACTCTTTCAGCATTGACTAAGTCAAACAACTGCCATTCAAAGCCTTCACGGAGAACATCGCTTCCATTCCCGTAGAAGCCTTGTTTCTTTTGTTCTGTACTCTTTTCAATTAATTGTACAGCCTTTACGCGTTCGTTATTATGCAAGTCATAAAAAAGGGTGACATAAGCATCATTCACTAAATACGTATCGTATTCCATATCTTCGATTACATAGTTCATCCGATTTTTTTGAATCATTTTAAGCGGAGACCCTAACATTTGTCGGACCGTCGCCTTTGGAGCACCTATTTTCAATCCATCTATAGTATGGAACAAATCTTGATTTGTATACAGCGCTGCTACCTTTCCGTCCGCATAACCAACCATGTAGAATTGCTGATAGTTTTGGTGATACGTGGACCATGTTACACCGTACTCGTTCATTCCTTTGCGCTGAGGAGTTCCAAAATAGTGTTCTACTTGAGATTGTTCGTCCCCAATGACGATGCCATGAACAGAAAAATTTCTCGTTGAGTAAAATAGCGGCTGTTCTACTACTTTTAACGTTTTAGACACATTACTTGTATGAAAACGATGTAAAAATGTCACACCTTGTCCGCGTGTTAACCATTCATCTGGATGGAAAGACTCGTACGTTTTTGGATAAACGCCTTCCTTTGATGGATATCCAGTCGAAAGCTGCTGATCATAGAGCCACTGGACCGCCTGTTTTTCGGTCATCTGTTTCCCTGTAACTGCCTGCGCCAACAGCAAAGCCGTAGTTCCTCTTCGAATCGGTTCATCAGCTGCTTGAACACCATTTACCGGAAGATGATATTTTTGTGCCAATTCATATTGTTTAAATGCCCAATGCTTGTCCGATGATGAGGATGAAACCTCTTCGTGTGGGGCCAAATAACGAAAAAGCATCGTTAAATATTGGGCTTCAGTCAAGTTGTTATATGGTTTTAGCAACCCTTCATGTTGATACCCCTTTATAATTTCTTCGTCAACGGCCCACTTAATCGGCTCAGACCAATATAGTTGTTCTTCATAATCCTGATACGCCATCACTCCTGTATCAATGCTGTGTGATGGATGAATTGCAAAATTTAAAAGGAATGCTATCGTTAAAAAAAGGATGATTACTTTTCTCATTTCTTTTCATCCTCCATTCTTATAATCTTTACTTTTATTATAAAGAATCTCTTTCTAGCAAAATAACCTCCTATTATCCTATTTCCCACAAAAAGAAAGAGATATGCATCAATCTATGCATATCTCTTTCTTTTTGCGAGTGTTTTCAACGAAAAACGAGCAAACACCCAGCCTATTTTGTTTGTTCGAGCGAATTGGCAAAAATAGCGTTGGACAAGAAGCGATAGCTTTGCTTCGTATGCGCACGGAAAGTTAAGTCATTTGCATAAGCGACGATATGATAATCATCATTCTCCCACGTAAATGCCATGATTTGTCCTTTTACTTGCTCTTTGCCAGGCCACCAGCCGGCTTTATAAAAGTCTTTTTCACCGCTCACCTCTAGCAAAGCTTCAGCTCCTACCGGCAAAGCTTTTACCCATGTACCAGAAGCTGTGTACAGCCACTCTTCCTCTCCATAACCGGATGTGTACAGCTGATTTGGTGTAACGTTCATTTTTAAAATACCTTCATGATAAAAATCTGTATTTCCATACTCAAGACCTGGAACGATGTTTTCGTCTTTCACGTGCTGCAACGCTCCGCCTCCTGATAAAATATACGTTTTCCCTTTTTCAACTTTCGCTTTTCCTTGATCATCAAAAATGAGCGAACTATCTGCTGCTTCCGCGACCGTAAAGCCAAGTTCCTTCAACACAAACTTGGAAGCTGCACTTCCAGCCGCATAGACTGCTTTCTTCTCTAGCTTCTTCGCGGCAATTTCACCTTGAATAGGCGCAACATCCACCATATATGTGGACATGTAAGGAGATAAATCCTTTGTCATGACGACAAAATCACCAGCTTGATGTTCTCCCGTTGTTTCCGTAATATATTGAACCTCTTTCCCTTCTGCAAGCAACTCATTGACAAGCTTCACTGCATCGTTATTCGTATTGCCGACGACATATGATGCCACTTGACTGTCAAGCTGAACAGACGGCTTGTCCACTTCAATAATCGGATTGGCTTTATTTTTAAATGCATTCTTTTGGTATACGGCATAACGATCAAATCCACGTAAATCCGGGAAGTTTGTAATAACCGAATCATACATGGCCTCCCAGTCCGAAACATCTTCTCCGTCCGCTAACACTGCATTCGCAAGACCGCGTTTTGCTTGATGCATCGGAACGATGAAGGAGCCTTCTGGATACTTAACTCCTTTAACCGTTACCTCTTTTATCGTCTGTTCGACTTTCACGCCGTTACGAATCAAGTATTCTACCATGTTATAAGCTTCTAAATCATTTTTTTGCAATCCTTCATTGACTGGCAATACATAATAATCTGGGAAGAAGCTTTGATTTTTTTCACGGTCACGACCAATGACCTTGCCGTCTTGGTTAACGAGCCACTCATCTACCGCTTTGTTGTCTTCTCCGTTCACACCGCGTTTAAACACTTCTAATTGATTCATATATAATGTTTCTTTATGTTCAAGCGCATATTTAACTGCACCGAAGCTTGCATAAATTAACGCTTCATTCGACTCTTCATTCAACTCTGGAATTTCAACTGTATGTCCTATCGCTCCGTGGAACATCGCATACATCGCGGTATAAGCGGTCGTCGCATCATCCCAGCCATTTTCATAGTCCAACAACGGAATTTCATATTTCTCATACGCTGTGTTGGCAATCCCCGCTTTTCCCATCGCATGAGCATGGTCAATCATGCCATCCATTAATAAATCATACTCAAAATTCGGGTTATGCGGTGGTGTACACGGCTCAATTAAAAAGCCTTTCACAAATCCATGTAAATCTAAAAATGTTAATGGCGTCCACTTCGCAATTTCCTCTGTGACAATCACGGATTCTTTTTGCGTTTGATAGCCATTGTCACGGTTCAAATCAAAGCCATTCGCATTATGTCTCGTGTTGTTCACGCGTCCATCTGCGTTATGAGCAAGATTAAAAATGAAAATAAAGTTGTCCAAGGCGTCATTAACATTTAACGTAACTGTTTGTGGATTCCCTTGGTCATCGACGGTTTCATACGACACGACTTCTTCAGTCGCAAATGTCTCCAGTAAATCTAGCATCGCATCCACACCAGGTGCTTCATCTGGGTGGATATTGTTAAACCAAATGGGTACTTGATAGTTTTCAAGTTTTCCTGATTCAATATCTTTCTGTAATTGCTCCGGGTTTTCGAGCGCTTGCGGTAATGTCTTATTTAAATACGTGTCAACAGCGGTCTCATTCTTTGCCAATACGACAAAATGCATGTCTCTTCCTTCTACTGTTTGTCCAATCGATTGATACTCAGCATAACGCCCTTCTTTTCTCTCTTCAAAGATCCGATCCACTTCCGGCTTGATTTCCTCGTATTGGCGATAGCTGTCATACACATTCAGCTTTAAAGAAGCAGATGCTGCCTCCCCACTCTCTGGATCTTTGACCGTTAAATCGTAATGATTGATAAACTGCGGATATTGAACACGAATACTGCGAGGTGATAAATCATTTGTATCAAACAATAAATCAAAGTGTAAAACAGCTTTGATGGTCGTTGTTCCTTCTACGTAATGAGGGCTTTCTTTAAACGTGATGTAAGGCTGACCTGTAAAATCCCCTTTGTCTTTGTTCCACTTTCTCCAAGCATTTAGCGGCTTGCCACCAAATGACCATTCAATTTCTGATAAATCAGCTTCATAGCCTAAATCGACCTCTACCGTCACATCTCTTGCTTCTGTCATTGAAAGAAGCGATTGACTGACTTGAAGCGTTTTTCCCCCTTGCTGCGACAATGCCCATGTAGCACTGTTTGGCAGGAAAACGGACAGTAACAGCACCAATACAGTCAGCAGCACTTGAATTTGTTTTTTCATCCCCTTGTTCCCCTTTGTTTTTATTTGAAAATTATGTATTTTCACAACAAAATCATATCACATCTCTTCGGAAAACGAAATATATCGATTTAGAAAGTTCGAGGGTTGGTTCTAAGAGGTCTGAATAATCCCTTTTAAACACCCTTACATTAAATAAAGCGATGTTGAACTATAAAGTAAAATATAGATAGAATGTCTATACAATGATTGGACAATTTGCTAGATTAATGGTTGGTACAATATAAAGGTTACATCGCTCATTGCAGCGGGATGAGGGAGAAAGGGAAGAAGTTATGGAACATTATATAGAAGAAAGGCACTCAACTGCCAGACAGCGCTCTTATATGTATGCTACCGGATCGGGAACATCGTCGAAAGAACGTGCGTCTCGTTCACGTTTGGAGAATAAGCGGGCTCTACAAAGAGATCCGAAACAAAAGCCGCCTCTCTATTCGTTTGTCGCCTTGATAGTATGTATTCTTTTAATTATTTATATCATTGGCGCACAGTTGTCGAAACCAGAACGTATTGTTCAGCGTCTTGAAGAAGCAGTCGCCAATGAGGATTACAAGTATATTGCCGATGTGATGAATGATGCACAAGATGAACTGACTGCCACCGAAGAAGACGCGAAAGCATTTGTTTCATATTTAACGAGAGATCAAGCAGGCTATGAGCAAATATTGAAAGATTTGCATGCATCCTACTTAGACGGCCCTTCTTATATTAACAAGGCAGTTAAACCATTTATTTCACTAAAACAAAATGGACGAACATGGCTCTTTTTCGATCGGTACGAGCTGCAAATGGAAACATACAAAGCTTACTTATCGACCAACTTTGAAAATGTTGACCTATACATCGGCAGTAAAAAAATTGATACCATTCAGTCAGCAAATGACACAGCTGTGACATCATCGTTGTTTCCCGGTATTTATACATTCAAAGCAGTACCAAATAAAGCCTATGGTACAATCGAAACCGTTGAAAAAGTGGATGTGACAAAATCGATTCAAAATAAAGTACAAGTGTACTTAGAGTTGGAAGGCCAATATATTTATCCGTCCTCCAATGAAGAAAATGCTCATTTATTCGTTAACGGACAGGATACCGGTCTTAAAATTGGAGAAATCAATGGGTTCGGTCCTGTAAAAACAGATGGATCTGTGACCGTATATGCCGAAAAGAAGACAAAAAGTGGAGTGAAACAAAGCAGAAAAGTAAAGGTAGAAGAAGAAACGGATTTGTACTTGCCTCTAAAATAACTGACTTGCTTAAAAGGAGCAAAACCCTTCAATAGAAAGAGGAGACCGCAAAGACGATAATTTTAAATTCGTAATGCGGTTTCTTTTTTGAGTAGCGCTTCAATAATGATGTGTCTTAAAATACGAAACAAAAAGTAAGCGTTTATGATTTTTCAGTAAAAAAACCTCCGCGATAAAACGGAGGCTTCAAACGCAAGTTATATGCAAATATAGCTTGCAACGAGGTTATTTGTCTTATCAAAAAACCTCGGTTGGTAGCTATAATGTAATACGAAAGACGATTTTATTTCAACAGGTAATTTTTCCCGAATAATATTTATCGAACGAGAGAATATTTTTAGACCACTATAAAGGAAACTTCCAGTGGCGGGGGTTTTACTGCCTATTAATGCGGGATAAAATGAGACCACCCATCCACTTTTCACAATTTGTCTAGAACGATTTCTCTTTATTATTACTGAAATATCCACATTTACCTTACATATATTCAAAAGAACGCCCATATAATAACTAATTTACCACATAATTCTTAGTGATATCTACCCTTCGTACGTCATATAATGATAGTGGTAAGCCTTTGGTTGGTAAACCATGTTGATGGCCTGTTCTCGATGAACAGGTCTTTTTTTGTATATAATTCTCCATTACCATAACCGATGATTTATGTAGATAAATAGATTATAGTAAAGATAACCATCTTTTACGCAAGGAGCACGAACACAGTGAAAGTTTATTTCTTATTAGCTGGGCTCATTTTGTCTTATTTATCTGCTCCCCTTACGGCAAAAGCCGCAGAGCAGGAATGGATTGTCCACTTACAAAACGGGGCAGACATTCAATCAATCCGGTCATCTGCTATACAAATTTTAAAGCAGGAAAAACAGCAGATGAAAATCATGGCAACCGCCGAAGACATTCATGCTTTAGCATCCGTTTCAGCTGTTCAATACATTGAGCCGAATAAACAGAAACAGGCGAGCTCACTACTTTCCTACAATGACCCGTTCACCTTTCAACAATGGGGACTTGGGGACATTCAAGCCTTGCCGGCTCTCGAAAAGTATAAACAAGTATCCCCCAATTCTCTAAGTGGAATGACTATTGGTCATAAAAACAGGGCAGAAACATTCCGATATAAAGAGCAGCCTCTTTCCCCTGGAGAGTGGATCATTCATACGAATAATAAACCGTTATCTAGACTCTCGGTCACAGTAAGTGAAAGTGAAGGACCTTGGTCCGTAAAAATTTGGGATGAGCAAGGAAACTTGCTCGGTGAAAACGAAAGTTCTCTTTCTATAATAGACGTTTTGTTACCAAAAACGCAAATGTTTCACTCTCTTCATGTCCAGATTGAGGGAACCGAAACCTGGAGCAAGACCCCTTCTTTTCAATTGTACGGAACGAACGCGGTAAGAATTGCGGTCATTGATTCGGGCATCTCCCCGCATGAAGATTTTTGCGGAAATGTGTTGCACAGCCTTGGACGTGATTACGCTGAAGCTCTTCCGTACGCTGAAGACCGGTTTGGTCACGGGACATTTGTGACAGGCGTATTGGCCGCTTGCGGTCATAATGAAAAAGGGATTACTGGCATTTTGGGCAATGCACCTGTCGACATCATTCCATTGAAGGTGCTCGATCAATCAGGAAACGGCGATGATTTCGACATTAGCCAAGCCATTTATGATGCCATGGAGCAAGAAGTGGACATTATTAATATGAGCCTTGCGGGAAAAGGTGAAACGATGATGCTACGAAAAGCCGTGATGGATGCCGTGAATGCAGGGATTCTCCTTGTAGCTGCGGCGGGTAATCACGAAACGAAGACGAGCGGTATTTATCCCGCCTCGTACCCAGGAGTGTTGACCGTAACTGGAACAACAAAAGAACAAAAACCAATCCCCATCGCCAATTATGGGTGGGACATTGATTTAAGCGCACCTGGCGCTAATATTATCAGCACGTATACACATAACCGATATGAAACGAGACGTGGCACCTCGCTTGCTGCCCCTTATGTAAGCGGAGCAGCTGCTTTATTAAAAACAGAATACCCCGAGATGGATGCAATCTCCCTTCGCCATGCGCTCGTCCGTTCTTCTAAGGACATTGGCGAACAAGGAGCAGACCCATATACCGGTTACGGCCTTCTTCAAGTTGAAGACGCACGGAAACTGTCGGCGAACGTAACCGAAGCAATTGAATGGCTCACAATTAAAAGCAATCAGCCATTACCTAAATCGTCCCAACTTATTGGCTTTTCTTCAGGGCTTTTCGGACAACGAGCATGGCTGTTTGCTGATGATCAACTTCAAAACAGCTGGCTCGTCACCGATTCCATCATGACCACCGACTTCCCTCTTATTCAAGGGCAGACAGTGACAGTCATCACGACAAATTCGAGTCAAACGATAACGGCTGATGGGACCGTTAAAGTTGGAGAAGAAACAACGCAAACGAAATTTTTCCAAGATGTCCCTTCTTCTTTCTGGGCATACGAGGAAATTGAACAAGCGGCAGCATTAGGGATTGTGAACGGCTACGGCGACGGAACGTTTCGGCCAAACTCCTCCATCTCCCGCCGCCATGCGGTCATAATGCTAAACAGACTGTTTCAGTGGGACGCTCCTTATTCCTTGAACGCACCTTTTCAAGATGTCCCGCTCGAGATGCCAGGATTCCTTTCTGTTTTCTCTGCCTATGAACAAGGAATCATTAAAGGATACGGGAACCAGTTTCAGCCAGATGGAACATTAACACGAGCGCAAATAGCACTCATGCTAGCACGTGCCTTACAGCCAACTGTCTCATTGTCTCACCATCACTTTCAAGATGTCTCACCTTCTCATCATGCTTACCGAGAGATTCAGCAGCTTGTGAAGTTAGGGATTTTCTCAACAGGCCAATCGTTTCGCCCAAACGAGTCTGTTACACGTGCCCAGCTTTGTGTGATGCTCGTACGAGTTATGAATCATTTGAATAAAACGACAAACTAAAAACAGGCCATTCCGCCTGTTTTTTAGTCTTTAAGAACTATTCATCCCTATCTCAAAATACAGTAAGATAGAAGGGTCTTATAAGAATACGAAAGGGCAAAACCATTGAAAAATGGTGACGCAAAGCTACAGGGGCTAACGTCTCATATCGACTATGCTCGCCAGCTGCCGAACAAAAGTACCTCCTTTCGCCTTATTAGACAGTAAACTAAAGGAGGATATGAATGATGAATCGCTCATGGCTTACGAAAGACCAACGTGAGAGGATAACATACGGAGTAATGGCTGCTTTTATTGGTGCCATTGTATTTGTACTGGCTCACAAATAACCTACATATGAAAACACATACAAACAGCTGTTCAAAAGAATAGCTGTTTTTTTATACCCTTCTCTACACCGCTACATCGAATAAAGTCGACTGAGTTAGCCAAAACTTAAGTGAAGTGAATTTCTCTATACGAAAAGGAGTGTTGAAATGAACGAGAAAGAAGATTATCCAGTCGCAAACTTACAAAACAGCCAACTCGAAAAAATCCGCGATTTGGAGCAGCAGTTGAATCAGAATTCGGATGAGAATATTATTTTGATTGCGTATCATGGGGAAGAGCCAAACTGAAGACATCCCCTAGTGTAACTGTCTCCTATTAGAATTTAACTTAAAATAGCTTTAAACAAAAAGGAGAGTCAGTCACGAATAAGTGAACTGCTCTCCTTTTGATTACCTTACCGAAATCATTTGATATTTTATAAAGATTAACGACTGACAGCTATTTTGATTAATCTTCAGAAATTACTTCTACATTAATATCCATAACTTCTGAAGATTCAATACTAGCCATATCAATATTCCATCCTTGCATTGCAGTTAATGTGTCTGCAATCGTACCCGCTGCACCAAAGCCGGCTAATCCTTCTATTGTAGCTGCATCGTCTGCAGTCAAAATAATCTTAAGCTCATTAGTCGTTGCATCATAGAAGTATTCACCAGCTTCATCAACTTCTGCCTCTGCACCGACAAGAGTATACGTTCCTTGTAAAGTGGCAAGCTCAACAGTCGTTTCTGCATCACTGTATGTTAATTTTGATAAATCAAACGTTGAACCCTCTTCAATATCAACTAATTCAGAGATTATTAAAGTATCCGTTCCGGCCGTATAGGAAACAGTGGTAAATGTAGCTGCATTTATAGCATTAAAAGTACCTGCACCTACACCCTCTTCTCCATCAACTGGGTTTTCTTCGTTAACAGGAGTTTCATTGCTGTTCTCTTCAAATTCCAAAATAGCTGAAATTATTTTGTCGATTTGTTCTCCGTACATCTCTTCTGTTGTTTCTTCTAAATCATATGCCAGAAATGTTCTCGCCTCGTCAATAGCTTCTTGTAATGTATGTATTGCTTCTGCAGCAACTTCTACATCCTCTACACTTTCAATTAGGTACTGTGCTTGATCGACTAGATCTAACAATTCATTTACATATCCAGGTCGGTCACTTCTTCCAATTTCATTTGCTAGGAAATTTTCAATAGCTACATATATGGATTCCTGCACATCCCATATTTCTCCTAAAGTTGTTGTACCTTTTTCTAGGACGACTTGGGCAACGTCAATAACCTCCTGTAAAGTTACCTTAGAGCCTACAGGATATTGTCCTACTCCCGTTCCCTCTTGAGCTTGTCCATATATTCTTTGAGCATAAGCAATGGTCGAAACTAATTCAGTATCCGCTGTTTCTACCAGTTGAGTTCTGTAGAACTGCTCAATAGCTTCTCCCAGTACTCCTTCTGCATACCAAATCTCACCTTGCGTAGCCGTTTGGTAGGAGAATAGTTCCTGAACAGCATCAATAGCTTCTTGAAGAGCTGCTTTTGAGCCGGTCATATACTCTCCAACTTCTGTTCCCTCTCGGCTTGATTGATGCAACTCATTTGCCTGCTCTAGGATATATAGCAAGTCTGTTGTGGATATAGAAACAATTTGGGATGCCTCAAATGTTCTAATAGCTGTTGATAAGGTTTCAATCGCTAGAATAAATTCTTCTTCAGTGATATCTCCGTTAGATGCTACTGCTTCAGCTGTATCAAGAGCTTCTTTCAAAAGCTCCTTAGCTCCCAGTACATATTGACCAACTTCTGTTCCTTCCTCAGCTTCGGTATATAGGTATTGAGCTTCTTCAATCATATAATTCAATTCTGATCTAATGTCGCCTGCATCCCAATCCTTCCCTAACAATACATCTGGAGTGGAGCTACTTAGAACATTAACAGGATTAATCTCAATAACATTACCGTTGTTTGAAATCGTCAATTCAAAAACAGTCCAATATTCTTCTGTACCATCTCCCTCTGGTATTACAAAGGTTTGGTTCGCTATTTTTGAATTCCCTTTATACACTTGCACCTTTGCTCCTGAATTTGAGAGAGGATGTTCTCCAGAAAAATTATGCACAACGAAGGTATACGTTCCATCTACTAACTGGCGAATAGTAGTTGTTTCAGGTCCGTAAGAATCAGTATCATCCCAATCCAAATCGGCATATAAAATGCTGTCTTTCGAGAACTCTCTGTCACCATACCAAATATAAAACTGATTAGAAGAATCTTTTACAGGGCCGACAAGATGGGAATCAACATCTCGAGGAAGTTCATTCCACGAAAGCAGAATTTTGAGCTCATTTGTAGCAGCCGCACGAATAGCTGTTTCATTTTGATTAATATTATAAACAGCAGAAGGCGCTATAGCGAATAGAGAGGACGTAACAAAACCATCCCCTTCCATCTCTCCCACGTACATACCTTGTGGAAGATTTACAGAATAGTACCCGTATTTATCAGTCATAACTGTTTCAACAATAGCACTATCTCCATTATCTTTTCTGAAGTGAATCTTAATACTTGGCACTCCTACACCATGAATGTCTGTAATTCTTCCTTCAAACCCTGTGTTCAATACGACCGATGCTTTCACTGGGTTGCCTTTCACTTTTGAACTATCATTGCTAGGAGCAACCGTAATCTCTAACGTTTTACCGATATTATCTTCCAATGATACAGGAGTATAGAAAATTTTACGTTTAGTTGCATCATATTGTAAATTCTCTAACGTAACAGCCTCTCCATTGAGAGTAGCAGTCACACCAAAATCGTCAATTGTCATACCAGCGACGAACTTAGTAAGATCTACATCAATCATTCCTTGTGTTGCTATTACCCCTTGTAAATGTGTCTCATTTTCTTGAGAGTAACTTTCATCAATATTTTCATTACCTATACGCACAGTTGTATTTGGTACTTGGATAACTAAATTACTTGGTCTTACTGATAATTCAATGCCTCGATCATTTATTTCTGCTGTATTAATATTTCCATTCCCACTAATAATAGCACCTAATGCACTGACTACTAGATTTTCAATATTTGTCTCCCGGGATAGATTAATACGGACATTTCTTGCTCGAGAGTTTACTGTATCGAATGCCCCTTCAAGAGACACTTGCAAATTCGAATCTACATTTTGTATTCCCTCAGATAAAGTAACATTTGTAAAGCCAGGTGCATTTCCTGTCAATCCCTCTTCCTCAATTTTAACGTAAGACTCTAATTGTAAATCCACTACACTTGTATTACCTTGAGCTACAATACGAATTTTCCCATCATTTTTATTTACAATAACAGTAACCAGTACAGAGTCTGTGAAATAAATACTGTTTTCACCGCCACCTTTTACAGTTGTCGTCCCTTGAATTTCTACTCCGTTAAGATGCACATCACCGTCTCCAACTGCCTCGTCGATAACTAAATTTCCTGTCACAACAAGGTTTCTCAATGTTACATCCTTACTTTTAACTACTAGATTGCCATTGATTGTTTGCTTACCTGTTTGAGGACCGTACGTACCTGCAACGGTGATTTCACCTGAACTTGGAATAGAATTTCCGCTATTAGATGAACTGGAACTTCTAGAACCGCCGCTTGATGAAGTCGAATTAGACTTTCCATCTACTTTGCTAATATTAGACTTTACATCATTATAGTTTTTGAATAGATCTTCTACCTTAGTGCCTGACGGTAAAGTCACATTTGACAGTTTAGTGTCCTTACCTAAGTTGATTTTGACCTTTTTATCTTCAATCACGAGGTCTTTAATACTTCCTTTACCCGACAACTCAATCTCGTCATTCATTTTTAATACTGCTTTTTCAATAACCATATCAAGCTGGACCGTTTTTACACCATTTTCAATGATTAGTTTTTCAGTAGACGTTTTCGAGTCTCCAGAAAGAACCGTGTCTGCATACACATGAACTTCTTCCATTGTCGTGTTTCCTTTTGCTGTTACCGCTATATTTTCTTTTCTGATTTCGAGCACACCAATAGAAGCGTTTTCCAATGTAATAGAAACGGTATTTTCTTCAGTAGCTGCCACTTCTTTTTGTTTATAAGCAAGAGTTTGAGAAACTTTTCCTTTACTTATATTAGCAGATTGTTTCACTTCAGCTGCGATAACTGTTTTTCCTTCTACTTGGACATTCTTTCCGTAAAAGTTGTTATTCACATGATTGCTAAGTTCAAGATTACCTTTTACCGTTATGTTTTGCACTAATATATAATCCGCACTAATCTTTAAATCCCCATTGATGAAGCCGTTTTTTCCGTCAAATACAAGCTGATCTTTTGAAACTGTTGCACCTTCTTTAATTTCCAGTGAGGTGACTTTTGTAATTACATTATTGTTTTCTTCAAACTCAATAACCGCATTCTTCAAAATATCGGCATTAGTTTTATGTAAAATCGATTTCACATGATTGTCCAGTCTATAAGACACACCGTTAATCACAACAGCAGAATCTGTTACACTATCAATCTTATATAATGTAGAAACAGGCTTGTTAGCTTGCTCTGTACGATAAATAAACGCTGCCATTTGGCCACGGGTAATATTTTTATTCGGTGAGAATGTAGTCGGGGTTGTCCCTGTTGTAATTTCTTTTTCAACTAACGAACCGACATAACCAGCATACCAATCACTATTTTTTACATCAGAGAATTTATCAACTGACGTTTCTCCAAGCTTAAAGCCTAACGCAATCATCTTGGCCATTTGGGCTCGTGTTAAAGTTTCATTCGGACGAAACGTTTGATCATCATATCCTTTAATAATTCCCGCATCTACTAATGCCGCAACAGAACCATAGTACCAATCCGATGTTTTCACATCTGTAAATCCAGGATTTTTTGTATTCGAAAGATTTAAATCCAATGACATTGCCAGCATTTTAGCCGCTTGAGCGCGAGTTACTGTCTGATACGGACGAAAAGTCCCATCATCATATCCTTTAATAATTTGACGATCTGATAGGTTACTTACCGCCTCATAAAAATAATCGTTACCGTTTACATCAGAAAAAGAGATTTCCTCAGCTTGAGCAGAAGGCACCATCCCTGTTGTTACTACACTTGCCACAACTGCAGTTGAGACCGAAGCTCCTAAAAATTGTTGGTAAGCTTTTGATTTTGGCATCTTATGTATCCCCCATACCTATTAACTAGAACTTAAGTTCTAGTTATATACTGATTTTACCAAAAATATTTTAACACAAAATAATCAAATGATGGTATTTATTTATTTTTTTAATATTTTTTTTACATATATACTACTATTTAACTTTTTTATTCTTCTCTGTAGGTGGTCAAAGACCATAAAAAAAGAGCAAATCGCCTAAGCCATTCGCTCTTTTTCCCTTCCACATTTCAAAAACAACGATATTCCTCATACTACTTCTGTTACCGGACGATCTATCGGCTGATTAGTAGAATAAGTTTCTTCTCCCGCCATTTTCATCTTTCTTCTTTCCTTAAACCAAAGAAGGAAGATAGCGAGTAAAAACGCACCGGTCATAAGAAGAAAGCCGCCAATTTCCGGAATAAAATATTCCAATTCACCCCCGCGGAAGCCCATTCCACGGACAAATTTAAAATGCCAAGCAATCGGCAGAGCGTTACTCACCATTTGGAGCGGCTCTGGAAGCATTAAAACGGGGAGCTGTGTTCCCCCTAATAAGAATGACGGCATAACAATTAACAGTACCCGTCCGCTCGCTTTCGCTTCCGTCGGTGCATTCCAGCCAATAAGCATTGCCATCAAGCTCGCACTTGTTGTATATAAAAGCAGTGGAATCCATGCTTCAAACGGATCACCCTCAAAACGAAAGCCGCCAATTTGCTTCAACAAGCCGATGCTTAAATAAAATGATGCACAGCCAATAAGGGCGTAGGGGATGAGCCTTGAGACAATCCCAAACGGATTTCCCAATTCTTCTCCAAGTCGTCCTTGCTCCCGCAGGCGAGGAACGATGGTCATCGTAGCCCCCGATAAAAGAGACAGCATGAATGTATTAATAAAGCCAATGACCGACGTGTCCATCGTATCGTTTGTCGGATTGTATAATAGGCGCTGTTGAACCGATAAGTTTGTAACCGTTCCGCTAGTCTGCGTATCATTTAATCCGAACGCTTTTACTCTTACTGTGCTGTACATACTGTTTTCTGTACTAATCACCTCTGTCACAGCTGACCGCAGATTTCCTGTTGCTGCTGGGGTCGACATGTCGACGTAAAAACCGATATTACTTTGCTTGCCCTGTGCTCTTGACGTTTCTAATTCCGCAGGCAAATACACGACCGCGATATATTTTTCACGGTAAAGGAGCTTATTCGCATCCATCGGCTCATGGTAAATATCTTCTACCGAAATATATTGTGAAGCATTCAATTTATTGATGAGCTGCAAACTGAACGCACTGTTATCCAAATCGACGACGGCGATCGGCGCCTCATTAACCTGGTTATTTTTAAAAATGTATCCAAACACGACCGCTACGATTAATGGAGCAATTAAAATAATCCATACAAACTTGCGATTCAGAATATGGTTCCACTCATCTCTTAGCTGATTCACCAAGCTTCACCTCCATCGTCATCCCCGGCAATAGTTCCGGTGTACGTGTCACATCAATACGGACTAGGAATGTACTCACATCAGACTGACCTTTTTCATCACTCATACGAATGCTTGCATATTGCGGTGCAGACGTCACAAAACGAGTCGTTCCTTCTACATCTTTATTTAAAGAAACGACATGGGATACTACTTGTTCCCCTGCTTTAAATTTCGACACTTGTTTTTCATCAACGTATAATTCGAAGTAAAGCTGATCTGTTTCCATCATCACAACAGGCGAACCAGCCGCAACGTTTTCGCCAACTTTAGGAATGACGCGCGTTACCTTCCCATCAACCGGTGCCTTCAATGTCATACGCTCTTTTTGAACTTGTAAAGTCTCCAACTGAACTTCCATTGATTCCTTTTGCTTTAATAAAAGATCAATATTAAACGCACTGTTTTGAACATCCAACTGCGCTTGCTGGGCTTTCGTTAAACCAACCTTCGCCTTCTCTGTCGCCACTCTCGCCTGTTCCCTCTCTTCAGCTGTTGCTCCTGCCTCCATTTTTTCTAACAACGCTTGTTGTTGAGCGACCGCATTTTGCGCAATTTCTACTTGTTTTTTCGCAGCTGTCGTTTGCGTTTTCGCTGCTTCTACTTGAGTTTGGGCCGCTTCCGCTTGATTTTTTGCCGTTTCGACTTGAGTTTTGGCCGTTTCTAATCGGCTTTTTGCATTATCTAATTCATTTTTCGCTTTATCCACTTCTGCTTGCGAAACTAATCCATCTTCCAATAAACCAGCTAAGCGATCATAACTCTTCTGCACAAATTCCACTGTTTGTTGGGCTGCTTTTTCTGTTTCCATCGCTGCCTTTACCGACTGCTCGGCTGATTGAGCGGTTTGTTCTGCGATCGTTTCCGATTTCTCGGCGGCTGCGACAGATTGCTCCGCTACCCCGACTGATTTTTGCGCTGACTCTACCGCAAGCGCCTGTCTTTTTAAATCTTCTTCACGTGTTCCTTGATTCACCAAGCTTTCCGCCGCTTCGGCCGATTCAATCCCTAAAAGAGCTTCCTGCTCTTGAACCGCGGCTTTCGTTGAACCTACATTGATCGCATCTTCTGCTTGGGCAATTTTCACATTCATTTGCTCCAAATCAACCTTCAGTTTTTCAATTTGCAAGTCAACATCCGTCATATCTAAGGTCATTAACACATCGCCTTTTTTCACCTGTTGCTCTTCTGTTACTTGAATAGAATCAATCCGTCCTCCTACTTGCTGAAACGACGCGTTCACGACATCCGCCACTAATAGACCGCTCTTTTCTTCCGTTGCCGCTGAGACGGCATCTTTTCCGTCCATCGCCATTAAATAGCCGCCTCCTCCTACAGCTCCTGCTAATGCAAGTAGTGTAATTGAAGATATTAACCGCTTTTTCATAATAAATGTTCCTCTCTCCTTCAAATCTTTCTGTTCTTATTATATTTTAGTACGGCCACATATAGTAAGGAACCGTACTATATGTACAAAAAAATTACGTTTCTTTAATATACTTTAAACCCTTTTGTAATTTTTCCAATAAACCCGCAAGAACGACATGCTCTTCCTTTGTCATGTCCGACAACAGACATGTACTATATTCCACATAATAGGGAAACAAACGATTCATCAATTCTGTTCCTTCTTCTGTTAAGTGAATTATCGTCATCCGGCGATCCTCATGGTTTCCTCTCCGAATGAAACCATCTCGCTCTAACCCATCCATCAGGCCCGTCATCGTGGAACGTGTCACACCTGTATGCTGTGCCAGCTCTGACGGCTTTAAAGAATGGCCTTTTTGAAAAAGCACTAATAAAATTTTAAACTTCGCCTGTGTCAGTCCAAAACGCGACAACTTGGCACTCATTTCATTATAAATTTCACGTGACGTTCGAATTAACGAAATTAACAGCTTTACCGAATCACCATCTACAATCGACAGTTGATTCATCACCGCATCCATCTCATCCAACTTAGAGTTTTTTGACACTCAAACCATACCTTTCCAAAGTACTAAGCATATTGTACGGCAGGTTGCGGTGTGGGTCAAGTCATTAAAAAGTGCCTGTCACGACCCGATTACATTCTTCGGGTAGTGACTGAGACTAACCTCAAAAAGAACAGCCACATAGAGATTCTCTCCATGAGGCCGTTCGACAAACTTCGAGCAGCGTCCAACTATCTCTATGATAGGATAGTTTCATAGAATAAAAGGAGTGATAGCGTTGTATTGCCCAAAGTGTGGGAAGGAATTATCGGATAAAGTTAGGTTTTGTCCGCATTGCGGAAACAAAAAGGGGGAAAAATTTTTAATTCTTCCCTTGTTAACATTCATTAGCGTACTATTCTTTAGCGGCACCCTTTATTATGCCTTGGAACAGCAGCACAAGGAAACGGAAGTTCATTCCGCTGTTGCCAACACGAAAGCGGAGAAGGAACAAACGAAACCGCAACAACAGCCTGTTCAAGCGGCTGCCGTTTCAACGAACGATCTTCCAAAAGAGACTAAAAAACAATTAACGGAGATCATTGCGGAGGTTCAAAGAGGCGTTTATACCATTTATACAGATTCAGGTCTTGGCTCTGCTTTTCTAATGAATGATCGAGGAGACATCGTCACTAACGCCCACGTTGTCGAAGGCTATTACGCCGTTTCAGTTAAAGACAAAGACGGCACAGTATACGAGGGGCATGTGATTGGTTACTCAAACGATATTGATATTGCCTTAATTCGCGTACCTGATTTACAAGGTCTTCCCCCACTTCCACTTGAGACGGAAACGACGGCGCTATTAGGAGAAGAAGTCATTGCGCTCGGCAGTCCAATGGGATTGGAAAACACGGCAACATTCGGCTACATTTCAGGTATTGACCGCAGCTTCTTTATTGGAGAACGCTCATATGATCATGTTTATCAAATGTCTGCCCCTATTGCTCCTGGAAATAGCGGCGGTCCTCTTGTTTCAAAGTCCAGCGGAAAAGTTATTGCCATTAACTCGGCCAAAATGCTGGAGCAAGATTCAGTTGGATTTAGTATTCCGGTCATGGATGTGTATGAATTACTCCAACGCTGGAGCGACAATCCTTTAACATACGATGATATTTACCAGCTCTTTTATACAGAAGACGGCAGCTACTACTATGAAAATCTATGGTCTGACGACGATTGGTACTTTGAAGGCGGCGAAAGCAGCGAAGAAGAAACATACGAATACTATGACATTCCTTCTGAATGGTATACTGATCCGGAAAGCGGTTATGATGGGGAATACATCGAAGAAGACCCAGCCTACTATGAAGAATATGAGGAAGAACCATTATACGACGACACCGTTCCATATACTGAAGATGGAATGTATGACGACAGCACTTTTTATGAAGAAAGTAACACATATGATGAAGGTGAAGTGTATGACGGCAGCCTAACAGATTCTGAAATGGATACAGATGAAGAGTACGAGTACAAACAGGAAATGAACAATGGGTACAGCGATGAGCTAAATAGTGGTGAAGGATGGTAAGAAGAAAGCAATAACTACCTATTCCATCAATACCCCCTTCCTTATGAAAAGGAAGTAATCACCTGCCCATCCACTTTTATGTACTTGCTATGCTGACTGCATTAATTTTAAAGAAAGAGATATACGAAAATATGAAAGAAGCGCCAGTCATTTTCTTCAAATGACCGGCGCTCTTTCTTTTTGTTATAGCCATTTTCGACATATTTCGGGTGGTGACAGTGAATTGCGCCCATCCAAATAACCCATAAAAAAAGAAAAGCCCCACAGAGATTTCTCTCCACGGGACCTTTCACATACTCTAGTTGATTAGAATCAACTATCTGGTAATTAGTCTTGAATTCCAGTTACAGCGTTACCTGTATCTGCAGCAGCACCGTTACCAGCAGCATCGTTGAACCAACCAGTAGCAGCATCTAAAGTATTAGCTACTGTACCAGTCCAGCCTTCTACTGTAGTAGCTTGAGCATCTGTTAAAGTGACAGTGATTTGAGTAGCACTGTTAATTGCAACAGTTGCACCAGTTAATACTACAGAACCAGTAGCAGCACCAGCACCAGCACCGTCTGTATCAGGAGAAGCAATAGTTAACTTAGAAAGGTCTACTGAACCAGATTTCTCGATGTTTGTACCTGTGATTACAAGTTTATTATCAGCAGCTGTGTAAACAGCACTTGTAATTGCTGACGTTGGAGGTGTTGTATCATTTAAACCGTTTCTTGTTACTACAGCATCACTTGCAATAACAATTGCCTCTGCGAATCGGCTTCCAGGAGCTGCTAAACCAACAACAACTTTATCGCCTACGGAGATTTCACGAATGTTCTCAACTGTGAAATCATCGCCATCTGCATCAGTAGCTTCATATACTTCACCATTAGAAGCAAGTTCTTTAGTAGTTAAAGTGCCATCAGCAAGACGAACATCTACTTCACGCTCACCAACTCGGACAGCTTCTACTGTACCAGCAATTTTTTGTCCAGGGTTAATAACGATTTTGTCTACCTCTGAACCGTTAACTTCTAGTTCAACTACTTCACCTTCTTGGATGTCAGAAACAGAACCAGCAGAAACTGCAGGATTTACAGTTCTATTCAAGATATCACTGCTAGTTAATTTATCAGCAGTGTAAGTTTCCAATTCTCCATTAACTAAAGCTTGGATACGAACGATTTCGTTGTCAGTATTCACGTCCACACGAGTGATAAGAGCTGTTTCAGTTGTAATATCAGCAGCATCTAAACCATAAACTGCCAAATGAGTTACAATACCGTCTTCGTCATAGTATGCAAAAGCATTGTTTTGATCGATATCAGCGTTACGTTGCTTTAATTCGCCCCAAGTTGTAACTGTAATGTCATCACCGTCTGGATAAGCTGTACGAAGAGCATCCACATCGAATACAACAGTATCATCTTTTAATTGGAAACCTTCTACATATTTGTCATCAGATTCAATTTTCCCTGATGTGTTTTGTGTAGCATTTTGATAAAACTTAAGTCCCTTAACAATACCATTTTCAACAGAAAGATCGAATACTTTTTCAGTATAAGCATCAAGATCTACTACAGATCCTAATACATCACCATTGTCATTTTTAGCAACGATATAATACTCTTTTGCATTATCAGCATCATTGCTAGCAACGGCTGTTCCATCATAGTCGACCCCATCATTTTGCTCTACTAATGCAAACTCGTCAACTTCCCAGTCACCATTTGCTGGTGGTGTTGCACTACGGTAAGCTGATGGTAAGTCTTCACCAACCTCAATTTCGATTTCACTATTAGCACCAAGAGCTGTTGTTTGAATAACGATTTCATCTAAGCCATCAACTTTAACATCATAAAGTTTTTCGCCATCTTTACCTTTGACTTCAATCTCAAGTAATCCATCGCCCTTGTTATCAAAATACGGAAGGATTACATCAGTTAAGTAGCTAGCTGCATATTGCTCTTCTACTACACCTTCAGTACCTTTAACGAATACTACATCGCCTTTGTAGTTGAAGTAAACTGTTACTTTTCCACCAGCTTGTAACTTCTCAGCTGCATCATCATCAAATGATTCGATATCTTTACCAGCTGTTAAATATTGACCAGCATAATCAAAGTTCTTTCCATCAAGATCGAAAGAATTAGAGAATACATCAGTGATTTCACCTGTAACTTGTTTGCTAGTAACAATTGCTACTCCATTTTCTTCTGCATCGTCATTGTAGAACACATAGTCGTCTTTTTGGATGTCAGAAACAGAGATTTGCTTGCCTTCTTTAACGATGACATAATCTTCAAGATCTAAATCTTCGTTGTCATAACCAAAGATGTATGTGTCATCTGTTTTCTCAACAAGAATGCCACCTTTTGCATTGTAAGCAACAAGTGTTTGTACATCTCCGCTTTCGTTGAAGACTACTTTCGCGAAGTCATACTCGACACCTTTTGCACCAAGAGTTGATGGGTTACCATTTAAGTAGAATGTGAAGTCAGATGCAAGGTCATATTTTTTATCATCGTGAGATAATAATTTTACTTCCCCAGCTGTTACATTACTATTTACAGTAACAACATCTTTTGTTACTTCAATTGCAGATTCTTTTACTTCTTGATCTTCTTCAAATGTGTATTTTACAAGGTCACGATTTTCATCGAACCATACACGTGTTTCACGACCAAGTGCATCATAGAAGTCAAACTCAGTGTCTTCATCTACATCAACTGTTACAGAAGCACCGTTGTAGTTGACTTTGAATGTACGCTCTTCAACATCAACGTCTGTAATTGTAGATTTTGTGTATGCAGCACGTTTGAATGTAGCTTCAAGTACTTTACCATCAACAATTACTTTTACATCGTAGTCTTGGTTGTCTTTAAGTACTACGCTAGCATCTTCTTTAGCGAACAACTCAACTGTAGCTGTTTGGCCGTTAGAAGATAATTTTACTTCTTTCACGCCGTAACGGTCTAATGTATCAGCATCTTGTACTGTGATGTCAGAAGCTTCAAGACCAGATACTGCTTTGTTGAATTCGATTGATAAGAAACGGTTTGTATCATCAAGTGCTGTTACTTCTGTAATCGCTAACTCACCAGCAACCGCTTGTTGTGCACGGTATACGAATGCTGCGAATTGACCGCGTTTTACTGTTTCAGTTGGGCGGAAGTTTCCGTCAGCAACTTGAGTAATGCCGTTTTCAGCTAAGATTTGGATATATTCACGTTGGCTTTCGTGAGCTTTGTCTAAGTCTTTGATTTCAACTGTAGAACCTTCAACGTGCTCTAGGTCGAAATGCTCAACGATGATTTTTGCCATTTGTTGACGAGTTAATTTTGCGTAAGGATCTAATTTTCCGTTGTTGCCAGTCATAACGCCAGCAGCGTTTACTTCGTAAGCTGCTTTAGTTAATTCAGCGTCAGTTAAAGCAACATCAGAGAATACTTGCTCCATTTTACCTTCGCCATCGATTAAGCGAGAGAATACTACTGCCGCTTGACGACGAGTTAATTCACCATACATATCGAACTTTCCATCTTTCCCTACGAAAGTTCCTTCTGAAGCTAAAGCGTTGATTGCTTCTGCGAATTGGTGATCAGCAGGTACATCAGAGAAAGATGCTGCTGCGCTTGCTACTGGTGCTACAGCAGATGCTACTACAGCTGCTGTTACAGTACCAGCTACGAATTTACGATAAGACTTTGGTTGGTAAGCCATTGAGTTATTTCCTCCCTTGGTAAGTTAAAAAATATTTCAAACTGTATTAAGATTAAGATTCTTTTTATCTATGTATCTCTATTTCTCTTAATGACAGTCGACTAACAATTACAAATAATAGTATAGATAGTTGCAGGTTCATTGTCAATGTTTTTAAAAATTGGAAAATTGATGAACGATTGGACGTTTATAAGCATCCTACTTTCCCACAAAAATCCCAAATGAAACATCGATTAGAAAACCTTACCTTTTATTTTACATTATTTACTGCACATTTCAACATTTTTTACATAAGTTTGTAGATTTTTAGTATAACAGACCTTTTTATCTATTTTCTACTTAATAGCCTGACCTTTTCTTTTATATAGTAGAATGTCACAATAGCTTCATTAAAACCTCTTAAATGCCCCTTCAAAGGTGCTCTTTAGTCATGTCGAATTTTATAGATCGATTTATATTAACCAACAAACTTACTGTATGAAGGATGATAATTTCCTATGACTCTATTTTGTTACATAACTGTAAAATAACTATTCTGATTTTTATGATAGACTTACTTCAGTAAGAAACGACATAAAAAAACATAAAAATAACATAAAATCGACATAAAACGGGTAAACGATAAATTTGGTATACGGGGTGTACATATGATTAAACGAACATTTGTAGGAATAGTTTCAAGTTTTTGCATTCTTTTTTCGGCTAACGGACAAGCAGCCGCTCAGGGTAACGATGATTTAGTCAGCCTGGAGAAAATTGTACCAGCTGCGAAAAAATACATCGGCGTTCCTTATAAATATGGTGGAACTACAGCAGCTGGCTTTGATTGCTCTGGCTTCATCCGCCAAGTATTTAATGAAATTGGGGTATCTCTTCCGCGAACAGCAGCGGAGATGTATAAACAAGGAACTAGCATAGCTAAAAGCGACTTACGTGTTGGCGATCTTGTTTTCTTCAATACAACAGGAAAGCCCGCTTCTCATGCTGGGATTTACATTGGAAATGGTCAGTTCATTCACGCTTCTTCCTCTAAAGGCATCACGATTACTAACTTGAGCGATCCTTATTATTGGGGACCTAAATACATTGGGGCGAAGCGAATTATTGATTCAAAACTAGACGAAGGCCAATTCCGTGATATCGCTACTTCTTTTTGGGCATATGATGAAATTAAAAAGCTCGCTGAAGACAACATTACATTAGGGTATGAAGGAGATTACTTCAAACCGCTTGAAGAAATTACACGGGCAGAAGTTGCCGCATTATTATCTAAATCATTGAAACTTGATATGTCTAACCGTACGAAAAGCTTTAACGATGTTTCGACTACTCACTGGGCGACAGGCGCGATTAACGCTGTGCGCAGCGCAGGCATCATGAACGGAGACCAAAACGGAAACTTCCGTCCAGATGATGTGTTAACACGTGCTCAACTATCAGCTGTACTTGTTCGTGCATTTGAATTAAATTCTGATTCGGGCGCTAAAGAGTTTACAGATGTAGAATCGGTACATTGGGCGCACGACTATATCGATAAATTGTCCGCATCCGGTATCACAACAGGTTATGCTGATCAAACATTCAAACCAGAAGATGAAGTCAATCGTTCTCAATTCGCTGCATTCTTATACCGTGGCTTAGAAAAATAACCAATACTTATGAAAAAGACCTCGCGAGGAACATCGCGAGGTCTTTTTGTCTTACTTCAAGAAAGCTGAACGCTTTAAGAATAATGCAAACTGTGAACGTGTGACATTTTCATTTGGACGAAACGCTTCTTGAACAACCGTGATACCATTATTTGCGAGACGGTTGATGTCCTCATAATTCCAATGCGACGTTGGCACATCAGTAAAACGAAAGGCTTTTTCTATTTGTTGATAACGATCATCGTACGCTCTTACTAAAATCGAAGCAAGCTGTGAACGCGTAAGGGTTTCTTTCGGCCGGAAAGCCCCTCCTTGCCCCATTAGCCCATATGCTTCCAAAATCGCCATTTCTTCATAATAGAGGTCTCCTGGTTGAATATCGTTCGCTTTTACTTTATAACCCGCTGGAAGAGTAAGTCCTAATTCTTTCACAAGCATTTTCGCCGCATGCTGGCGAAGAAGTGGTTGATTTGGATAAAACAAACCGTCCGGATAACCAGAGACAACGCCTCTCGCCTGTAAATAACCAATCGCGGCAGCTGTTTCATTATCTGTGCTAACATCTGTAAATACTTTTACATTACCGCTCTCAATATCAGAAGAAGCAACATATCCTTCAATGCCATTGCCTTCTACTTGATAGAAAACGTATTGCTCTGTCGGATCGTCCCCTTTTTCAAATGGTCCCCCAATAATCGTAAGAGGTGTATAGGGCAAAAGTTCTTTAACGGGTGCCCCGTTTAGACCATTATATAATAGAAAGAAGTCGGATTTCGGATCACCATACACCGTGTCGTTCAACTCATATCGCTGGGCAGTCTCTGTATCCAGTTCTGCCCACTCGGACCCTAATACATCAAACGTCATGATGCCATTTTCATCATAAGAGATGTTAACGTCTGGGATGTCACCAATGGGAAGATTACTGAATTGCTCAATCGCTTCTAGCACTGCACCCTGATATGTTTCATTCTCCATATTTGGGTCGTTCTCTTCGGTCAATCCATCGTATGCCATTAAGGCAAAATACCAATGTTCAAGAATGTCGGGATTTTGGCCGCTAATATTCGGAAGCGAATCCTCCTCCCATTTTTCCTTCAATAAAGTTGCACCTACTTCAATGTTGTAACGGGTATCATATTTCAGACGCTCGGGATCAATCCCCAATTCTTGTGCTTCCTGTTCCGAAAGCTTCACGTTCATGATGCCAATTCCGCCGTCTTCTGTGACAATTGGCTCGCCGTTTTCGTCAAATTGCTTCATCTCGGTATGAACATATGCCATTGCCTTCAAAATTTCTGGCGGGATGTTGTGTTGAACAGCTGTTTCATAAAGAAGTTCTTTGACGTCTTCCGTTGATAACGGTTCTGTTGCATAAATCTCTTCATAGCCGCTCACGGCTTCTTCAATCTGATCATACGTGATACGAAGCTTTTTAGAGCCTCGGTTAAAACCAGTATCTGCATGCTGGACCGCCTGGAATGCTACTTCCGGTATAGAAAAACTGTTGAACAGTGATTTTGCTTGGTATTTAAGCTTACTGGCTTCATACCATTTTATATAGCTCATTTCCCCTTCTATTTTATCAACAGAAACAGGGAAATAATTCCCATTTAAATCTTGACCAAGTAAATACGTTGTTTCTCCGCCTAAGTTCGGGTAATAAAACTGCAGATCGAACGCACTTGCCCGCTTTCGTTCATCTGTTAAGTATAAGCCAAGCGGAGGTTGTTGTTCGTATTCATCTGACGAGAGACGCTCTATCCAATATGTTTGCAAATCTTCATCTTCAAAAGCTGTGTGAAGCTTTGCGTTATACTGCATATGTCCTTTTAGCGCATTTTCTGACCCGAATAATTGGACATAGTCTTCCGCTAAAATTTCCGTCATCATCCATTCGTACGAACCGTCTCCTGTATTCGCTTCTGGATAATCAGAAAGGTCTCTTGCACGGGCATATTCAGACTCTAGCCATTTTTCAGGAACTAACGATTCGTCCTTAAATAAATGATAAAACGTAAAATGGTGACCGTATTCGTGTGACAGCGTTTGGGCAATCGCCTCTACTGTTGTCAGCTCATTCCCTCCATACAGATGAATTGTCCGGTCTTCTAATAACTTTACACTTCGTTTTGAATGCTCATACTCCGCAAAATATTGGCCGAGTACCGTCTTGCCAGCTGGAAAATCAGGAAAGATGACAACTTGACCGAGAAGGGCGAGTTCTTCCCCGTGCTTATTACTTAAAAGCTCTTGTTCCACTTCTTTTAGCTGATTCTCTGTATTCCATTTCGGGCTGTAGCTCTTAATGATCAATCCTGATGGACTTTCGTACATCGCCACAAGCTCGTAATAGTCTTCATAGTCAAACTGGGCCGTTTTTACCTTTGTTTCATCCACTACATGGGCCAAGCCCGTTGATGGATAGACCATAATGAAAAAGGCACAAGCTAAGCCCATCGATGCTAACAGTTTCCTCATGATTGTCCCTCCTCTTTCTTTCATCATATCACAAGTTTCAAAGATTAATAGCTAGTAAAATTGATTTACCAAATCCCCCATGACTAAAGAGCTGTCATAGGGGATTTGATAAACCTAAGGGTGCGTCACCACCCCTTACGGAGTTGGTGACGCACCCTTAGGGAAAATCTTTTAGGGCAAACTCAGGTCGCCTAAGCAGCCGATTTTTGTGCTTTTGAATAGAATGATAGTATGAGCCATTACTATGAGGAAATACATAGAAAAGAAGGTCCAACCTGCATGATTTCATGCAGGTTGAACCTTCTTTTTTTCTTGTTTCTTCTATATTATATAGATTTCCTTCTTTGCTCATTTTCCGAAACGGGCCTCGGTGTTTAGTTTGTTTTGACCGTTAATGTGTACGGGTTCGTGCTGGAGCGGACGTTTGCGTCTTTTACTTCGACAAAGTAGCTGCCTTTGGCGAGCTGGACGGTGCCGATTTCGTCGTCCCCGATAAAATATTGATCAAGCTTGGCGACTTCTTTGCCTTTTGCATCATAGATCGTGATGACTCCATCCAGCTCTTTTGATGTTTGGAGCGTGAATGTGTATGAGCCAGCTGCTGCGGCATTAAATTGATAGAAGTCTTTGTCACCATATGGCACGCCAGCGTTTAAAAATGCTTTTGCTTGCCATGTTTTGGCGTCTGTTTGTTTGAACGCAAGTGGTTTGGATGGTACGTTGTTTGTTACTTTCGATGCTGCGTCCTCATCTTTCGTATTGAGAGCATGTAAAGCCATCTCATATTCACTGATGCTTGAACCTAACCAGTTTTCCACGACTAAGAAGTAGCCCACATCTTTTTTCGCTTTAAAGGATCCTGATTCTGGTTCATTGCCCCAGCCGTAGTCAAAGAGAATCACATTTCCTGCTTCTTTGTCATCCATCGTCATGTTTCCGTTTGTATCCTCAATGACCACAACTAATGGATCAAGCGGTAGAGTCAACTCAAGTGGAAGACCTTCTTTTTGTTCCGCTGTCGCTTGTAGCGGATTTAAGTTAAAGCCAAATAACGTCTCTTCTTGACGATGCTTATAATAGAAAATATCCACATCACCAGGCTTAATAAAGTTTCCAGTCACTTTGTTTCCTGCTGATAATGTTTTAGCACGAATAAGTTTGTCATTGTTTTCATTCGCATCTACAGGAGCATTTTTGACTTTTTTTCCATTTAATTTGTATTCATCAAACGACACACCATTCATGTTGGACATACTTAAATAGTACTTTGTTCCTTTTTCCATGTAGAGGGTCATGCTTGTTTCCGTTTGTTCTTCCGTCATGAACGGGTTGAACGACATCCATGAGCTGTACACCGGATACATGGTGTCTTCTTTTTCATCGTACACAAATAACGTCATTTCAGGACGTAACGTATCCGTCTGGTTCATCGCCACTTCATAAATAGCGGATTCATTTACTTCAAATTGATACCAATCTTGATCACCGACTGTTTGGAAATAACCGGTCTTCTCTTCTCCTAATGTAAATGGAAGCGCGGCTTCTTTAATGTTCGCCACTTCTTCTTTTTCCATATCAAACCACATACCGCCTCCTAATAAGGAGAAGTCATAAGTAGAGGATTTGTATGCACCGTTTTTAAACATTTCAGCAGGCGACTCTTGTTCTATTTTTTCTTCTGTCATCATGTCGCCCATCTCTTCAGGCATCATGTCTTCCTGCGGATAACCATCTTCATCTTCCGGCAGTTCTTTCGTTTCGGCTTTCAACTCATATGGAAGAAGAGATCCCGCAATGTGCTTTTGTTCCTCTTCTTTACTTTGTTCAATCATCGGACCAAAGAAGAACAAGAAATCACTAAAAGAAGTCGCTTCTGCTGACACTTCCAAGATGTATTCCATTTCCGGCATCGCTTCAAAGGATAAGGATTCCCCTTTACTGAAGCCGTTATTATTACCCCATGCTTCAGGGAATGGCCATTGTTCTTTCTCCCATTCTGGCAAGTCAGCCGGCGGCTCTTCATGGAGCATATCAGCCGAGTAGATCTTTAATTCCGTATCCAAGCCAGGAACTCCTGACAATGTAAAGTTAATCGTCGTTGGCTCTTCTACTTTAAACTTGAAATAATCCTTGTCGGCTTCTTCCTCATTTAACAATGTGAAAGAACCACCCTCGATTTCACTGCTGTCAAACGGAAGTTCGCTAATGTTGACAGGTTCTTCTTTCGTCGCCAGTTCATCGGAAACTTCGGCTGCTTTCATAAGCTTTAACTCATACGTCGATTCGCCGCTTTCACTATAATTCTCATTTTCGTCGGCTACACCGATGACAAGTGTACCGTCAGCCGGCGCTTTAAACAAATACGCTTCCAATTCATTTTGGCGCGCCTTGTTTACATCAATGGTTTTCTCGACTTGTCCGCTTTTCGAGTAGAATTTCAGCTTTAATTGAAGGTCATATTTAGCTGCCCCGCTCAATACCGATTGAACGTATTCTCCTTCTTTTAAGCTCACCTTCACCCAATCCGTTTGGCGTGTAGACGTGATGCTTCCCGTACGTGTCATTCCTTCTTCTGAAATCGTCACAGCTTCAGCCGATGCTAAAATTTGCGAGTCAGTTTGATCTTGATAGGTTGGTAGATTTTTAGGATCAAAATTCAACGCAGCGACTGGATTAACAAGTCCATGTCCGTAATCTAAGTCAAAGCCCTTTTCCCCAAGGTCGGTTGCCGTTTTTTCAAGAATAGCTTCTACTTGATAGGAATTTAAATCCGGATATTTCGATTTAATTAATGATGCTACACCAGCGACAACTGGAGAAGCCATCGACGTTCCGCTCATTTTTGCAAACGTAGACCCTTTAATAGGTGTATATAAAGAACTGTATACATCTTCTCCAGGAGCTGTCACATCGATGCCCGGTCCGTATGTTGTAAAATACGCTTTTTGATTTTGATCATTCGTCGCTCCGACCGTAATGACACCATCATAAGAACCAGGGTAGTTGTACTGAATGGCTGCGTCGTTCCCCGCTGCTGCTACAACGACGATGCCTTGATCAATGGCCTTTTTAATGGCCTCTTCTACAAGCGGCATCTCAAACGGTGCCCCCAAGCTCATATTAATGACGTCCGCACCTTTTTCAGCTGCCATTAAGATGGCATCTGCCAGCACATAGTCAAACCCTCCCATTTGGTCAAAGACACTAATGGATAAAATGTTGGCTTTCGGATTGACTCCGTGTCCGCCTATTCCGTTATCACCTTCTGCAGCAATAATCCCGGCAACATGCGTGCCGTGGGCATCCGGCATTGCTGGATTGGCTGGGTCGGTAATGCTAATTGGCGGCAAGACGCGTCCTTTCAATTCTGGATGATTCGCGTCAACGCCTCCGTCAATAACCGCAACGGTAACATCGTTTTTCCCAGCCATCGAAATTGCTTTATCGATGTCTAATAACGAAAGATGATACATTTCTTTTTCTTTCGGATCACTTACATTGCCAAACTGCTGAAGCTTCACACTTGGTGACACGGATGCCACACCGCTCATATGGCGATAGGCCTGAAGTGCTTCCTCCATCTTTTTGCCCTTTTGGAGTCGTACGACATCATAGCCAAGCTCCGGATAAGAACGAATAACTTGTCCACCGAGCTTACGGTGGTCTGCATTTGAAATTTTTTGATTGTACTTCACGATTAGCGTATTATCGCTGTACGGCTGAAGTTCCTTTTGCTTTTGCTGATAAAACAACTTGCTGCTTTCTTTTGAAGAAATATTTAATCTTTCTAATACGTTATATTCCGGTTTCTCTTTTCCAACTACTTCGCCCGTGACCGCTGCTGAAGCGACCGTTGGAACGAATAAAGATGAAGCGAGTCCAAGCGTGAAAGCTTGTTTCTTCCATTTCCCCATGGGTGTACCCCTTTCTTATGTAAAATTTACCACATTATATAAACGTACCCTAGAAGGAAAAAGTTTCATGTTTTAAGAAAAAAAGTAATATTTTTTTTAAAACGCTCTCATTTTTGTTGTTGTGAATCCATTGTTCACACGTTTGAACTACGAAACATTTCACCCGCTCATTCGTAAATAAAAAGAGACAAATGCATGAATCCCTTCATTTGGATATACCCTAACAGAAAATGTTTACCATTAGTCCGTGAAAGTGAAATCGAAGAGTGCTATACTATCTTATAGACCATTTTGCATAACTGTTTAGACGAGCAGTACCACTATAACGATTGAAGATTCAAGCAGTACTTATATATAGGAAAGGCTAGGAGAATAAAGATGTTATCTTACATCAAGAAAATGATTGGCGATAATCAAGAACGCCGAATTAAAAAATATTACAAAACGGTACAAGAAATTAACCGGTTAGAGCCTCAATTTGAACAATTGACCGATGAAGAGCTGAAACAAAAAACAGCGGAGTTCAAACAACAGCTAGCCGATGGCAAGACCATTTTTGACCTCCAGATTGAAGCGTTTGCTACTGTGAGAGAAGCAGCCAAACGTGTATTGAACATGCGCCACTTCGATGTACAGCTAATCGGTGGGCTTGTGTTAACGGAAGGAAATATTGCCGAAATGCCGACAGGGGAAGGAAAAACGCTCGTCGCTTCCTTGCCGAGTTATTTGCGTGCCCTCGAAGGGAAAGGGGTCCACGTTATTACGGTCAATGATTATTTAGCTCGCCGTGACCGCGAATTAATTGGACAAATTCATGAATTTTTAGGATTAACAGTCGGCTTGAACGTACCGATGATGCACCCTGAACAGAAAAAAATTGCGTATCAAGCAGACATCACATACGGTGTCGGAAACGAATTCGGTTTTGACCATCTTCGTGACCGTATGGTGTATGACGCGAACCAACGTGTACAGCGTCCGTATCATTACGCCATTATTGATGAAGTGGACAGTGTGTTAATTGATGAGGCGAAAACTCCGCTTATTATTGCTGGAAAAATTGCTTCAAGCTTTAACTTGCACCATTTATGTGCGAAAATCGTGAAAACGTTTGAGCTTGATGTTCACTACCACTTTGATGAAGAAACAAAGGCAACAAGTTTCACTGATAAGGGAATTGAAAAAATTGAACAAGGATTTGGCATTGACAACTTATATGAGCTGGAACACCAAACTCTTTATCATTACATGATTCAAGCATTGCGCGCTTCAGTTATGTTCAAGCGTGATGTGGACTACATCGTGAAGGATGATCAAATTCTGCTTGTCGATATGTTCACTGGACGCACGATGGAAGGACGCACATTAAGCAACGGACTTCATCAAGCAATTGAAGCGAAAGAAGGCGTACCTGTAACAGAAGAAAATAAAACACAGGCATCCATTACCATTCAAAACTACTTCCGTCTTTACCCTGTTTTATCCGGAATGACTGGAACAGCGAAAACAGAGGAAAAAGAGTTTCAAGAGCTATACGGAATGGACGTCGTACAAATTCCGACAAACCGCCCAATTCAGCGTCAGGATGAAGCAGACCTCGTCTTTGCGACAACTGAGGCTAAGTACAAAGCGGTTGCGAAGGAAGCGAAGCGTGTCCATGAAACTGGTCAGCCTGTGCTTATCGGAACAACATCTATTCTGCAATCGGAAGAAGCCGCTTCGTATTTACGTGAAGCCGGTATTCCTTACCAAATTTTGAATGCGAAAAGTGTGGATCAAGAGATTGAACTAATTTCTACAGCCGGCCAAAAAGGACGCGTGACGATTGCTACAAATATGGCAGGACGTGGAACGGATATTAAACTTGGAGAAGGTGTGGACGAGCTTGGAGGTTTGTTCGTTTTAGGAACAGAACGCCATGAATCCCGTCGCATTGATAACCAGTTGAAAGGTCGTTCTGGACGCCAAGGGGACCCTGGACGCTCTCAATTTTTCATCTCACTTGAAGATGATATGTTCCGCCGCTTTGCGCGAGAAGAGCTGGAGAAGCTGAAAACACAACTGCAAACGAATGAAGATGGCCTTGTTCTCAATAAAAAAATTGGGGAATTCGTCGACCGCGTTCAACGCATTTGTGAAGGAAGCAATTATGCAATGCGTGAGTACAATTTGAAATTAGACAACGTCATTAATGAACAGCGCGGAATTATTTATCAGCTTCGTGACAAAGTGCTCTTCTCAGAAGACAGCCTGTCACTCGTTGAACCAATGATTACATCATATGCCAACGCCTTAATCGCAGCCGTGTGCTCCGAAGAACAGCTGCCAGAGGAGTGGGATTTAAAAATTCTTTCAACTGAATTAACAACTATTCTTCACGGCTTCCCAATTACGTTTGACCACCCTGTTCACGAACTAGAGGAAGTTGAACAAGTCATCATGCCGGCTATTAAGCAATACATTGAACAGCTAGAGCCATACCGGGAAGATCGTCGTTTCCAATATACATTAAAATCGTTAATGTTAAATACGATTGATCGTGAATGGATTAAACACTTAGAGTCCATGGAACGCCTAAAAGAAGGAATTGGCCTGCGTAGCTACAGCCAAGAAGACCCGATGCGCCAATATCAGCGTGAAGGCTTGCAGCTGTTTACGTCGATGTACCATGACTTAGAAAAAGAAACGGCTATCCAAGTAGCTGAACTCGTAAAAACCGCTCAAGGTTTGTAATGAAAATATAGAGCGATGGGGATTTTCCCCATCGTTGTTTAACGGAGGTTTCACATGTTATCATTTTTCAAACGTAAAAGTAAAGAACCAAAAAAACAAGGACTGGACAGTACAGTCGAATCAACGGATATTGGAGCAGCAGATAACAGCACAGCGACTGAAGAACTAATTCAAACAAAGTTGTCGTTTCATCCAGAATGGGACGTAAAAGAAGAAGACCGTTACGTCTATCAATTCCTTAACAACGAATGCGCCCCTTTAAAGCCGAATCAATTGTCTTTATCTGGTTTAGAACTGCAACGCGACGAAGGGACAGGCCGTGTGACGGTGAATGCCCTTGTTCGCAGCAGCTTAGACCGTCCGATTCAACTTGAAGAGATGACATTAGTCTTACTCGGAACAGATAAAGAATTATTAGCGAAAAAGAAGTTTGATTTATCCAAGCTTGGTGAACTTCCTCCTGCTTCTAGTCGCCCTTGGAATTTTGTGTTTGAAGCGTCTTCTGTTAAAGTAGACGAACTTCCAGAAAGCGGTTGGACACTTGCTTTCCAATTGAAGCCGGCTCACCAGCTTGACTTAGAAGAAAGCTGGCAAAATGCTCTGCCAGAGGACGAAAAACAAAAATTAAAAGAGCTTGTTGAAAAGCAGCTTACTCCTCCTGGCGAAGGTGAAGTAAACTTCATGGGACTTCAAATTCAACGCAGTAGCGAGGAACATTTACATGTATCTGTCCTTATTCGTAACGGCAGTGAAAAAGATGTGACATTCCAGCAAATCCCGCTCATCGTCGAAGACGCAAGCGGCGAGGTTATTGCGACAGGCGGATTCCAAATGAATGAGTTCACCGTGAAAGCTTACACAACAAAACCGTGGACATTCATCTTCCCGAAAGAGCTTATCCAAAAAGAAGCGATGGATTTAAGCACATGGAAAGTGTATCCGAAACAATAAACTTTAGTAAAAAAGAACAGCGAAAACTAGATAAAAAGAACCTGCTAAGCGATGTGCTCAGCAGGTTCTTCAAGTTGGTTCAAATTCGTTTATTTTGTTTCCTGACAAAGAAAAAATGAGAAAAACGCCTAAACGTTTAGGCGTTTTTCTCATTGGGCTACCAACCGAGGTTATTATTTCAAAAGAAGGAAATATTTCTCTCTGTCTCCATTTTACCATTTAACTTCATGAAGGACAATTTGTTTTTTCTGTTTTCTTCTAAATAATTCACCGACTTGGCAATTTTCGATTTTGCTCGATACTTGTCGAAACAATCGCATACACGATCATAATTAAAAATACCAAATCTAGTAAACCAGTATGAATCGAAATCATGAAAATCGTCATAACGAAGCCATAAGCAATCGTTTGATATGATTTCGTACCCGTTGCCATCATACGGTTATAAAGCATCGTCAACACAGCTCCGTAAAAAGCTAAGCCGAGAATGACCGTAATATAGCCGCCTTCAATAAATAACTGCCCTAAAATAGTTGGTGTTGTTGTCCGCCCTGGACGTGTAATGTAGTTCCCGTCTTGAATCGCATACGAGTTCACCGCATCCGTAATCATCATCCGTGGTGAAATTTGTTCACCCGGCAACACCGTTGAGAAAATGCCTTTATGAAGTTCACCTTTTAAATAACCGTAATCTTCTGTGTACTCCATAATTTTACTCACAACGATACGCCCTGTTACCATCGTTTCCGTTAAGGCACGAATCGCTTTTGGCGTTTTGTTCACTTCGCGTCGAAGCTGAAGCATTCGATCTTCTTTTTCTTCTGTCAGCTCTACTTGCGGGCCTTCTCGATCATTGAATGGCTTAGATGTATCCTCTGTTAACACACGGAACAAACCAAACAACGAGAAGGAGACAAAAAGAACCGTCATAAACATAATGAGCCATGATGTGCTAATGCGGCGCACCATGTAGTGGAAAATGAGCATCGATGTAAAGAACATGATGGCAATCGCCGTACGATAGCCCATCAGCATGAACGCTCCAAAAATTAATAACAATAAAACAACATACGTTTTCTTAAATTCCCCTTCTTTAATGATACGGTAACTAATAATGAAAATAACCGAAAACCATAAAAAGGTGCTTAAGAAATTAAGTTTTGGATCTAAGTTGCGTCGAATCGACTCATCGGCAATTCCGATTTGGCCTGTAAACAACATAATTAAATAGCTGACAAGACCAATAAGTCCGAGCAAATATAAAAACCAAATTGTTTTTCCCTTTAAAAATCCTAATCCAAATGTCGGAAATGTCCAGCCAAGCTTCGTTACAATAAAGACGGCCGCATAATAAGCCGCTAAGCCGACGAGAATGACTGGGATGATGTTTTTCTTCGCATCAAACAGCTCAACACGGCCGAAATCAAATAAGCTGAAGAAAAAGTAAATCATCATAATGGATGGAAAGAAAATGTAGGGAGAAAATACATCATATTTATTAATCGCTTGAATGAGACGATTGTTTTTGAACATACAGGTGTTGTTACTAAAGTCGTTAGTAACACTTACCCCCCTTCACTTGCTTTACGTTTAAATTGTTTAATGTTGATGAGCTCTCTCATCGATTGAGAACGGAGTAGAAGCAGCGATACAAAGTAAACCGTTCCTCCTATGACTGCCATTGCAGCCACATATACATAAAGATTCCACGCATCAATGAAGTGCTGAACCACTAATAAAACAGCGATCATAACAGCAGTCGCCGTAAACACTTTCGCATATTCCTTTGCGACATAGCGTACATTAAAACCTTCTGCCATTTTATACAACGTACTGAACGTAATGACTGAATATACAAACCCGACGATCGAGAATGATAATGCCAGTCCTGGCGCTCCCATCGTTTGAACAAAAATCGCATTGAAAATAACGTTACATACAATGGAAATCAGCCCGATTCGAAGCATATAATGCCCTTTTTCAAGGGTATAAAACCCTTTGGCGATTACTGCTTGAATGCTGTAAAAGACGACAGAACCGACGTAATAGACTGCATATTCACTCGTCAGTGCCGTAGATGTTGCGTCAAACGCTCCACGCTGATAAAAAATTTGGACAAGCTCCTCCATCAGCAATACCATGCCTGTAACCGTCGGCGCGACGAACAGGAACATGAATGACAGGCCTTTTTCAATTCCTTGCTTGAATAAGCCCATCTTCTGCTCGTTTTTTGCCTGTGCGAGAAGTGGAAAGATAATGGTCGCAATCGTGACACCAAAAATCGCCTGCGGAATGTTCACTAGACGGAAGGCATAGTTCAAGTTCGCCACAACCCCCTCCTCTAATCGCGAGGAAAAGATCGTGTTAATTAACAAGTTCACTTGTCCTACCGCAATCGTCAATCCGACAGGAAGAAAAATCATATAAAAGGCTGATACTTCACGCTTGTCCATCGGCTGCTTCCAATCCATAAAGCGGTTCGGCTTCAAATAGATTAGTTTAATAAGCAGCGAAATGAGCGTACCAATAAAGTATCCAAGTGCAGCCGAGTAAATACCGAACCGGTCATGGAATACAATAATGGCTCCAATGGTTGCCAGCACAACACTTGTTTGAGAAAACGTCGAAAAAGAAAACTTTTTCTGCGCATCAAAATACCCTTCGTACACTGCATTAATCCCCACAGCGAATACGGAGGCAAAGTAAATGACCGCCGTCCAAATGGCGACATCCATCGCTTCCGGCTTCGGATACACCGCTGGGATGATAACAGGCGAAAGGGCCATCCCTGCCGCTGCCGCTGCAAGGGAAATCCAAAAGGTTCCTTTGACGATATTCGTCAAATGGGAAAATCCTCGCCCAAGTGCATCGTATTTATAATAGCTCGGCAAAAAAGCTTCCTTCATGCCTGTAAGCATAAATAAAATGAGTGTATTCGGGATAATCATAGCCGCCAAATACGCATCTGCCTCATGAGAGGAGCCAAAATAATTGGCAATAACCAGATCGCGCAGCATGCTTGAAAATTTCAGCACAAAGGTAGAGATGATTAACAAAATACTGGCTAGTCGCAGCTTTGACATACGAAATCCTTCTATCCTTTAATGACTTTAATCAAGAATTTAGGCAAAATTAATTGTCTTTTCCAACGCCACGGTTCCTTCAGTAAGCGGTAAAACCACTCTAATCCAAACTTTTGGAAGAAAGCAGGGGCACGGTTAAGACGGCCCGATACGACATCAAACGATCCGCCCACTCCTTGATACACATACGGAGCTAGCTTTTCTTTATGCTCAATAATCCAATTTTCCTGTGCTGGACTTCCAAGCGCCACAAAAATGATTTCCGCCCCGGAACGATTAATCGTATCTGCAATGACAGCTTCGTCTTTTTCGTAGCCATGAAGCGTACCCGTAATTTGAATACCTGGAAACATTTCCTCAAGCTTTACTTTCGCTTCATCTGCAATGCCTGGCTTCGCACCATAAAGGAAAATCTTTTTATGATGAATGGTCGCTTCTTTGCAAAGCTGCAGCATCATATCAATTCCTGTTACACGCTGACGGATGTTTCCGCCTTTTAGGATGGACGCAATAATGACTCCGATCCCATCTGGAATTTGATAGGTGGCGGAGTTCAACAACTGACGCAAGCTCTCATCTTGTTGGGCTTTCATAATTTTTTCAGGATTAATGGCAACGATAAAAGCGTTTCTTTTCTCCTCAATGTCGGCTAACAAACGAGAGGTTAGCTGTTCATACGTTTCACCGCAAACATCTATCCCTAAGATGTTTTCTTTCATTTAATCACCTATTCAAAAAAGTTATCACACCATTCACCTTTTCAAGTGAATGGTGTCCAAAAACGACGTTCTATCAAAGTCTTATTAAAAGGCAGAATACTTGGAATCACCTAATAAGAACACATCAAATCCGCCTTGCTCCCAATTGTTGCGGTCCACACAGTTTTTCGTATCCACGATAACCTTTGTGCGCATTGGCTCAGCAACAGCTCCTGGCTGAAGCGACTTGAACTCATTATGGTCAGTTAAAATTAAAATAGCATCCGCGTGCGCGACCGCTTCCTCAAGGTGCTGTGTTTGGCGCGCCAGCTTGTTCTCTTTAATATGCGGATCATAGGCTGTATAATCCAAGCCAAGCTGTTCTAAATGATGGATGACTTCTGTTGACGGACTTTCGCGCATATCGTCAATGTTTCCTTTAAACGCTAGTCCAAGTACAGCCACTCGTCCGTGCTGAATGCCTTTTTGCTCCAAAATGTTTTTCACTTTCAAAGCCGTATATTCCGGCATAGCATCATTCGTTTGACGAGATAGGGAAATAATTTTCGCCAACTCCGGCTGTAATTCGACGAGGAACCAAGGATCAACTGCGATACAGTGACCGCCAACTCCAGGTCCTGGTAAATGGATATTAACACGTGGGTGATAGTTCGCCAATTTAATGGCTTCCCATGCGTTAACTCCAATTTTTTCACAAATTTTCGCGAGTTCATTCGCAAACGCAATGTTCACATCACGATACGTATTTTCAATGACCTTCACCATTTCGGCTGTCGTCGCATCTGTCACGTGAATGTTGCCTTCAACAAATGTTTTATAAAGCTCGACCGTCAAACGGCTTGATTCTTCATTGATACCGCCGACGATGCGGTCATTTTGAACAAGCTCTTCAAACACACGTCCTGGAATGACACGCTCCGGTGAGTGAGAGATGAACAGTTCTGTTCCAAATTCTAAACCTGTTTCCTGTAAGACCGGCATCATCACATCTTCTACCGTACGCGGCGGAACTGTCGATTCTAAAATAATCAAGTTCCCTTTCTTCACATATGGCACGATTGATTTTGTCGCTTCACGTACATAGTTTAAATTTGCTGTTTTGTCTTCATTAATAGGGGACGGAACCGCAATGATGAACACATCTGCTTCTTCCGGTGTTGTCGCAACCGTAAAGTTCCCGCTGTCTACCGCCGAAGTTAGTCGTTCTTGTAAACCGTTTTCTTCTATATGAAGCTGTTTATTTCGGATCAGCTCTATCGCTTTTTCGTTAACGTCCACTCCATGGACGCGTAAGCCATGGTTTGCGAACATGACTGCTGTTGGTAACCCTATATATCCTAAGCCAACTACGCATAATTTCTTTGTCATTTCAAAAAATCTCCTTTGTATGACATCCCTAAGAATTTAAAACCTAAATGATATTATATCGAAAAATACAGAATCATGATAGCATTTATCTTAAATGATGAAAAGAAATTCCGCAAAGTCTCCCTTTATAGAACGGTGACTCTACACGTATTGTTCCTCTTTATAAGACAAAAGTTACATGTCCTTTCTTCCCATTACATAAACAAAAAGCGGCATGCACCGCTTTTCGTCCCGCTCTGTTCGTATCAAAATTATGAACAACTAAAGATGGTCGTTATGTTAGCTGATGAACTTCTTCCCGTCCAATTGATACATAAGTGAGCGGATAATTCTTCGCCTCATTTGGCTCATAGCAATTCCGCCCATCTAAAATGATCGGCGTTTTCATCTGTTCGACATAAACGGATAGTGGCAACGATTTAATTTCCGCCCATTCTGTTACGATAAAGGCAACCTCTGTATCTGTTAACGCTTCTTCTGGGGACGTCGCATACTGAAGACGCTCTCCATATAAACTTTTTACATGCTCTGCCGCAATCGGATCATACGCTTGAACAACTGCTCCCGCTTCCAACAATTTATCAATGAGCAACAAAGAAGCCGCTTCACGAATGTCGTCTGTATTTGGTTTAAAAGCAAGGCCGAGAACGGCCACTTTTTTGCCGTTTAGCGCACCTACTAAACGCTCCGCCTTCTCAAACAACACTGTTCGTTGCTGATTGTTTACTTCAATGACGGATTCAAGTAGGTTAAAACGATAATCAATTTGATCAGCAAGCTGCGCGAGTGCTTTCGTATCCTTTGGAAAACAGGAACCGCCATAACCGATGCCCGCATGCAAAAATTCTCGTCCAATCCGCTTGTCCATGCCGATGCCGTTGGCGACATCAGAAATATCTGCGCCAACACGTTCGCAAATATTGGCAATTTCGTTAATGAAACTAATCTTTGTTGCCAAAAAGGCATTGGCAGCATATTTAATCATTTCCGCACTTCGAATATTCGTCACGACAATCGGCAATCCAAACGGTTCATAAAGCTTTCTCATTTTCTCTCCTGCTTGCTCATCGTCTGTTCCGATGACAATCCGATCTCCGTTAAAAGTATCATGGATGGCCGAGCCTTCACGTAAAAACTCTGGATTGGAAACGACATCAATTTTAAGACTAGGCTTCTTGTTTTGCTCCATAATCTGTTGAATGTAATCATTCGTTCCTACAGGTACCGTACTTTTCGTAACAACAATAGCATCGCGGTTCACATGTTGAGCGATGGCTTCCGCTACCGCTTCGACATATTGAAGGTTCGCCGACCCATCTTTATTTTCCGGCGTCCCAACTGCTATATAAATAATGTCTTTATTTTGATACGCTTCTTCAGCTGAAGCCGTAAAAGTTAAGCGACCCGCTTCAATGTTTTTTTTCATCAGCTCATCAAGACCTGGTTCATAGATGGGGGATACCCCCGCTTTCATCCGCTGCACCTTTTGCTCATCGATGTCAAAGCATGTCACACGATACCCTATATCGGCTAGACATACTCCGGTCACAAGACCTACATAACCCGTTCCTGCGATTGAAATCTCCAAATCGTTCCCTCCAAACTGCCTTATTTCATATCTTTCCGTCGTACATGCTCTATTTTTAAAGGGCTAACTGGCAAGCCACGGTTTTCTTGCTTTTCTCGTAAAACTACTTGCACGTTTGCCCTTTCCGTTTCCTATTCATCTTAAAATTAACGGTGTGAGTTCATCATTTGGAAATATTGAAGCAAATCTTCTCGAAGGTCATCCCGTCTCAGTGCGAAGTCAATAGTCGCTTTAATAAACCCGAGCTTATCCCCGACATCATAGCGAACGCCCTCAAAATAATAAGCCATCACTGATTGAAATTGACTCAGTTGCATAATCGCATCCGTTAATTGGATTTCTCCGCCCGCTCCCGGTGGAAGTCCTTCCAGCACTTGAAAGATTTCCGGCGTCAATACATACCGCCCCATAATCGCATAGTTAGAGGGAGCGTCATGAAGAGCCGGCTTTTCAACAAGAGATTGAATTTCAAATACCCCTCGGTCTAACGGCTCGCCTTTTGGTGCGACAATCCCGTATTTCGATACATCCTCATCTGATACTTGCTGAACCCCGATCACCGAACAGCGCTGCTTTTCATATACATCCATGAGCTGACGCAAACATGGGGTTTCTGACTGGACAATGTCATCGCCAAGCATAACCGCAAACGGCTCGTCACCGATGAATGTTCGGGCACAATGAATGGCATCCCCTAAGCCTTTCGGTTCTTTTTGGCGAATATAATGGATATTCGCTAGATTTGAGATGGCTTGAATTTCCTCAAGTCGCTCCCATTTCTCTTTTTGGGCCAACGTTTCTTCAAGCTCATATGATTTATCAAAATGGTCTTCAATGGCGCGTTTGCCGCGGCCGCTAATAATCATAATATCTTCAATGCCCGAAGCAACCGCTTCTTCGACAATATATTGAATGGTCGGTTTATCTACAATCGGAAGCATTTCTTTTGGCTGGGCTTTTGTGGCCGGCAAAAAACGAGTCCCCAAGCCGGCTGCCGGAATAATCGCTTTGCGAATTGTCATCTCCTGACTCCCCCTATTTCCGCTTTCCTTCTATTTATCCCTATTATATTAAAGAAATTCCCCCCTCTATGCGAAGGGAATGTAAAGAACTTGTTAAATTCATCGTTCACACACGAACTTATCATACCAAAACCTTTTGTTGAATGCTATTTGAATCCTTTATAATGGAAAATACAATATAAACAAGCGGAGGCGTCCAACATGCAAGAACCTATTCTTCAAGCAGGAGAACAGTTAATCCGCCTTTTGGATTACCAAGATGAAGCGAATCGGCAGCGAATCAAAAAGGGCTTAGCTTTATACCGACAAGGCTATGTTTATAATTTAAAAGAACTCGAACATTACACCGGTGTGGTCGTTTATGACGAACAGGAGCAGATGGTACTACTGAACTTAAATGATTTATCACAAAGTGAATGTGGGTGCAACGCCCCTTTTTTCTGCATTCACCGCCTAGCAGGATTTTTTTATGCATACGCTACAAAAGGGCTTGTCGGCAATTTGCTTGATCAATGGAAACAGCAATCCGCCGCCACTCCTTCGTTAGCGGCTTTTCGTACACAGAAGGGATTCGCAAAGAAAGAAGCTTCTCTTGAGGATTGGCAGTCCCTCTTTGAGGAACACTATGAGCAATTTTCCAGAACGAGGCTTGCCCAAAGCATGTCAATTTATCAAGGATTTTATGAAACCTTCTTTAAAGGATTAAAAAAAGAAGCCCCTTCCCGCTCTCCGTATCGAGAGTTATTTATCATTCATGCAGGGATGGCCGCATGCATGAAAATATGTGATGAATTGAGCAAAAATACATTATCGAAACAGTCTTTTAACACCTTTGTCCGGACACCGCTTTCGCAAATTTTATATGATGTAGAGCAATGCATCCAGTTGATGAATCAAACAGCCATGCCTTTCTCTGCTGACCAATTGTTGGATGAAATAAAAGTTCAAGCCCGCCGCCTGCTCTTTTACTCCTCACTCATCCAATATGAACGAATTGATTTGTACCGGACGATTTGGTCCGAGCTGCTGAAGCGGCCGAAGTGGCTAAAAGAGGAGACAGAGAGGCTTGAAAACGAGGAGAAACTTTCTCTCGAACGAGATGTCGCCTGGGCTCATTTACTCGTTTTACAAGAACAAGACGAACAAGCGGTTGTTGTTGTAAAACAGGCAGATGAAGGGATTTTCCCTTACACTTTTAAATGGGCAAAAGAGCATATTTATCATAAAGATGAACAAAAAGCACAGCATTGGGTTACTTACATCCACGAAAAAATGAAGGCCTATGTTCAAACGATGCCGTCTTATCAGGCGAGCCGTACGATCGTTTCCATGTTGTTGTCTTTATTTGAAGATTACAGTGAACTGCGCCGTGAGCAAACGATTTACGAGCAAGCTTTGCGCCAGCTTTTGCCATATAGCTTCGTTGAATATAGCCACCATTTATACGAGCAAGGGCAGCTACAAACATGGTTGGAGCTTCAAGCCGCCTTCCGTTATGACATCTTAGAATATGACCGGAGCATCTTAAAAGACATTGAACGAGAAAACCCGCGCTGGCTGTTGCCGGTTTATCACCAATCGGTTCACCAGCTTATTGAGAAGAAAACCCGTGCGAGCTACGAAGAAGCCGTGCAGCACTTGAAGGAATTAAAACGCCTCTATCAAAAACTTGGAAACGAGGATGAGTTCACGCGGTATATGACCAAGCTCGTCCAATCGACGAAACGGTTGCGCGCTCTTCAAGAAGCATTACAGAAAGGAAAGCTGATTCATGATTGATTTATTTTCTATTACTCTACATGCTAAACAAACGGATGATGATTCCTTTTTTATTTACTTTACCGACTCCAAAAAGGAAAAAGTTCATCCAGACATGTGGAAACAAGCAGTCTTTTTTTGGCATGAGGCCTCCTTTTACGGCACTTTTCTCAAAACGATTAAACAAGATGGATATGACGGAATTCTATTATCTCCTTCATTTGCCCTTTCTTTTTTTGACGGCTTAACAACCGACCATGTCCTCGATTACAGCTTAAGCGAGGAGGCACGCCTTTATCTACAAAGTGCTGCCACCATTTCTGACTGCATTCAACAAGAATCATTCGAACCCGATTTTTCTGCTTGGAAGGACGGGAAAATGGCTTGGTCAGCTAATCATCTCAATTCGTTCGAACGCTCGTGGTTGTCCGCAGCCATTAATGAAACGATTGAAACAGACGAACTAACAGGAAAGGTGTGGAAGCAGTTGCTGGAAGCATACCCGCCTTTAAGCAAACCGCAACCTGTTTTCGATGAACAAGACTGGCTCGAAAAAATTGGACGCACAGGTCAAACCATTCCCTTTTCGTTTCAGCTTCGTCTTCAAGAGCCGCCAAATGGAGAAGAAGCTTGGCCATTAGACGTACTGCTTCGAGATGAAGAAACGAAGGAACTTTTCTCCTTTCCTGACGAGTTTCCTTCCTATTGGAAACCATATGAGTCCTTTATCGACCGGCAATTTCAAATGATTCAAGCGATGGTTCCCCCGTTAGCTGACAAAAGAACGGGACTGAAAGCAAGTTTGGCCGAAGAAGAAGTATGGGCCTTTCTAACTGAATGGAGCTTAACCTTATTGGAAACAGGGTTTCATATTCAACTTCCTTCATGGTGGCAAGCAGTTAAAGAGGCGCGCCTTTCTCTGAAAGCTTCCTTAAAAGACGCCGCTTCTCATGAACGCTCTGGCTTATTAGGCTGGCAGCCGTTGCTTGATTTCAATTGGAAAATCTCTACCGGTCATGTCGAGTTATCCGAAGAGCAGTTCCGGCAGCTTGTTGAAGAGAAGCGAAAACTTGTTCACATTGACGGGCAATGGATTCAATTAGATCCGCTCTTAGTCAAACATGTGCAGCGTCTTATGACAAAGGCGGAAAAAGAAGGACTCCGATTTTTTGATGTGCTCGAGCAAGAGCTGGCGACAGAAGAAAAGAATGAGCTTCTGCCGAATGAATTAGATGGCAAAAAACCGTTCTCCGCCATTGAAATTGAACTAAACGACACATTTACTTCTGTAGTAAAGCGCCTAACTCATTACACATCTATTCCTGAAAAAAAGGTGCCTGATTCGTTTTTAGGACAGTTGCGCCCTTATCAACAGCAAGGGGTCGATTGGCTGCTTTTTTACGAGAGATTGGGCTTGGGGGCTGTCTTGCCGATGATATGGGACTTGGAAAAACTGTACAGATTCTCGCCTATATGTCGTATGTACAGCAACACGAAAACACGGGGGCATTGTTAATTGTATGCCCGACGTCTGTTCTTGGAAATTGGCAAAAAGAAATAGAACGGTTCGCCCCTCACTTGAAGAGCTACACTCACTACGGACCGAAGAGAAAGCGAGAGGCAGATTTCCGTCAGGCTGCTCAACAGGCCGACATCGTCCTCACGTCTTATACCCTTTTGGCGATGGATTTAGAAGACCTTTCTAGCATTAAATGGGGAGCCGCCATCTTAGATGAAGCACAAAACATTAAAAATGCGCAAACGAAGCAGGCGAGAGCCGCACGTAAGCTGAAGGCAGACCATCATGTCGCCTTAACCGGAACCCCGCTGGAGAATCGATTAACTGAACTATGGTCACTGTTTGACTTTATGAACCCGGGATATTTAGGCAGCCTGAACCGTTTTAAAACACAGTTCGTCGTACCAATTGAAAAACAAGAGCAACCAGAAAAGATTGACCAACTACAAAGACTCGTCCGTCCATTCATGCTTAGACGAACCAAACAAGATAAGGAAGTCGCACTCAACCTTCCTCCGAAGCAAGAGCAAAAGGAATATGTCAGCTTAACACTTGAACAAGCTTCGTTATATGAACAGCTCGTAAAAGACACATTCGCTGATTTGCAAAAGCTGTCCGGGTTTGAACGGAAGGGGCGAATTTTGAAGCTGTTGACAAAGCTAAAGCAGCTATGTGACCATCCCGCTCTTTATTTAAAAGAAAAGCGCCCGAAACAACTGTTGCAACGCTCAGTCAAAATGGAAAAACTACTCGAACTTGTAGAGCATGTCCGACTGCAAAATGAAAGTTGCTTAATTTTTACTCAATATATTGAGATGGGTGAAATGATGAAAGAACTTCTAGAAAAAGCGATGGGAGAGGATGTGCTTTTCTTACATGGAGGGGTAACGAAAGACGGACGCGATCGGATGATCTCCGCTTTCCAAGAACGAAAGAACCACCTCTTTATCCTTTCTCTTCACGCAGGAGGAACGGGGCTAAATTTAACAGCCGCCAACCATGTCATCCATTTTGACCGATGGTGGAACCCAGCCGTGGAAAACCAAGCAACAGACCGTGCATACCGATATGGCCAAACACGCTTTGTCCATGTGCATAAACTCATTACGTTAGGAACCATTGAAGAAAAAATCGATCAAATCATCGAACGAAAATCGGCGTTAAACAATCAAATTATCCAAAGTGAAAACTGGGTCACCGAACTGTCAAACGAAGAACTAGAAGAACTATTTGCCTATCAATAACAGGGCTATAAAAGAAAGATACACCTTTAAGTAAGAGGACCTCCATCACACGTTCTTTACACCTGTCGAATGTGCCCTCACAAATCTAGAAGATTAACCATGTCCGTTCTTTGGTCATGGTCAATCTTCCAAGATCGATATAATAAAAAAAGGAGAATGAGATGAGTAACGAGAATAAAAAGAGAGAGAAAGAAACAAAAAAATCCATAAAAAAAGATGAAAAATGGCAAGAACTTTACCGATTATTAAAAGAGAGGCTAACAAAATGAAGGACCTGTCCTAATAAAAAGCTCGACACATGTCGACTTTTAGAGCTTTTCTAGTCAATGAGATTAATGTCTAACACTATATAATCTAGTCCACTTTTCTTAAGTCGAAGGGTTTCCAGCCTCTCATTTAACTCTTTACATTTAGGGGAATCCCTATCATAGTATATATACACATATATTACCATTCTTGGTTAAAAAAGAGTTTTATACTGTTAAGCGTATTCAACATTCGTTATTCGTACTAATTAGATGTAGAACATTGAGTATCTTCCACTCAAAAAATCGACACCATCGTTTAGTCGAAGAAAGTTCAAAATCAATTATTTAGACCCGTTAATATAATACTAGATTCATATACATTAAACTCGTTACAGGAGGATTTATCATGAAAAGGAAAGTTCTCTCCGCATCAACCTTTGCAGCCATAGGCGGCGTTGCGTTATTTCAAACTCCCGCCCACGCAGACTCAATTGAAGTCAAACCTGGCGATTCTCTTTGGTCGCTCTCAAAAGCCTACAATACAACAGTAGACGCACTGAAAGCATCGAACAATTTAACTTCTAACACCATTTACGTCGGACAAAAGCTAAAAATTGAGGATTTCGATCGTGTTGCTTCTTCTGTACAAGCTAAAGCGAAAACATCCGTTCCAGATGTGACAGAAGACACAAGTACATATACGGTGCAGCCAGGAGATTCTTTATCAAAAATTGCTCAACAGTTCCAAATGACTGTTACAGAGCTTAAAAACTTAAATTTACTTCGATCAGATACCATTTATGCTGGACAAACACTCAAGCTTATCAACGAAGAGTCCGAACAAAAGACTGTACAGACACCGACTTCTGTTTCAACAAGCACTAGTTCTGAAAAAGCAGAAACAACGGCTGATACGTATACAGTGAAATCTGGAGACACACTTTGGAAGATTGCACAGCGATTTGGAATGACGACTTCCGAATTAAAATCTTTAAACTTATTGCGCTCCGATACTGTGTATGTGAATCAAACGCTCAAGTTAAAAGCAGGGGCTGCTCCTTCTGACACAAAAGACGTCAAACCAGTGCAAACGACAGAACCAGCGTCCTCATCCGTGACGTTAAATATTACAAAGCTGATTACAGATGCAAAATCCGTTATTGGCACTCCATATCAATGGGGAGGAACGTCAACATCTGGATTTGATTGCAGTGGATTCATTCACTATGTACTTAATAAACAAACACCAAGCAAACGCTTGAACACAGCAGATTACTGGGGACTATCGACTACCGTTAAAGAACCAGCAATTGGGGATTTTGTATTCTTTAGCACTTACACATCTGGTCCATCCCATATGGGGATTTATGTCGGAAATCGCCAATTTATCCACGCAGGTAGTTCAACGGGTGTTACCATTTCAAGTATGGACAGCAGTTATTGGAAAGAGCGCTACTTAGGGGCAAAGCGATTCGGTCAGTAAACGCGAATCACCTTCACGTCCTTAGTCAGGGCCAACAAACCTAGTCATACTTTCACAACATACAAAGATGCGGAGCCGCTAATCGGCCCGCATCTTTGTTGTTTCTCTATAAGACAAAAAAAGCTCGATTAGCCACAAGCCAATCGAGCAATCATATGAGGCCACATACGAGGAGTAATTTTCTCTCTAAAGGAATGATGGATTGATTAAGAAAAGGCGGGGCTCCTTTTCTTCTTTCGAAAGGAACTTCTACATAAGTAGAAGTCAATAGGAGAGGAAAAAGAAAGCTGCTAAAGTAAAAAACCTCACCTCCCTTCAGGCACATATCCAGATTACGGCGTCTTTATTGATAGAAGGAATACGGTTACAACGCAGCGGAAACACTATACTTGAACAGGTACCGTTTGACTCAAAAATTTAATTCGTTCCGCCACTACTTCTGTTACATATATTTTTTGATTCGGTTCCTTCTCATAATTTCTCGTTTGAATTCTCCCTTTAATAGCGACCATAGTACCTTTTTGACAGCGCTGAGCGGTGCTTTCTGCACTTTTGCGCCATAACGTGACCGTGATAAAATCAGACTGCACTTCACCGTCTTGAGAACGAAAATCTCTAGGTACGGCAACTGTAATAAAACAGTAAGGAACACCATCCGCTGTGTAACGCAAATCCGGATCTTTCGTTAATCTTCCAACTAAAATGGCTTGATTCAACATAAATCTCCATCTCCTTACAAGAATAAACGTGTCATTTTTAGATCTCATTTCAAACATTTACCATCACTGTGTTATAATAGATGAGGAAGTCAAAATAACAGGGGGGATTAGATGAAAACCTTCAAGCTTGTTGCTTTGGAAGTCAAGCTGTCAGACGCTGCTCATGAGGTTTATCAACCTGTGGAACTGATAGATGGGTTAATTATTAATAAAGAAACAGAGGAAAATTGTTGGATTATTGAAGCATTGCTTCCGAATAAATTTCTTGCATATTTTGAAGAGCCGCTTCACCGAAATGAATCGTTCAAACTTCAAGCAACCATCTCGAATCCAAGCAACGACCCAGCAAACTTTACTGTCCACATTATCGGAATTACAAAGATGGAACACCAATTCAGCTTACTTTTAGAAGGAATGCTTACAGGAAAGCGGATGCTATCCCCTGAAATGATTTTGCAAAACCTTATCCAAAAGGGATTAAGTGGGGATATGCTACTGCAAGAATTCACTTACCAATTACACGAAAAACGCCAAACGCGTTCAGCATTTAAATAACCTCCTACTGTCTTTCCTCCCCTTTAAACACTTACACTTGTATGTCATCGGACGGGAAAGGCTCCTTCCTCAAGGCCTTTCTATTTTTTTATGGAATGCTTGATACTGCTGAAGCGGATCAAATACGCTTATTTGAATTTGCTTCCCAAGAATGAGATGGTCATAATTATAGCGTTTCTCCCTCTCTTCCACATCACGGAGAATAGGTCTTTTTAAGTAATATTTCACTGCTTATTCCTCCTTTTTTCATGATTTCTCTTTTATGATAATATATTTTCCTGAAATTTCAATATTATTTTTTGTAAAAAAAATCCTTTTCCTAAAATACCTTTTAATTCTCTATTTTACTCGTGTTATTTAAAGAAATAGAACATTGATTATCAATTATTTATAGCACTACTAAAACAATCCATTCTTTCTTTGAAAAAAACTCTTTCTACCACTATTTCTTATATTTAAGCATAATATCCACCTTCTATTTATTTACAATTAATTTACAAATATTTTACATTTAATATTTCAACCATAACTTCCTTCCAGTTGTTCTTTATTAGATATAACTATTTCTATATAAAGAACAAAGCGAGCGAGCGCTAGCCATCCTTCTTTTCTTCACCATTTATTTCCCTTCATCCTCCACTTAAATAAGGAACAAAGCTAACAACGCAACGTTCTGGTACCGAAAATGAACGCCTTACTACTGGAATAAAAAAAGACCAAATAAAAAAACGCAGATGTCCCGCGTTTTTTATTTAGCCGTTAATTTGTCAATCCAGTACTTTGCCTCTGCCTTACATGAATACGTAATATGTTTTTTTCCTTTTTCTTCTAAAAGGGTGTTCAATTGATTAATTTGCTCGCTTGTTGGTTCTTCATTTACAATCTTTTCAATCGTTCCGTTAATTTTATCTGCCAGCTCTTGGTGAAATAAAGGATTGGCCTTTTCTTCTTCACCTAACCGTTCAAACCATGAAGCATGTTCTTCTATATACTCTCTCCATGAGCGGATAAAATCTTCAGCGCTGTATCGATCCTCGTTCCATTCAATTTGGCTCATATATTGTTCAAATGACGTTTGAATGGAGCGTGTAATACTAATTTTTACACCTTGTGGCAAGTTTTTTAACATCGATGAAAAGTACCTCCAAACTATTATCTGACTAATTTATAATTTTAGCAGACTTTAAAGTCACTGTCATCATTGATCAATGGTTTCTGAAAAGAACGGCATTCGAACAGATAACCTAAAAAGCCGGTCCCGTGTTGATGGAACCGACCTTTTGCTTTTATTACTCGTCTTTGTTATCCGCATCATTCATATCTTCTACATCTTCTACTGCATCTTCTGGGTCCGGCTGCATATCATTTTCATCATCGTTATTCATCATGCCGTCCTCATCTACCCCTGGTGCCATGTCATTTTCAGGTGTGACATCACCATTCATATCTTCATCTAGGGGGGCTTGCTCCATGTTCGGTTCTTCCTCAGGAGGCGGCTCTTGATCGCCGTTACAACCTGCAAGCATCATAGCGGATAAAACTGTACCTGTTAATGTGAGAAACCATTTTTTATTCATGGTCATTCTCCTTTCAAAATTTGTGCATGACCTCTATCTTACGGTTCGGTCTTTGCTTATCTTGTCCGATATGAATCAGGTTATACCTTTTTATAAAAGAAAAAAGCTGCTTAAAAAGCAGCTCCCTTCTTTTAACATCTCTTTATTTCGCTTGTTTCTCTCCAAGCGCGAACATAATTTCCGCCTCGCATACAACTTCGCCGTCGACAGTAGCAATCGCCTTTCCTTTTCCAATCGAGCCACGTACACGTACCATTTCTACTTCTAATCGTAGCTGATCCCCTGGTTTGACCTGCTTTTTAAAACGACAGTTATCAATCCCTGTAAAGAACGCTAAACGCCCACGGTTTTCTTCTTTTTTCAGCATCGCTACGGCACCTACTTGAGCTAGTGCCTCAACGATTAACACGCCAGGCATAACAGGATAATCTGGGAAGTGCCCGTTAAAAAATTCTTCATTAACCGATACATTTTTAATTCCAACGGCTGATTTACCTTCTTCTACTTCTAAAATGCGATCAACAAGTAAAAAAGGATAGCGATGTGGAATAATCTCTTGGATTTCTTGGATATTCAACATATTGAATCAATTCCCTTCCTAAGTTATGAACGGAGGCCGTTTACAAGTCCCATCATTTGATCAGCAATCGAGATGGACTTCGAATTAAATTGATAAGCTCTTTGAGTAATCATTAATTCTGTCATCTCGGAAGCCATATTCACATTGGATTCCTCCAACGCGCCTTGAAGAACGTTTAAGTTAGCTCGTCCTTCACCTTCTACTTCCTCTAAGACATCTGGAATCGTTAAATTTAAAGCATTTAAATTAGGGAGCCCAAATAGGTTATTCCCCTTCCCCTGAAGCAAATGAGGTCTTTTCACTTCCACAACGCCTAACTCAAACGTTTGCTCCTCATTTTCTGAGATAGCCGTAAAATTCCCTTTTGAATCAATACGAACTTCTGTCACCGGTCCTTGCACAATAATAGGAGCTCCGTTCGGGTCCGCTACGGCATTTCCTTTTGAGTCGGCCAGCATCCATTGACCTTCATTAGTAGTCTGCGTTAGTTGAAATGACCCGTCTCTTGTATAACGTACAGTCGGCTGACCATTTTCATTCACTAACACCTTAAAAAATTGATTTTCCTGTGTTAAAGCTACATCCAGCAATCTTCCCGTTTGCTTAACTGCACCGGCATCCAGTTGAATACTCGTATGAGCGATTTTTGCTCCTGACCCTTGACGGATCCCCATTGGCGTACTTCTGCCCACTTCTACCGTTTCATTCGGCTGATTGTTGAACTGCTGATACAGCATCTCACTGAAGTTGGCTTCTTGACGTTTATATCCAGTTGTATTGACATTGGACATATTATGGCTGATTAAGTCTAGTTGCTGTTGCAGTTGAGTCATCGTATTTGAAGCAGTAATCATTGAGCGGTTCAATGTAAGTTCCCCCTGTTTTAGCTTTTCAACATTTCTTAACGAAGACGGCCGATTTCATTTGCCGCTTTCTCCATACTTCGGTCATAAGCTTGGATAATTTTCTGATTGGCTTCAAAGGCCCGGTAAGAGCTTAACAGTTCCGTCATCGTCTGTGTCGCATCCACATTCGAACCTTCTAGCATCCCTTGCTGCAAGTTAAAGCTCACGTCCGGATTCCCAAGAGCGGTTGGAAGGGCCGTGTTATCTTCCGTTCGATATAAGCCGCTTCCTTCCTTCATCATCACGTTTGCGTTAACAGCCTGCGCAATATTCAGTTGCCCTACAACTTGCCCATTTTCTGTTACAAGCCCTTGTGGACCAACCTGAAAATCGGTTCCTTGCAGTTGAATCGGCTCATTATTCTCATCCATGACATACAAACCTTCATTCGTCGTCAAAAAGCCTGCGGGATCCACCGTAAAATTTCCGTTTCTCGTATAGCGCAGTTCATTGTTTGCATCGCTGACTGTAAAGAAAAATGTCCCTTTATTACCGTCTTCATCAACAGGCACCACACCATCAATAATCGCTATATCCGTGTTCCGTCCCGTGTCTTTCAAGGAACCTTGTACAAAGGAAGGTGTTATGTCCTGCATATAAACGCCCGTATTTAGCGTCCCGATGCTCTCCCTCACTGTTCGTTCGGAGCGCTCACTCCCTGGAACCCCTGTACTTTCCATCTGTTGCAGAAGCATTTCTGGAAAAGCTCTTAAAGAGGACTGATCCGCCTTAAATCCTGGTGTATTCACATTAGCAAGATTATTTGTCAACATATCCGTTTTTCGTTGCTGAGACAGCATGCCTGTTGTCGCCGTATAAAAACCTTTAAACATTTTTCTTCACCCTTTGCAGAAAATAAACTTTTATCCATATGAACCGGAAGCAGAACCTAAAACAAGGAGCTACTCTCCGTCAACATCCGATTTATTAACAAGACATCTACCGATGACTAGAAAATTATTCTTATCTAATTAGTTTATCGTCACTTTAGGAGAAATTTAAATAAGTTGGCGACGTGGTAATTTATCCATATTATCCAACATGATCCCCGTCCCAATGGCTACACAATCCATCGGGTTTTCCGCAATAAGAACTGGGACTTTCAATTCTTCAGCCAATAGCTGATCGATGCCGTGAAGCAACGCTCCGCCCCCAGTTAAGATAACACCTCGGTCAATAATGTCTGCTGAAAGCTCTGGAGGAGTGCGTTCCAGTACGCTTTTAGACGCTTGGACAATGGAAGCCACCGATTCACGAAGAGCACCTTCTACTTCATGAGAACGAACCGTAATCGTGCGAGGAAGGCCGCTCACCATGTCTCTTCCGCGAATGTCAATTTCTTCGTCTCTAGAGCCTGGGAATACCGTTCCAATTTTCACTTTCACATCTTCCGCTGTACGTTCACCAATTAACAGCTTATATTCACGTTTGACGTAATTAAGAATTTCGTGGTCGAATTTATCTCCAGCTGTTTTAATTGACGAGGACGTAACGATGTCCCCCATAGACAGAACCGCGACATCGGTCGTACCACCGCCAATGTCCACTACCATATTACCGCTCGGCTGGAAAATGTCCATTCCTGCCCCAATTGCCGCAACTTTTGGTTCTTCTTCTAAATACACTTTCTTACCACCGCTTTTTTCCGCTGCTTCGCGAATTGCTTTTTGTTCAACCGATGTAATATTGGTTGGGCAGCAAATTAAAATACGCGGCTTTGATAAAAAGCCTTTTACATTCAATTTATTAATAAAATGCTTAAGCATTGCTTCTGTAATATCAAAGTCAGCAATGACACCATCCTTCAAAGGACGAATGGCAACAATATTGCCTGGTGTACGCCCAACCATCCGTCTGGCCTCTTCGCCCACCGCTAATACCTTCCCAGTGTTTTTATCAATTGCTACCACTGAAGGTTCATTTAATACAATTCCTTTTCCTTTAACATGAATTAATACGTTAGCTGTACCAAGGTCAATTCCAATATCTTTTGCTAACATTTTATATCCTCCTTCCATCCAACGAGTGCTTGTCCCGTCTAAAGAGCAGTTCATCCTCCACTCTTGAAGGAGGATAGCCGCCATCATTTTTACCTAATTAAATATTTTATCATAAATTAACCCTGAATGTTGAATTATTTCTGTCTATAACGTGTTCAACTGTTCAAAACCTTTTTTTACGATTTGTATGTACTTATCAAGCAGGGAAAATCCTGAAAGTTACAGGCATTCATTGAACAGGTCGTACATATAGTTTATATGTATGTTTGAACGAAAACGGACAAAGAATTCGAGGCATTTCCCCTAGAATCCTTTGTCCGCTCAAGCAGCAAAAAACTGGCTGCTTCCCTCGTTTTCGTTTCAACCGGTTTATTTGACCGTTTCCTCTTCCAACTCCTCCTTTTTGTATTTCAACTTTGTCGCTTCTCCCCCTCGAAGATGCCTGATGGATTTATGATAATCAAGAATTTCTTTCACTTCATTTGCTAGTTCGGGATTAATTTCTGGGAGTCTTTCTGTCAAATCTTTGTGAACCGTACTTTTAGAGACGCCAAATTCTTTTGCAATCACGCGTACTGTTTTCTTCGTCTCTACGATATACTTTCCAATCTTGATAGTTCTCTCTTTGATGTAATCGTGCACACCACTCGCCCTCCCTAGTTTGGATGTGAGAAGCTTGAAATGAGAATCCCCTGGCCAAACCTGAACACCCCATATATCAACATAATGAACTTTCTTCAATTCGTTCTCACCTCAACCATTCTCTTTGTTAGGTTTGTAACATTTTATTAGCTTGGGTAAAGATATATGCTAGAAAACTCAATAAGGACAAGGTTTTTATCAGACTTTTTTGAAAAAATGTTATTTGATTCATTTTTCGCCTCGACCGTCTTCTCATTTGCACACGGCGATTTCAAACAGATATTCACTATTCCTCGGGAAATCTGTCTTGTTGTTCCTCATCTTGTCGAATAAAAAAAGAAGGCATAGAAAAGGAAATTCCGTCTTTATAGCCTTTCCTTCATCCCCATTTTCCCTCTCCGCTCACTCAAAGCTTTAAGCTTGATAAATAAAAAGAACCTGTCATGAAGATTCAATGACAGGCTCTCTTTAAAACAATATGTTCACAGTCTGTTTAAAACTTATCAGCATGCTGTTTAATGAGCGTTTCTTTATGCGTTTTTATCCGCATCGGAAGAACTGGATTCTTCCTGTTTCTTGTTTTGTTCTGCATCTCGGCTGTTCTCTTCTGACGGTTGTTCTTCACGGTCGTCAGATGTTTTCTCGCCTTGTTCAGGTGTATCAGCCGCTTGCTCTTCTTTCTCAGAAGCAGCTTCAGTCGACTCATTTGCTGTTTGATCTTTTATCGTTGCAAGCGGTTTACCGACCACTGCTTGTGGATTAACAGGAACACCGTCTTGTCGAACTTCAAAATGAACGTGCATCTTTGCTTCTTGATTAAATAAGCTTTGTCCTGCTGTTGCAAGGACCTCTCCTTGTTTCACGAGATCCCCTGACTCCACTTCTACATTTGCCAAGGATTGATAATGGGTTACCAGTCCATCTTGGTGGTCCACTTCTACGACATATCCAAGGATGGGATCTTTTTCTGCCTTAATGACGGTACCACTTGCCGCAGCTACTACATCAAAAGATTGTCCATCTTCCATAGTAAGATCAATTCCTGTATTAGGATGGTACGTGTTATTGTAGAACACTAATGCGGCTTCTTGTTCTTCCTGCGTCGCCTGATCATCGTAATAGTTCGTTTGTACGACGATTGACTCTGGGTCTATGACCGGCATCTCTAAAATTTCAAGTTGCTTGCTCACTTCTACAGCCGGTTCTTCTCCACTGTAAGCTGTTCCTTCGGAGAATTCATCCGTTCCCTCTTCGACATTGGAATTGCCGGTTGATTGGAACCAGAGAACCGCTGTTAAAATAAGTGCTGCACAAACTAAATAGATAGCAGGAAATACCCAACGCTTTCGGAAAATTTTTTGGATTGCTGTTGACTGAGAAATACGTTTCTTTTCTTCCTCTCTCATGTTTATCACCTCAGCAACCATTTTGAACAGAACCGCCTTAATATATACACATAGAAAAAAATTTTTTAGATTATTTTTCGACAAAGTCCTTAAAACTATACTTAAAAGTTCTAAAAAATAGGTTTGTTCGACTTTCACAAAAAACGGACCGTTGACTAAAAACCCACGTATTTCTAGGCTTTCGCACGATCCATTTTATATAGACTTTCTCTTATTATTGTTTAGCGGTCAATTTTGTCAAAAAGGAATCGTAAGAAGAAACATTTGCACCTTGATAATAATACGTCACAATTTCTTCGTAATCTTTCCCTTCTGATGCCATCCCGTTGGCTCCGTACTGACTCATTCCAATCCCATGTCCATAGCCTTTTGTCGTAATGACAATTTGATTCCCTTTTCTTGTCCAGTTAAAATCCGTTGAACGTAATTCAAGCTTTTCCCTTATTTCTTTTCCGGTTAGCTTCTTCCCATTGATAGAAATGAGCTTAATTCGCTGTCCTGGTGTGCGCTCAATGATTTTGCCAAGTGTTCCGTCTGAGGATAGCTGAACACCCAGTTTCTTTTCGAATTCTGCCACCTCTACAACCATTTGATCGATAAATTTAGGCGATTCTTTATCCCACGGACTTTCTACACTTTTCAAATAAGGCATAGAATTAGACCAGTATTCTTCAGAATTTTCAGTATAACCATTACTTGTCGAAAAAAAGGCGGCCGTAATGGGAGAATCCTCGTACGTTAAAATTTTTCCGGATGTGGCAGCAACGGCTTGTTCCACCTTCTCCACTTTCCACTCATAATCCATGCCCCATAATTTTTGTAGCTCCTGGCGGTTATAATACACTTGATGAAGGACGGTGTCGGTTACATTCGCTCCATTCGGGACAGACGGATCTGTTGTACTGAGCATTTGTTTGACAATATACGTACGTGCTGCCAAACTTTGAGCCTTTAATGCTTCTAGTTCGAACTCTGCCGGCATCTCTGCCGCTACAACCCCCACCACATATTCTTCAAGTGGAACGTTTTCGATTTGTTCGGCCTTACTTCGGTACACCGCCACTTCAACAGAAGCGCTAGGTTGGTCTGGCACTTTCACTTGCTGTTTTTGAAGGTCCTCGGTTAATTGTCCGCTCGCTTTTTCTGAAAACGGCATGACCAATACTGTTGGAATTAATAAAATGATGATAAATAATACAGATACTAGTACAACAATCGGCTTTACATGTTTCATCCACCATTGATCCTCCATCTGCCTAATTTGAGGAACATCCCCATAATTCATACATATGGAGATGGACAACCATTTATGCCATCAGGTTTGCCAAAGGAGCATCCTGATGACATAACCTTTTAGGTCTATAAAATGCAATAAGCAGCATCGATGACTGAAAAAGGACAAACAAAAAAGGAGCCTGTCGGCTCCTTTTAATTATGCGTTCATATCAGATACTTGCTGAATGGTTTCCGTTTGTCCTGCTTCATCGTTGACACGCTCAATATCAGCGCCTAATGCGGCTAGTTTTTGGTGGAAATCAACATATCCGCGGTCTAAATGTTTTAATTCAGTGACACGAGTATAACCATCTGCTACAAGCCCCGCTAATGTCAAGGCAGCTGCAGCACGTAAATCTGTCGCGGCTACTTCCGCACCTTGAAGTTCGCTTGGACCATTAATAATAACAGAACGTCCTTCGATTTTAATATCCGCGTTCATTCGACGGAATTCTTCTACATGCATGAAACGATTCTCAAATACTGTTTCGGTAATCATACTTGTGCCTTTGGCTGCTAATAATAACGCCATCATTTGAGATTGCATATCCGTTGGGAAGCCAGGATGCGGCATTGTTTTAATGTCGACTGCTTTCAACTCTTCTGGACCGATAATACGTAGCCCATCTTGTTCCTCAATGATGGTAACACCCATTTCTTCCATTTTCGCTACAAGAGAGCTCAAATGTTCTGCTACGGCACCTTTTACTAAGACGTTTCCGCCTGTGATAGCAGCTGCGACCATAAATGTTCCTGCTTCAATACGATCAGGAATAATATGATGTGTCGCACCGTATAATTTAGAGACACCCTCAATACGAATTGTACCTGTTCCAGCACCTCGTACTTTCGCACCCATTGCGTTTAAGAAGTTGGCTAAGTCAACAATTTCTGGTTCCTTTGCCACGTTTTCAATAATGGTTGTGCCTTCTGCAAGTGTCGCCGCCATCATGATGTTTTCAGTTGCTCCCACGCTTGGGAAGTCCAAATAAATCTTCGCGCCGCGTAATTTTCCGTCTACTTCCGCATCAATGAATCCATTTCCTACCTTTACCTTGACACCCATTGCTTCAAAGCCTTTTAAATGCTGATCAATTGGTCGTGATCCAATTGCACAACCTCCAGGCAATGCTACACGAGCTTTACCTGTGCGGGCTAACAGTGAACCCATAACGAGTACAGATGCGCGCATTTTTCGAACATATTCAAAAGGTGCATCTGTCTTCAACTCCCGAGATGCATCTACAATAACACGATTTTGTTCAAAATCGACCTCCGCGTTAAGGTAACGTAGTACCTCGCCAATCGTAAATACATCGGAGAGAGCAGGTACATCATTTAGAACCACTTTTCCTTCACTAGCTAATAAGGTTGCAGCGATAATAGGCAAAACAGCATTTTTGGCACCTTCAACTTTTACAGTACCGCTCAGCCTTTTTCCGCCGCGGACGATGATTTTTTCCAAGGTATTCCCCTCCGCGTCCATTTTCTCTATATTAATATTCAGACGTGATAATAGGTGTGCCAACGATAAAGGTCGTCTCACCGCCCATTCCCATCTTTCTCATTCCTATTTGCAGATTCATTCTATGCTGTCCTATTGAAAGAGCTTCTTCCCACATTTCAGTATATGCGGACATAGAGACAAATGACTCCTCCACCAGAGCCTCTGTCGGTTCAGCCTGAAACTCTTTTAAGAGTTGTCTGACTTTTAATGACAAAACACTTTCAATCTTATCATTGAACTGTCCCTTCACACAAGAGAAAATTACGGGATTGGATGTGAAAAGTTTCTGATAACGACTATCGTATAAATTAAGGTACTTTTCACTCTCTTTCCAGTCCTTTCCCTTAGCACTATATAAAAGGTACGTATAAGTTCTTTCTTTTTTAGGGGTCCAAATCAATTGAATGGTTTCTTCTATCCCTATGTCTTCATGTTGAAAGGTTCCGATCGCTCTCCATGCTTCTCTTTCCCTTTCTTGACTCCAAGTGAAACCTTGAAATGTTTGTTTTAACTCCAATATTGTTCGGTCGAAATCGTTCTCTGTCATCACAGACGAAACAGGCTCCCGAGCGTACAACGACCACTCTTCCAGTTCGACCGGCTGCTCTTTTAGCACATTCATGATGGCCCCAAGTGCCGGCTCTTTCTGTTTTCCTGTACTTGCATAACTCTCATGATAAATGAACAATCCTATAAAAAAAATAGATAAAAAGACACTAATTTGTTTGTTCATACCGCCACTCCCTCTCCTTATTCATCATTTTCTCCCGAATAAAGAAAGGCATACATAAAAAAACTCGCCAGCATATGACATACATAGTAATGAGGAATGGTGCCATATTAAGTTTATAATGAAAAAAAGAAGAGGGTTCTGAAAACAAGAATGATTTCCTCTTTTCAAGAACCCTCAGCCTTCATTAACCATCTATGAAATTTTAGCAAATAAGACGTTTTGAACAACGACCTTTGCTGTATAAAAAGAACGTTACATATTTTTGGGACTTATTGGACAGCCCCTATGTACTTCACCCAATGTACCTCTTCAAAAACGAGGGATTAGTAAAAAAGAGCTGGAATTCTTTGAGACCAAAATAAATAGTCCAAAAAGAAGTTACTAACAGCTGACCCTACTGCAATCGTTAATAGTACCATTAAAAGTCGTGCTTGAATGACTTTATTTTTTTTTATCAATTTTTCCAATTGAAATCCTTGCAGCGCCCACCACGTAACAGTAATAAAAAATAAATGAGAGCACAGCGTCATAATAGCTTGCTGGCCTACTCCAACTAACATAGTCTACACTTCCTTTTATGCATCCAAACTACTTATGAAATCTGTAACCTGACATCACAAAGGTTACGTTACCAGTTTAACATAAGGAGATACGAAGGTGACACCCTTTTACATGAGCAGAAAAAGGCGTGGCCTCGCCCTTATGAAAAGAAATCCACCAGTGTTCCTAAATGCTCAAAGAAAAAGGAATAGGCAAGATTCGGGAAAATCCCGAGCAAAATGGTGCCACCTGCACAAAGCGTAAGGGGGATGATTAAAACACGCGGAAACCCGACACGCCCCTTCTCGCTCGCAGGTCGAAAGAACATTTGAACAAAAAGTCCGAAATAGTAATAGTACGATACAACAGTTGCGACGGCCATAATACCCGCTAGCACATAATGGGCTGGCTCTTTCACAAGGGCGCCCATAAAGATGTTCATTTTGCCAATAAATCCTGCCGTTCCAGGAATGCCCGCCAACGATAATAAAAAGATGGCCATCGTAATCGCCAGTACTGGAGACTGCCGATATAAACCGCTAAAGCTGCCGATATCCTCCGATTGCTTCTGAAGCGTTACAGATTGAATGACGGTAAAAGCACCAATATTCATAAAGACGTAAGCCATTAAATAAAACCACATCGCGTCTAACATAAAAGGAGATAGCGTAGCAAATGCGACAAGAATGTAGCCAGCTTGGGCGATGCTTGAGTAAGCAAACAGGCGCTTTACATTTTGCTGTTTCAACGCCACCGCGTTTCCAATGACCATCGTCAGCACCGCTAATATCACGATATAATCCTGCAAAGCTACTAACAGCGAGGTCTCTCCATTTTGTACCGGAACATTTGTAAATACGGTGAGAAACATTCGAAATAACATTACGAAACCAGCTGTTTTTGACACGACGCTTAAAAAAGCGGCGACTGGTATAGAAGCCCCTTCGTACACGTCTGGTGCCCACATATGAAACGGCGCAGATGCTAATTTAAATGATAACCCGACAAAAATCATGAGAAAGGCAATCGCTAATAGAAATTCATATTGAACAGGCATCGACTGGTTTAGGCGAACGGCAATCTCTAACAGACGTGTTGACCCCGTTAAACCGTATACATAGCTCATCCCAAACAAAATAAATGCCGTCGAAATTCCCCCGTTAATCATATACTTCATAGAAGATTCATTGGATTTTTGATTGTTTTTTTGGATCCCCGCTAAAATATAGGAAGAAAGAGACAAAAGTTCCAGTCCAATAAATAACGTAATTAAGTCCCCGCTCGACGCCATCATCATCGCACCTAGCAGCGCGGTGAGAAATAAATAGTAAAATTCTCCCCGATATAACATCGATTGCTTCTCTGCATAGGCCATGGCCAAAAATAGAACAAGTCCGGCACCCGTCAGCAAGACGAGCTTGAACAACTTAGCAAAAGCGTCTAGTCGAAATGTATCCTCTAATATTTGTCCAGATGGATCATCCAACAACAGAATTAATGCCCCTATCGCCGCTAACACACCAGCTGCTCCTATATACCCAAGGACCTTATGGTGAACTTTTTTCCCTCCGAAAAGATCGATTAGAGATAATAAGATAGACGTTCCTAAAATAATAAATTCCGGTGTCATTAACGTCCATTCGTAACTCATCAATGTTTCCATATCCACGCCGTTCACCCCCCGTTTCCTAAATTAATGGATTGAATGGATGGCTGAATTAATTCAGTCAAAATAGCCGGATAGATTCCAATTAATACGATAAATCCCAGCAAGACAGCAGCCGGTATGAGTTCGATTTTCTTTAAGTCTGTCACCTCTTCATAAGATGAGCGGCTATGACCAAATGTCATATTCAACACCGCTTTTAACACATACACAGCCGTCATAATAATCCCTAACGTCCCGACTGCTCCAAGGACCGGCATCGCTTTAAACAGCCCAAGAAAGGCCATAAACTCACTAATAAAACCAGACATACCCGGCAACCCAATTGAAGCAAGAGCACCAGCCAGCAAAAAGCCGGAGGCCGTTGGCATTACTTTCGCAAGACCTCCCAGTCGCGGAATCGCCGACGTGTGAACGCGCTCATAAAACACACCGACAAGGAAAAACAGCAAAGCAGATATAAAGCCATGTGACATTACTTGAAAGACAGCCCCCTGTACCCCAGCTTCATTTAAAGAACCTAATCCAATCAGCACGATCCCCATATGCGACACGCTCGAGTAAGCTAACACTTGCTTGAAATCCGTTTGAATGAAGGCAAGGAAAGCCCCGTACAGCAAATTCACAATGCCCAATATGATGACCATCCCCGCAATCGCTTGAAACTCTTGAGGAAACAGTCCTAATCCAAAGCGGATTAATCCGAACGCTCCAATTTTTAGAAGGACACCGGAATGAAGCATCACAATGGATGGAGGCGCTTGAACGTGTACATGGAGCATCCACGTATGAAGCGGAACAATCGGAAGCTTAATTCCAAATGCCACGAACAGGGCAAGCAACAAACCAAATCGCACAGACGATGATAAAGGTAGCAACGTTTGTCCCTCTGCCCCTGGCGCTAAAAGAACTGTCAGCATCGCAATGTTGGACGTCCCTGTTCTCGCAAGTAACGTCACAATCACCATTAATAAAAGAGCCGAACCGAGGCCGTTGTATAACAAAAAAGTATAGGCAGCCTTTTCCCGTTCAAAATAACCCCATTTTCCAATCAGAAAGAACATCGGAATGAGCGTTAGCTCAAAAAAGATAAAAAACAAAATCAAATTTTCAGCAGCAAAAACTCCTAGCATCCCTGTTTCTAATAAAAGAAACAGCATAAAGTAACCTTTCCACTCATGCTTAATGTACATAGAAGCAATGGCAGCCAGACTACATAATACGGCTGTTAACAAAATCATCGCCAAAGACAAGCCACTTATCCCTAGTTCATAGCGAACGGTAAAAGCTCCTTCTAGCATCGGAAAATTTCCAAATTGAAACCAGTTGTACACTTGGGTAAACTCGTCGTAAGTTGCCCCCGATTGAAGCCGACTATAAAGCCAAGACGCTAATATGAGTGGAATAAGTGTGGCAAGAACCCCAACCCGTTTAATGAGTACTTCCTTTGCCCTTGGGATAAAAAATAAAACCACTATACCGAGAAACGGGGAGAACACAAGCCATGATAAGAAATAAGATTCATTCAAATGAAATACCCCCCTGACAGTGCAAGTATAAGGACGAGTATAGCAAGACCGAGAAATGCAACCGTTCCGTAACGCTGAATCTGACCATTTTGAAGATGTGAACCACTCTTTCTCATTCCTTCTACAGTAGCTACAGCGAAGGCAATCAGCCCCTTCACTAAAAATTCCTCGATGAAGCGACAGAAAAGACTAATGAAGTGGACGAAACGAACAATGGTTGCCTCATATAGTTCATCCACATAATATTTGCTAGTTAACATCGCATACGTCATTGGAAGCGCCCCGCTCAGCCAATCTCTTGACCAATCCTTTCGACCGTACATTTTGTACGCAAGGAACATCCCGAGAAAAGATACCCCAGTTGTCAGCCACATGATCCACCCAGGTCCTTCTGTATGGCCGCTCCCTAGCTCTGGACGATGTTGTGTGAGCCAATCCCCAAGGAACGTGCCCGTCCAAGGTGTTTGAACGTATCCTGCACAAACAGCCAGAACGGCGAGCACCATCATCGGCCAAATCATCACAGTTGGTGATTCTTGAATGGTGTTCCCTTTCTGCGGATTCTCTCCCCAAAATACGAGAAAGAACAGACGGAACATGTAAAAGGAGGTCAGCAATGCAGCCAGAACGGCAAGAAGGAACAGAACATCATTCCCGTGGACCCAAGTTGCGATCAATATTTCTTCTTTGCTGAAAAAGCCTGAAAAGAAAGGTACGCCACTAATGGCTAATGTACCAGCAAGAAACAGAAGGCCCGTGAGGCGAGTGTGATGCCAAAGTCCGCCCATTTCTTCTATGTTCTGTGTATGTACAGCATGAATGACACTCCCTGCTGCGAGAAATAATAACGCCTTAAAAAACGCATGCGTCATCAAATGGAACACACCTGCTGTATAGCCTGCCGACCCGAGCGCCAGCATCATATACCCGAGCTGACTGACGGTTGAATAAGCTAAGATTCGTTTAATATCTGTTTGAACAAGACCAATGGATGCAGCAAACAGAGCCGTCACCGCTCCAACCGTTGCCACAACGGTCATCGCCGTTTCACTCGCAGAAAATAACGGAAACATCGTTGCCACTAAATACACACCCGCCGCCACCATCGTTGCCGCATGAATTAATGCTGATACAGGCGTCGGCCCTTCCATCGCATCCGGCAGCCATGTATGAAGCGGAAGCTGACCCGATTTCCCGACGGCGCCGACAAAGATTAATAGACTCGTCAACGTCAGCATTTCAGGAGAAATTTGACCTGTTTGAACCGCTTCAAAAATCACCACATATTCAAAGCTCCCAGTTTGCCAGAATAATAGAATCATACCGATAAAAAGACCTACATCCCCGATGCGCGTCATGACAAAAGCTTTTTTAGCTGCTGCTTTTGCTGCTTCTTTATGAAAATAAAACCCAATTAGAAGGAAAGAACCAACCCCGACAAGTTCCCAAAACATGTACAATTGAAGCAAGTTCGGAGATAAAACAAGTCCAAGCATGGCAAACGTAAATAAACTAAGATAGGCGTAAAATATATGAAAACGCCCGTCGCCATGCATGTATCCTTTGGAATATACTTGAACTAAAAAACTAACTAGAGAAACGATGACCACCATTAAGGTATTTAACGGATTGACTTCGAATCCCATCGTAATGGCAGTATCACCGATTTGGAACCATGTACCTTCTGCCTTATAAGTCGGCCCCTGCAATTGATTGATTAATACCAAAACAGAGAAGACAAAGGAAAGGAGTGTAAAAGCCATTCCGATGTAAGCACTATTTTCCTTCAGACGCTGACCAATGAGAAGAAGGAACAAAAACGAGATAAGCGGAAAAACCGGTATCAGCCAAGCATTCTCCATCATCGTATTCCCCATCCCCTTTTCTTTGTATAAAGCAACGGTTTGTACTACAAAATGATTATTTCTTCACCGCTGACATACTCTTTTTTTAATGTTTCATCGAATCCATTTCATCAATATGGATGGTCTTTTTATGACGATAAAGAGAGATTAATATCGCCAATCCTACTGCTGCCTCTGCGGCTGCAATCGTAATAGTAAACAGTGAAAAAATTTGACCGGTAATCCCCGGATTCGCTCCATGTCTACTAAACGCAACTAAATTTAAGTTCACGGCATTGAGCATTAATTCGATGGAGATTAACACAATGACTGTATTGCGCTTCGTCAGCGCGCCGTAAAGACCGATGCAAAATAAAATGACCGCTAAAACAAGATAGGCCGAAAGAGGAATAGTACTCATATTCACTCAGCCTCCTCTTCTTTTTTCGCTAAAATAATAGCACCAATTAAGGCCACGAGCAGAACCACAGATGTGAGTTCAAACGGGATAATGTATTTAGAATAAAGGGCGAGGCCAATTTGTTTTGTATTTTCTTCATGAAGGGTTGTCGCCTGTTCGCCAAACGATAAGCCTTGAACCCCTAAAAATAAGATAAGACCAAAGCTCAAAACCCCGATCAACACAGACGCCTTTCTTCTCCGACTGACATGGTTTTCTTCTTCATCTTCATGCTTTGTCAACATGATTCCAAAGAGCATGATAATGGTAATGGCCCCTGAGTAAATTAAAATTTGGACGACAGCAACGAATTCAGCGGACAGTAGCACGAATATGCCGGCGATACTAACAAATGTAAAGACAAGGGCGACCATCATATGAACCACTCTTGTCAGTTGAATCATAAGCATCGCCCCGATAATGGCCGTCAATGCTAGACCTACAAAAGCTAAAAACTCTCCGGACCACATCATACCTTGTTCTCCTTTCTTACATTTTGATCATTTTCATCCAGCCATTCCAAATTTTTAAATAACGCATCCCGGCTATATTCAGCGAGTTCAAAGTTATTCGTCATGACAATGGCTTCAGTCGGGCAAACTTCCGTACATAAATCACATAAAATACAAATCTCAAAATTGATGTCGTATGTGTCTATGACTTTTCCTTTTTTCGTTGGATCTGGGTGCTTTTTCCCCGTCAATTGAATGCAGTCAGTTGGACAAATATTGGCACACTGATTGCATACGATGCATTTTTCTGGATAAAATTTTTGAATGCCGCGAAAACGGTCCGGCAATGGCAGCGGCTCGTTCGGATAATCATACGTCACTTTCTTCTTCGTTAAGTTTTTTAACGTGTAAGCTAATCCCTTTGCTAATCCAAACATGTTCTCACCTCACTTAAAAAACAGTTCTTTGACAACAGCTGTGATAAAAATGTTTGCTAAGGCAACGGGCAATAACACCTTCCAACCAAACTCCATCAACTGATCTGCCCGTAAACGCGGAAACGTAATCCGAAACCAAATAAGCAAAAACACTACTGAACTGAACTTCAACGCAAACCAAACAGCGGACGGAATAAAATCTAAAAACCATACTGGGTGCCATCCCCCTAAAAACAGTACAGTCGTCAGTGCTGCCATCGCAAAGAAATATACGTATTCCGACAGCATAAAGAAAGCCCAGCGAAACCCTGAATACTCAACATGAAAGCCTGCCACCAGTTCTGATTCCGCTTCCGGCAAATCAAACGGGGTACGATTCAACTCTGCCACAGCGGCAATTAAAAAGACGAGAAAGGCAACCGGCTGTAAGAAAATAAACCAAACTTGTTCTTGCGCCGCCACAATATCATGTAAATTTAAGCTTCCTGTTAATAAAACAACGCCTAGCACTGACATAACGAGCGGTATTTCGTAGGAAATCATTTGGGCCGCCGCTCTCATCCCTCCAAGAAGCGCATATTTATTATTGGAAGCCCATGCCCCTGTTACCACCCCAACAGTTGATAATCCGGATATTGCAATGTAATAAAGCAATCCAACGCCAATGTCTGCAAATTGGACATGCTCTGTAAACGGGATAACCGCAAGCACCATAAAGGCCGGAGCGAAGGCAATTACTGGAGCTAAAATAAACAGCGGACGGTCAGCTAATTTCGGAATCGTGTCCTCTTTCAGTAAAAGCTTTAAGACGTCTGCCACCGTTTGGAGCAATCCCCATCTTCCTCCAACGTGATTCGGGCCGATACGCCCTTGCATGAACCCCATTACTTTTCGTTCAGCTAAAATGCCATATGTCACAAAGCCTAATACAGCCATTAATAGCGAAGCGCCTAATCCAAAAAAAATGAGGAAATTATTCCACCCAGGCGTTGACTGAAGAAGCTGTTCAACCATTAGCCATCAACCTCCCCAAGCACAATGTCAATGGCGCCTAGAATGGTAATTAGATTGGCCATGTTTTCTCCTTTCAGCAACTTCGGTAAAATCTGAAGGTTATAAAAAGAAGGGCGCCTAAACTTTAAACGATACGGTTCTTTTTTTCCTTCACTGGCAATATAACAACCTATCTCCCCCCGCGGTGATTCAATCCGAACAAATGTCTCGCCTTTTGGTGGTTTAATAATTTTAGGGACCTTGGCGATCACTGCTCCGCTCTCAGGAAACTGCTCAACTGCCTGCTCTACAATTTTTAATGATTCTTCTATCTCTTCCATCCGACATTCATATCTGGCAAAAGCATCTCCTTTTTCCCGTACAGGAACGTTAAACTCAAAACGATCGTAAATGGAATACGGTTCATCCTTCCGAAGGTCCCACTGGACCCCTGTACATCGTAAATTAGCCCCGCTTAACGAGTAATTGAGTGCTTCCTCTTTCGTATAAATACCTACCCCTTTCACACGATGAAGAAAGATTTCATTCCCCGTTACAAGATGGTGATAGCCCTGTAATTGTTCTCTCATGTAAGGAACAAATTCCCGAACCTTCTCAATCCATCCCTCCGGCGCATCCCATTTCACCCCGCCAACTCTCATATAGTTAAAGGTCAAACGCGCTCCGGATAGCTCGGTTAGAAGATTAATAATCATCTCTCGTTCCCGAAAAGCGTATAAAAACGGACTGACCGCCCCAATATCTAATAAATACGTTCCCCACCATACAAGGTGACTGGCAATGCGACCAAGTTCCATAGCAAGCACGCGCAAATACTCTGCCCGCTCCGGCACTTCAATGTCCATCATTGTTTCCACCGCATGACAGATGACATAATTATTAGTCATAGCCGATAAATAATCCATTCGGTCTGTATATGGGATGATTTGAGTATATTGAAGGTCTTCTGCTAACTTTTCTGTCCCGCGATGAAGGTACCCAATTACCGGTGTCGCTTCTTTAATAATCTCACCGTCAATTTTAAGGACAAGACGAAATACACCGTGTGTGCTCGGGTGCTGCGGACCAACATTTAACAGCATTTCTTCTGTTCGGATCATTTGTCATACCTCCACATCATACGGCTCATAATCTTTTCGTAAAGGATAACCTACCCAGTCATCAGGAAGCATAATCCGTTTCAAATTGGGGTGCCCTTCAAAGACCATACCTAACAAGTCGTACGTTTCCCGTTCCGGCCAATCTGCCCCCGCCCATAAGGGAGCGATAGACGCAACCGTTCCTTCTTGCCGATCTACCTTCGTTTTCAGCGCAACAGACTGCCTGCTCTTATAAGAATAAAGGTGAACATAAAGTTCAAAATGAGTTTGAAAATCGGTTCCATGAAGGTCAGACAAATAGTCAAAGTCTAGCTGTTCATGAGCTTTAAGGAGCTCTGCTACTTGAAAATATGCGTCCGCTTTCGCCACAAGAGTCGGAACATCTTTAGAAAGACGATTAATATAATAGTCTTCTAAAACTTCTGTTCCGAGATGATCTTGGATGACTTTTACATACTGATTTAGAAGTGGTTGGTGAGGGGATGGCTGTTGTTCTTGTTGAGGTTCTTCTGGAGCAGCCAAGCTGGCCGCTTTTGCTTTGGCAGCTGCGGCAGCTTTCGCCTTCGCTGCAGCAACAGCTTTTGCTTTTTCTCTTGCCAGTTCTTCTTCGCTTTTGTCAGTGGATTGAGCAGCTTTCTGTTTAGCTAAAGCTTGCGCCTTCGCTTTTGCCGCCGCTGCTGCTTTTTTCTTCGCTAGTTCAACAGCGTCTTCGCTTTCTTCTTTTGACTCTTCCTTTTCTTTTTGTTTCAACAACGCTTGCGCCTTTGCCTTTGCCGCCGCTGCTGCTTTTTTCTTCGCTAGTTCAACAGCGTCTTCGCTTTCTTCTTTTGACTCTTCTTTTTCTTTTTGCTTCAACAACGCTTGCGCCTTTGCCTTTGCCGCCGCTGCTGCTTTTTTCTTCGCTAGTTCAACAGCGTCTTCGCTTTCTTCTTTTGACTCTTCTTTTTCTTTTTGCTTCAACAACGCTTGCGCCTTTGCCTTTGCCGCCGCTGCTGCTTTTTTCTTCGCTAGTTCAACAGCGTCTTCGCTTTCTTCTTTTGACTCTTCTTTTTCTTTTTGTTTCAACAACGCTTGCGCCTTTGCCTTTGCCGCCGCTGCTGCTTCTTTTTGCTGCTCCAGCGATTTATGTTCACTCATTGATTACATCACCCGCTTTCCTGTTTTGGCTTCATAGCGTATTTTTTCTTTTAATTTATTAATACCGTATATTAAAGCAGCTGGATTAGGGGGACACCCTGGGATATAGACATCCACTGGTACAATTTGATCCACTCCTTTTACCACCGCATAAGACTTCACGTACGGACCCCCCGCAGTAGCACAGGACCCCATCGCAATAACCCACTTCGGTTCAGGCATTTGATCATACAGTCGCTTAACAATCGGAGCCATTTTCTTGGTAACGGTTCCAGAAACAATCATCACGTCAGATTGCCTTGGTGACGTTCTAAAAAAAGAACCGAAACGATCTAAATCATAATGGGAGGAACCAACCCCCATCATTTCAATGGCACAGCATGCCAGTCCAAACGTGAGCGGCCATAAAGAATTGCTTCTAGCCCATGCCTTCAACTGCTCCAACGTTGTTAAAAAGACGTTTCGTCGCATTTCTTCCAATTCTTCTTTTGACATCTGCTCTAAATTTAATTCCATTTCAGCACCTTCTTTTTCCAAGCATAGATTAATCCAATTAATAGCATAAAAACAAAGATGAGCATTTCAATTAAAGCAAACAGACCCAGTTCATCATAAGCAACTGCCCAAGGATACAAAAAAACCGTTTCCACATCAAAGATGACAAACATTAACGCAAATATATAATACCTGACGTTAAATTGGATCCTTGCTTCATGAAACGGTTCAATTCCACTTTCATATGTTGTTTGCTTAGCGGTAGTAGGTGCATGTGGTCTGAGAAGTTTCCCTGCTGTTAAAGCCACGACAGGAAGTAAAATTCCTAAGAGAAGGAAAACAAACACCATAGTATAGCTGTTTAAATATGTATTTAGGATGCTCATGAATATGCCTCCTTTCTAATTATCTAAAAATTGGGAAATATCTTGATACTATTATAACAAATCATCCTAAACGTGTCGACAGCGTATCGATTTCGATTGCCTCTCCTATCTTTATCACTCTTACATAATAGATATATTTGATTCTATTCGATATCATCCATTAAACATTTAGATTTAGATACATTCAAAAAAGCATCGTACATTATGTACGATGCTTTTTTGGTTAAAATTGACGTTGACCTACCTCAATACGGTTGATGGCACGCTTGAGTGAAAGTTCAGCACGCTTAAAATCAATATCATCCTGCTTGGATTGCAAACGTTGTTCGGCACGTTTTTTCGCTTCTTGTGCACGGTTGACATCAATTTTTTCTGCCCGTTCAGCAGACTGTGCTAAAATCGTCACTTTATCCGGTCTTACTTCAAGAAAGCCGCCGCTAACAGCTACAAGCTCAGTGCTGCTTCCTTTTTTCAAGCGAACAGCTCCGATTTGAAGTGGAGCCACTAATGGGATATGTCCTGGCAAAATTCCAAGCTCACCACTTTGAGCTTTTGTGCTTACCATTTCCACATCGGCTTCATAGACTGGGCCATCAGGAGTCACTACACTGACATTGATTGTCTTCATTTATTACCCTCCTATGTCCCTTATCTTAAGCTTCTACTCCCATTTTCTTTGCATTTTCAATAACTTCTTCAATGCGTCCAACTAGACGGAATGCATCTTCAGGAAGGTGGTCATACTTACCTGCAAGGATATCCTTGAAGCCTGCTACCGTTTCTTTAACCGGTACGTATGAACCTGGCTGACCTGTAAACTGCTCCGCTACGTGGAAGTTTTGTGATAAGAAGAATTGAACACGGCGAGCGCGGTGTACAACAAGCTTGTCTTCTTCAGAAAGCTCATCCATACCAAGAATCGCAATGATATCTTGAAGCTCTCTGTAGCGTTGAAGTGTTTGCTGTACGCTACGTGCCACTTTATAATGCTCTTCCCCAACGATTTCAGGCGATAATGCACGAGACGTTGATGCAAGAGGGTCTACGGCAGGGTAAATACCCATTTCCGTTAATTTACGCTCAAGGTTTGTTGTCGCATCTAAGTGAGCGAATGTTGTTGCTGGAGCTGGATCTGTATAGTCATCGGCAGGTACGTAAATCGCTTGAATCGATGTTACAGAACCTACGTTTGTTGATGTAATACGCTCTTGCAATTGACCCATTTCCGTTGCCAATGTCGGTTGGTAACCTACGGCAGATGGCATACGACCAAGTAGGGCTGATACTTCTGAACCAGCTTGTGTAAAGCGGAAAATGTTATCCATGAAGAATAATACGTCTTGACCTTGCTCATCACGGAAATATTCTGCCATTGTTAATCCTGTTAACGCAACACGCATACGCGCTCCAGGTGGCTCGTTCATTTGTCCGAATACCATTGCTGTTTTCTTAATAACACCAGAATCGCTCATTTCGTGGTAAAGGTCGTTTCCTTCACGAGTACGCTCACCAACACCTGCGAATACAGAGATACCGCCGTGTTCTTGAGCGATGTTGTTAATAAGCTCCTGAATTAATACCGTTTTACCTACACCGGCACCACCGAATAGACCGATTTTTCCACCTTTAATATATGGAGCAAGTAAGTCTACTACTTTAATACCTGTTTCCAGAATTTCTACTTGTGTAGAAAGCTGATCGAATTTTGGTGCTTCGCGGTGAATTGAATCACGACGAGCTGCAGCAGCGATTTCTTCGTCTAAATCGATTGTGTCTCCAAGTACGTTGAACACACGCCCTAACGTCACATCACCTACAGGTACAGAGATTGGTGCACCTGTATCTTCAACTTCTAATCCACGTACAAGACCGTCTGTAGAAGCCATTGCGATGGTACGAACTGAATCATCACCTAAGTGAAGGGCAACTTCTAAAGTTAAGTCGATATCGACTTCGTTTTCGCCGCGCGCTTTATGTTTAATTGTAAGAGCGTTATAAATAGCAGGAAGATGTCCGCTGTCAAACTTTACGTCTACAACAGGACCCATAATCTGAGTAACGCGTCCTTTCATCGTTTTCCCTCCTAACTTGCTAGTAACAAAACATTTATCATTTTTCCGTTCATCTCGCTCTAACTATCCATCAACCACAAAAGAGAATGGATGTTTTCACGTATTATTCAAGTGCAGAAGCTCCAGCCACGATTTCTGTAATTTCTTGCGTAATCGCTGCCTGACGGGCACGGTTGTAAGAAAGCGTAAGTGAGCGGATAAGCTCTTTCGCGTTGTCCGTTGCATTTTTCATTGCTGTCATACGGGCCGCGTGTTCACTCGCTTTCGAATCCAATAGTGCTCCATAAATGAGACTTTCTGCATATTGAGGTAAAAGAACTTCTAAAATCTCCTCTTGTGAAGGCTCAAATTCATAAGATGTTAACTTGTCAGAAGAAGCAATATCCGTTAAAGGAAGCAACTTTTTCTCTGTTACATCTTGCTGAATCGCACTCACAAAGTGGTTATAGAACATGTATAATTCATCAAATGTACCGTCTGCAAACATGCTAACAGTTTGTGACGCGATGTCTTTAATGTCCGCAAATGACGGTTGATCTGCTAATGCTGTAATTTCCAGCATAACGGGAATGCCGCGCTTTTTAAAGAAGTCACGTCCAATTCTTCCGACAGCGATTACCGCATACTCATCTGTGGAACGATGACGTTCTTGAATCGTATTATAAACCGTACGTAACACGTTGCTGTTAAAAGCACCTGCTAACCCGCGGTCAGATGTGATGACGAGATATCCCGTTTTCTTCACAGGGCGGGATAACAGCATTGGATGTGAAGCATCTTTACTCCCTAAGGCGATGCTCGCTACTACATCCTGAATTTTCTCCATGTATGGCACAAATGACTTTGCATTGTTTTCAGCACGATTTAATTTCGCCGCTGATACCATTTCCATGGCTTTTGTAATTTGGCTTGTTTTCTTTGTGGAAGTAATACGCGTTTTTATATCACGTAATGATGCCAAAGGTTCTCACCACCTTTAATAGACAAAATCGAGCCTCTTTACAGCCGGCAGCTCGCAGCAACAGAAGCGAAGCTGCCGCTGCCGATCTTTATTTATTCAGAAACAACGAAAACTTTTTTGAAGTCTTCAATTGCGCTATTGATATCTCCTTCAGCTGGAAGATCTCCAGTTGTACGGATGTGGTCTAACACTTCTTTACGGTTTTGCTCTAACCATGCTAAGAATTCTTCTTCAAAACGGTTGATATCTTCAACTGGAATGCTGTCTAAGAATCCGCGTGTTAATGCATAAAGAATCGCTACTTGTTTTTCAACAGCAAGCGGCTTGTTTAAACCTTGTTTTAATACTTCTACTGTACGAGCACCACGGTTCAATTTCGCTTGAGTTGCTTTATCTAAATCCGAACCGAATTGAGCGAATGCTTCAAGCTCACGATAAGAAGCTAAGTCAAGACGAAGTGTACCAGCTACCTTCTTCATCGCTTTAATTTGGGCAGATCCCCCAACGCGTGATACAGATAAACCGGCATTAATCGCAGGACGTACACCTGAGAAGAATAAGTCAGATTGCAAGAAGATCTGTCCATCCGTAATTGAGATTACGTTCGTTGGGATGTAAGCAGATACGTCACCCGCTTGTGTTTCAATGAACGGAAGCGCTGTGATTGAACCTGCACCTTTTGCATCTGATAATTTTGCTGCACGCTCTAATAAACGAGAATGCAAGTAGAATACGTCACCAGGATATGCTTCACGACCTGGAGGACGGCGTAATAATAGTGAAAGCTCACGATAAGCAGTCGCTTGTTTAGATAAATCATCATATACAACTAGTACGTGCTTACCGTTGTACATGAATTCTTCACCCATTGTTACCCCAGCATAAGGAGCTAAGAACAACATTGGAGCAGGCTGTGATGCAGAAGCGGTTACAACAATTGTATACTCTAATGCACCGTGCTTACGTAATGTTTCTACTACGTTACGTACTGTCGATTCCTTTTGACCAATCGCAACGTAAATACAAACCATACCGTTGCCTTTTTGGTTTAAGATTGTATCGATCGCAACAGATGTTTTACCTGTTTGGCGGTCACCGATGATTAACTCACGTTGTCCGCGCCCGATTGGCACTAATGCATCAATCGCTTTAATACCAGTTTGTAGCGGCTCGTGTACAGATTTACGATCCATTACACCAGGTGCTTGGCTTTCAATCGGGCGAGTTTTTGTTGTTTCAATTGGGCCTAATCCGTCAACTGGTTGACCAAGAGAGTTAACAACACGTCCGATTAACGCTTCCCCTACTGGTACTTCCATGATACGTCCTGTACGGCGAACTTCGTCACCTTCACGGATACCTGTGTAAGGACCTAGAATGATGATACCAACATTGTTTTCTTCAAGGTTTTGTGCCATACCCATGATACCGTTGGAAAATTCAACAAGCTCACCAGCCATGACGTTGTCGAGACCATGAACGCGTGCAACACCGTCACCAATTTGGATAACTGTACCTACATCGCTCACTTTAATTTCAGACTGATAATTTTCGATTTGCTTCTTTATCAGTGCACTAATTTCTTCAGCTTTGATGCTCATCAATTTCACCCCTATCTACGATCTGTTCGCAAGAAGCTCGCGTTGAATGCGTTCTAATTTCCCGCTCACGCTACCATCATAAATGCGATTGCCAATGCGGAGTTTAACGCCCCCGATTAAGCTCTTATCTACGATATTTTGGATTTTTAATGACTGTCTTCCAACCTTTTGAGCGAAAGTGCCGGACAATACTTGTCCTTCCTCTTCCGTCAATGGTCGAACAGAATATACTTTCGCTTCTGCTGTTCCTTTAAATTCGTTCGCAAGTTCAACAAACTCTGACACCATTTCCACTGTGATATCTGTACGATGACGGTCCAACAGTAAAGATAATGTGTGCTGAACTTGTGGAAGTAAAGCAGAGAACGCTTCTTTTAACAAAGTTTGCTTTTGTTCAAATGATACTTTCGGGTGCTTAAGCAAGACCGATAGCTCACGATTGTTTTCAAATACGTTCTTCACAACAAGTAGTTGTTCTTCAAACTCATTTACTAGGTTCTGTTCTTGTGCTAACTGAAAAAGAGCCAATGCATAGCGCTTTGCCACTAAGTGTTTGCTCATCGCGCCTCTCCTACCTCTTGTATGTACTCTTTAATGAGGTTTTCTTGGTCTTTTTCAGATAATTCTTTTTCAATTACCTTAGAAGCAATAAGAACAGATAAAGATGTTACTTGATCGCGTAAAGCAGCAACAGCTTGCTCTTTTTCGCGCTCGATTTCTTGTTTTGCAGCTTCTTTCATGCGCTCTGCTTCTGCACGTGCCGCTACAACGATTTCTTCTTTTTTCTCTTCTGCCGCTTTTTTAGCATTTTCAATCATGGTTTGAGACTCTTGGCGAGATTGTTTCAATAGCTCACGCTGTTCTTCTGCCAATTTTTTCGCCTCTTCATTGCTTTTTTCTGCCGCAGCAATCTCATTAGCGATGTGATCTTCACGCTGTTTCATCATGCCCATTAATGGACCGAAAGCAAATTTGCGAAGTAACGCCAAGAGAATAAGGAACATTACTAACTGGAATAACATATCTCCGCCGTTAAAGGTAAAAGTGCCGCCTTCGTGTGCAGTTGTTGCTCCTAATACAAACATTTTTGCATTGAATAAAGACACAGCCATGTTCACTCCTTTCAGAGGATCCCTGATACTTCGAAATAGTAAAATTTATCGATTGCTTCAATTATAGACATAAAGGAATGGCGAAGGTTCTTATCGAATGATCTTCGCCACTTTTGATTGTTGTTTAATTTCTAAATTAACGACCTTGAACCATGAACGCGATAACTACAGCGATGATTGGAATCGCCTCTACTAACGCTACCCCGATGAACATAGTTGTTGTTAATACACTACGAGCTTCTGGTTGGCGAGCAATCCCTTCAACTGTACGAGAAACGATTAAACCGTTACCGATACCAGCACCTAGTGCCGCTAAACCAATTGCAATTGCAGCTGCTAATAAACCCATTGTAAAAGTCCTCCTTTAAATAATCCTAAAATTTTATGAATAGTATAGTTTAATACTTGTTCAAAAATGGGTATGAGATTTGAACATGATTTATAAATTAATGGTCATGACTCACTTTGTGTGCCATATAAACCATCGTTAACATGGTAAAGATAAACGCTTGAATTGCACCTACGAAGATACTGAATCCTTGCCATACAAGCATCGGAACAACCGCTCCGACGGCACCAAGAACTCCGGTTGTTGCAAGACCTGCTAACAAGCCTAATAAAATTTCACCAGCATAGATATTACCGAAAAGACGAAGACCGAGAGTTAATGTATTGGCAAACTCTTCAATAATCTTCAGCGGAAATAAGAAAGGCATCGGTCTAAAAAAGTCTCGGCCGTATTCTGCTGCCCCTTTCATTTTGATGCCATAATAATGTGTTAACACTACTACCATCGCAGCAAGCGTTAACGTGATGGCTGGATCAGCAGTTGGTGACTTCCACCATAACTCATGATTTACAATGACCGAAAACGGTAATCCCAACATATTGGAAACGAAAATGTACATTAGAAGTGCTACTCCTAAAGTTAAAAAGCGGCCTCCTGTTTTCCAATCCATCGTACTGTTGATGAGACCTTTAACGAAATCCAAAACCCATTCCATAAAGTTTTGCATACCGGTAGGGTTCATCGCAAGACGACGAGTAGCAAAGACTGCGATAAGGAACACAATTAATGAAGCTACTGTAATCATTAACATGTTCGCAAGGTTAAATGTAAGACCTAAAAATTCTACAATTGGCGCTCCGTGACCCAACTGTTTTCACCTCTCTTCCTATCTATAACGGATGCTTTGGACTATGAAATCTATTATAACGACATAGTAAAATGTCATTAATCCCATGATAAATCCAACTAGATGAACCTGTTCGGGATATCGCATCGCAATGATAACCCCTAATGCTGCGGTAGCAAACCTTGTGAAAGTCCCTACTGATTTTACTTTCCGCCCTTGTTCAATTGCCTGTCCGAACTGTTTTTCTCTTCGAACGAGTGTCCATAAGTTATACAAACTGAAAACTGTACCTAATATAAGTCCTAAAAACACAGACTGATACCCGGTAAACCCCCACCCTAATACGAAAAGTGCGAGTAAAAAAAATATGTATGATCGAAGGCGCGGAAACATTTGCTGCAAATCTTGCATAGAAGTTATTCTCCCGAGAAAAATTGGTGGACTGAACGCAGCATGGCAAAAACCCCTGCTCCAAGTCCCATAAGAAGACCAATAATTAAAAAGAGTGGTTCAGTTCCAGTTTTACTATCCAGCCATTTTCCAAAGAATAAGCCGACTAAAATGGAACCTGCTAGTTGTGAAAGTATGATGGACATTAACGCCATAGAACGAAATGGATGGCGTGATTTTCGACTCATGGAAATCCCTCCGCTTTTCAAGGTATATAAGGAGTGTTTAACTGCTTTCTACTTTATGTATATGCATAGAAAGGCAAGCTGTTCCCACCTTAAAAAGGTCGATTTTTGTCGAAAAAAAAGGATATTTTTCAGTTGTTTCCTCGTTTGAAAACCTTACCATTTATATCCCCTGTTAGCATACAATAGGCTCTATGTAATGTCAATGCGTTACGTGGAAAACTTCACATTTTGTCAAGAAATGTACACATTTACAATGTGTACATAGTAAAAACTATAGTATGATAGCATTCAACATTTCCCCTAAAAAAAACACCCCTCAGATGAAACGCTTTTCGCCATCATGTGAGGGGTGTTTTCATTAAGATAATGGATTGAAGACTTCCGGACGTTCTTGTGTACGCTTAAAGTAAAAACTGATTGCATCAGCAATACGTTTAGAAGCGAGCCCGTCCCCATAAGGGTTGGATGCCTTCGCCATACGCTCGTAAGCGTCTTTGTCGGTTAACAATTCCTTCGCCAGCTTATAAATATGCTGCTCTTCCGTTCCTGCGAGCTTTAATGTTCCAGCCTCAATTCCTTCTGGGCGCTCTGTTGTATCACGCAGAACGAGCACCGGCACACCAAGCGAAGGAGCTTCTTCCTGTACACCACCGGAATCCGTTAAAATCAAGTAAGATCTTGAAGCAAAGTTATGAAAATCAATAACATCTAGTGGTTCAATCAAATGAATGCGACTGTCTTCGCCCAACACTTCATCTGCCAACTCTCGTACAACTGGATTCAAATGAACTGGATAAACAACTTGAACATCATCATGCTCTTCAACGATTCTCTTCACAGCCCGGAACATATTTCGCATAGGCTCACCAAGGTTTTCACGTCGATGTGCTGTCAGCAAAATTAAACGATCGTCTCCGACCTTCTCCAAAACGGGATGCGTATACTCTTCACGAACAGTTGTATTTAATGCATCAATTGCCGTGTTCCCCGTAATAAAGATCGCTTCTTCAGGTTTGTTTTCTTGCAGTAAGTTTCCTGCTGATTTTTCTGTTGGAGCAAAATGAAGATCTGCCATAACTCCTGTCAACTGACGGTTCATCTCTTCTGGATATGGGGAATACTTATTCCACGTACGCAGTCCCGCTTCTACATGCCCGACGACGATTTGATTGTACAGCGCCGCAAGACTTGCAATAAAAGTTGTCGTTGTATCGCCATGAACAAGGACGATATCCGGTTTGACTTCTTTCATTACCGTATCTAAACCTTGAAGACCTCTTGTTGTGACATCCATCAATGTTTGGCGGTCTTTCATAATATTTAAGTCATGGTCTGCCGTGATATCGAAAATCTCCATAACCTGGTCAAGCATCTGACGGTGCTGGGCTGTGACTGTTACAACCGCTTCAAATTCTTCCGGACGATTTTTCAACTCTAACACGAGCGGTGCCATTTTAATGGCTTCTGGGCGCGTGCCGAAAATCGTCATCACTTTAATTGGTTGATTCATTTCTATCACCTTTGCGTCGATTATTTTGTACCGAACAAGCGATCACCAGCATCGCCTAATCCAGGAACGATATAGCCGTGGTCATTTAAGTTTTCATCCAACGCTGCAATATAAATATCAACATCTGCATGGGCTTCTTTAATCGCTTCTACCCCTTCAGGTGCCGCAATTAAACACATGAATTTAATATTCTTTGCTCCGCGTTTTTTAAGAGAGTTAATCGCTTCTACAGCAGATCCACCCGTTGCAAGCATCGGATCGACGACGATGAAATCACGCTCTTCAATATCACTTGGAAGCTTTGCGTAATATTCAACCGGCATTAATGTTTCAGGATCACGATATAAACCAATATGACCAACTTTTGCAGCCGGAATCAGTTTTAAGATCCCATCTACCATTCCTAATCCTGCACGTAAAATCGGCACGATTCCTAACTTCTTACCAGAAAGCACTTTTGATTTCGTTTTGCATACAGGTGTTTCAATCTCTACTTCTTCAAGAGGTAAATCACGTGTAATTTCAAATGCCATTAAGCTAGCAACCTCATCAACAAGCTCACGAAATTCTTTCGTTCCTGTACGAACGTCACGTATGTACGTTAATTTATGCTGAATTAGCGGATGGTCGAATACATATACTTTGCCCATGTCTATCTCTCCTTTTTCTTCCATTACACATTGAAGTACCATTCTCACGAGAATGGTACTTAATGGCAGTTTGGTTTTCACTCGTTAAATTTTTGCATTGTGTCTATTTTACAGAAAAAGCAAAGCGCATTCAAGGTTGTTTGAGGAATTCTTGCGAATTGTTAGAAATACACGCCGCTTTCGTTTTTTCCAAAAATAAAGAAGCACCCTTTTCACTAGGTGCTTCTTACGACAATTATCCTTGACGAGAAGGATATAACTCGAATCGTTTTGTTAAGTTTTCTACTCGTTCACGCGCTTCGGCAAGCTTTTCTTCGTTATCGACATTTTTTAATGTCAACGCCATAATCGCCGCGATTTCATCCATATCTTCTAACCCGAACCCTCTGCTTGTCACAGCTGCCGTTCCAATACGGATACCACTTGTAACAAATGGGCTTTCTGGATCATAAGGAATAGTATTTTTATTCACTGTAATGCCAATTTCATCAAGAGCATGCTCAGCTACTTTACCTGTTAAGTTCATAGAGCGAACATCAATTAATACTAAATGATTATCTGTCCCATCAGAAACAAGCGTAAACCCTTCTCGCTTCAACGCTTCGGCAAGATGCTTCGCATTATTGATGATGTTTTGAGCATATACTTTGAACTCATCTTTTAACGCCTCTCCGAACGATACCGCCTTAGCCGCGATTACATGCATTAAAGGTCCACCTTGAATACCAGGGAAGATGGATTTATCAATTTGTTTCGCGAACTCTTCTTTACATAAAATCATACCGCCGCGAGGTCCGCGTAATGTTTTATGTGTTGTTGTTGTGACGAAGTCAGCATATGGAACTGGATTTGGATGAAGACCTGCCGCTACAAGACCCGCAATATGCGCCATATCCACCATCAAGTAAGCTCCTACTTCGTCTGCAATTTCACGGAATCGTTTAAAATCGATAACACGTGGATAAGCACTAGCCCCCGCTACAATTAGCTTCGGCTTATGTACTCTTGCCTTTTCCAGTACATCTTCATAATTGATAACATGAGTGTCTTTGTCCACTCCATACTCGACGAAGTTATATTGGACACCACTGAAGTTAACCGGACTTCCGTGCGTTAAATGGCCGCCGTGGGATAAGTTCATTCCGAGAACTGTATCGCCTTGGTTCAAGATGGTAAAATAAACAGCCATGTTCGCTTGTGCACCAGAGTGAGGCTGGACGTTAACATGCTCCGCACCAAATAATTCTTTCGCACGATCACGGGCTAAATCTTCTGCCACATCGACATGTTCGCAACCCCCGTAATAACGTTTCCCTGGGTATCCTTCTGCGTATTTGTTTGTTAAAACTGATCCTTGTGCTTCCATCACCGCTTCGCTTACAAAGTTCTCTGAAGCAATCAATTCAATTTTTGAACGCTGTCTCGTTAACTCTTCTTGGATTGCTTGAAAAAGCTGTGGATCTTGTTGTGCTAATTTTTCCATCTTAAAATCCTCCTCACGTACACTCTGTCAAAATTTTTATACAATTCGACTCCATTGTACCATGAACAGGGGGATGTTTAGAAGTTTTATTAACAAATCTTCTTTTTTTCTTAAAAAATCCGAAAATAACACTTTAAACACGAACATTTAAAAATGATTTTATTTTAAACGTTCACATTTTTATGAACAAACATCATTTTCACGTTCACGTTCATAGATTGCCCTAGCTCCCCCAATCAGCTTCGGTCTTGTCGTGGCCAACGTCACATGCGCACTCCCTACTTGCTTTACCGTACAACGAACAGGCACGACCACATGCTTTAAGTGCATCCCGATAAAGGTATCTCCGATATCGATGCCGGCGTCCGCTTGGATGAATTCCACCACAACCGGATCGTTTAATTGCTCATAAGCATAAGCCGCCATGGATCCGCCAGCCTTTGGAACAGGAATGACCGAAACGGCTTCCCATCCTTTTGCCTCAGCAGTTTCCTTTTCCACAACAAGGGCACGGTTAAGATGTTCACAGCATTGAAATGCAAGCTGTACACTATAGCGTAGTTGAAAGGTTTTAAGCACCTCGAAAATCATGCGCGCCACCTCAGAAGTGCCTGCAGTCCCAATTTTCTCCCCCATCACTTCACTCGTACTGCAACCTACAACAAATACGTGCTTGTTCGTTAAGGTCACCTGCTCGAAAAATTGCTCCAATATTGACTCAAGTTCTTTCTTCCAATTCACAACCATTGAATTCATCTTCCATACTCCCTTTCAAGACATCCCGGTGAATTAGACTTACCTAAAAAGGCACTCATTGTAAAGAATGTGACACAGGTAGGAAACAACCCGTGTCACATTCTTCCAAACATTATTCTACCCTTCATATTCCTTAATTTTGTTTATGCGATTCGAGTGGCGGCCTCCCTCAAATTCAGTCGTCAACCAAATTTTCGCGATTTCTCTTGCTAATCCTGGACCAATAACACGTTCGCCCATCGCTAAAATGTTACTGTCATTATGTTCACGTGTCGCTTGAGCGCTGAACATGTCATGCACAAGCGCACAGCGAACTCCTTTCACTTTATTGGCAGCAATACTCATGCCAATCCCCGTTCCACAAATTAAAATCCCGCGGTCGACCTCTCCACTCACGACTTTTTCCGCTACTGGAATAGCATAATCTGGATAGTCAACAGAGGTTTCACATTCACAACCTAAATCCTGATACTCGATACCCATCTCATCCATTAGCGCGACAATTTCCTTTCGGATATTAATGCCACCATGGTCAGAAGCAATTGCTACCTTCATTATTACATCCTCCTCTTTCCAACCCTTTACCGTTTCCAAAATTTTATTCTTTACGTTCCATTATAACGTAAAACGCTGAATTGTTAATTTTAATTGTTCCGCTTCATCCGACAACTGCTTAGCCGTATCACTTACTTGCTCCATTAACGCAGACTGTTCTTGGATAGAGGCATTAACCTCTTCCGCTCCTGCTGACGTCTCCTCGGCAATAGCTGCGACCTCTTGAGACTGGAGAGCTGTATGGCGGATGCTTTCCATCTGCTGTTTCACCAGTATGACAATCTGCTCAACCGTCTCAACTACTTGATGGACGGATTGTGTCATATCGCCAAGCTCTCTTGTTGTTTCATCCCCTTTATGAGCTTCTTCCTTAGCTACTTCTACTTGATGTTTAATTTGTCCAACAACATTTTGAACCTCTTTTTGAATATTTTTAATTAATTCTGTAATGCCTTGAACGGCTTTAGCGCTCTCATCAGCTAGCTTCCGAACTTCTTCTGCTACAACGGCAAACCCTTTCCCATGTTCACCAGCTCTCGCTGCTTCAATTGACGCATTTAAAGCGAGCAAATTCGTCTGCCCAGCAATGGCGCCAACTAGTCCGATAATGTTTTCAACTTGATTGGCATGTCCTTCCAAACGCTTTACCGCTTCCAACGATTGCTCATTATTGCCCATTAAATTTCGCATTCCACCAATGAGCGCATTCGTTGCATCTCGGCTTTTCTCTAAAGACGCGACCATTTCTTCTGAAAGTCTTTTCGATAAATCCGCTTTGCTCTGCACTTCTTCCGCCATTAAAATAACTTGGTCAACCGATTCTGATGTTTCTTGGATTGAGACAGCCGAACTTTCAGCTCCTCTCGAAATTTCATCAATGGTCCGGGCAATCCCGCTCATTTGTGAAGAGGCTTCATCGGAATGAGCAGAAATCGTTAACACTTTTTCATTAGTCTGCTCAAAATTTTGTTCAATATTTTTAATCATTTCTCTCAAGTTTTGCAGCATTTGATTAAATGCAATGCCCAATGAACGAATTTCGTCATCAGATTTTGAAAGCTCTACATTTTCATTCACAATTCCAGCTCGCAGCTTTTTCGCTACCTCTTCTAATCGTTGAAGTGGTTTAATTAGGAAGCCTGCTGCTAAATACGCTAAAAATCCCGACCAAAAAATTCCTGCCGAAAGAGTCAAAATGGTAAACGTAAACTCACTAAATCTTTCCGATACAAAAGGGTACAATACGTAAATAAAAAAAGCACTGGTAGAATACGTGATAATAGCTAAAACCGAAATGAACATGACGAGCTTTAATCGCAAACCAAACCGATAACGTGTTTTTTGATCCATTTTTTTGCCTCCGCTATTCTTATGTTAATCTCTCAACTAGTTTATCGACCAGTTCTTGTAATTCATTTACTGTTTTTCGATAGACATCAAGAGAACTTCCAAACGGATCTGATACGTCGCTGGCAGATTGAAGCGTAAATTCCTTGAAGGTATGCGTTTTGTGTGCAGCATGAGGAAGATTCCGTACAATTAATTGCTTATGCTGATTGGTCATCGTTAAAATCAACGTAGCCCACTCGACTAACTCATAATCTAATAAAGAAGCCTGATGCGAGTGGTCAATGCCTTTTTCCTTTAATGCTGATTTCGCATGCTCTGACGCATCACTTCCTGGAAAGGCATGAATTCCCGCCGACTTCACGTCCACCCCTGCAATTCCCTTCGCCTTTAATAACGCTTCCGCCATTGGACTTCTGCATGTATTTCCTGTACAAACAAATAAAACACGTTGCATAAGTATTCCCTCCATTTTTTCTTTTACTTTATGATAATCATTATACCGTTCCATTCGCAACCTGTTGCTCCTGACACTCCCTTATCCAAAAAGAGAAAAAGGTTGTCTGAAAAGGAGAAATCACCCTTTTTCAGACAACCTCCACCAAAGGACACCAACCCTCTGCGTTAGAAAGGAAGAAGAAGCTTAATGCCAAACGCTAGTAAAATACTCCCTCCAAGCGTCTCACTGTATCTTCCAATCCATCCTTGAACTCTTTTTCCTAAAACGAGGCCGATCCACGTTAGAATCATGCTAACGAAACCAAAAATGAGAATCGCCACGACGGTTCTCGCACCAAAAATCCCTAAGCTCAAACCAACAGAAAAACTATCGAGACTAACACTTAACGCAAATACTAACAAGCCGAATCCCATCGGCTTAATAAAACTCTCTTCTTTATGCTGAAAGGACGAAATCATCATTTGTATGCCCAATGCCATAAGCAGCACTCCGCCCGCATACGTCGCAATTTCGCCCATTTTATCCGATAACAGCTTGCCGATCATAATCCCTAAAAGCGGCATCCATATATGAAAAATACCAATCGTCAATCCTATGTAAAAAATTTGGCGCAAACGTAAGCGGATCATTCCCATACCCAACCCTACCGAAAAGGCATCCATCCCTAACGCCAATGCCATAACAGTTAACGTAATGAGTTCACCGACCATTGTAGATATATTCATTCTTCCCCCTCCTCGGACGTGCCTATTTCACCATATGCATGTACGAAAGGGTTTAGAATCCCGAATAAAAAGGCTGTCTGAAAAGGAAAAAAACCTCTTGATCAGACAGCCTCCCAAAACTAAATGGTTGCAAACAAAACTAGAACACCTAGCGTGTTGATGAACCATCCATTTCATATAAATTACTTCCCACCATTTCCGGGTTTAGCCATTAAACACTAGCCACTCCATACGTTTCACTCGGAAATGACTTGATGCCCTGCCGCCTTCATCAATCGGTTCATGATGGCTTGACCGACTCCTTCTTTGGGGAAGCTTTCACTTAAAATGATATCCACATCATATTCGTTAAAAGAACGCAAAACATCATAAAGCCGGGCTGCTACTGTGGATAATTCTCGGCGAGAGCCGCATACAAGAACAGTTGATCCACTATAAAAAGCTTCATTCTCTACCGTCGTTAAAATGCCGACTTTTTTACCTTGTTCTCTCCACTCGTCCACCTTTTGCTGAAGGAATTCCCGTCCTCCCTGTACGATATACAAAGGAGCGTCCGGCGCATAATGTGTATACTTCATCCCAGGCGATTTCGGTGCCTGTCCGCTAACAAGCAGTGCTTTATCCACCTCTACCTTTCCTACGGTAGCTTCTAATTGTTCCTGGGTCACTCCTCCCGGTCTTAAAATGACGGGAATCTCCTCTGTACAATCCAACACAGTCGATTCTACCCCTACTCCAGCCAAACCTCCATCAATCACACCACTTATTCTTCCATTAAGGTCCGCCAATACGTGCTTGGCGAGCGTTGGACTCGGTTTACCAGATAAGTTTGCACTTGGAGCAGCAATTGGTAAGCCAACCTTCTCCAGCAAGTTTAAGGCAACAGGATGAGATGGCATACGAACAGCTACCGTCTCTAATCCAGCTGTTACCTTTTCTGAAATACCAGGCTTCTTCTTTAACACTAACGTTAACGGGCCAGGCCAAAATTGTTCGATGAGCATCTCAGCCGAACGCGGGATGTCAGACGCAATATCTTCTAGTTGCTCCTTATACCCAATGTGGATAATCAAAGGATTATCGCTCGGTCTCCCTTTTGCTGCAAAAATTTTATCCACAGCTTCATCAGAGGTGGCATCAGCCCCCAGACCATAGACGGTTTCCGTAGGGAACGCCACCGTTTCGCCCCGTTTTAACAAAGCTGCTGCTTCTTCTAGTTGTGGATAAGCTTGGTTTCCGTCATTAGATTTATCCACAATCCATAATTTTGTTTCCAACTCTTCCAACTCCTGTTTCTACTTAATAACTTCTTTATTTTCATTATAACAGACACGGTTCTCTTCACATAAATAAAGAAAGTTGTGGAAAAAACCAAATTTTATCCACAAAATGTGGATAAAATTTGGTTTTATGTTGATAACTATGTGGATATTAACAATATTGAGCTAACCCTTTACCATTACAAGCACGATCAGCTTTACAATACATATTCCATAATGTGTACTCGCTTGTTATCCACACACTCTCTCACATGCTCATTTTCTCTCATTTCCGATGACAGTTCTTTATAGTTCACTTCATAAAAGTTCAACAGTTTAAAGAAAGGAATGGATGCTTGCTTATTACTCACTACATAAAGGCGCTTCATCCCTTTTTGTTCCGCAACTGCCATGATTGTATGGAACAATATAAAAAGATCACGTTCCTGCAAAGAAGGGACGATGACTAAAGAACGCAACAGTCCCTCTTCACCTGCAACTTGAAAGCCAATGGTAGCCAACAGCCTTTTCTCACTATCTCTCATCAGCACAAACGACTCCACAACCTCTTCCATCTTATCCACATAAATACCCGCTTGCTCCCAGAAGGCAATCATATCATTGACATCATGTTCCGTTGCTAATTGAATCGTTTTTCCCATCTTTTTATCACCCCATAGCGATTATCTATTATCCACTCTATGAAAGGTGATAAAAAAATAGACTACCTACCTTGTAAATTATACGTACACTTAGTTAAATAGTTTTGATAATAATTCTACAAGGAAAAACTTCACTTCTACTTGTTGATTTTCTTCAGGCTGCTTTTCTGTTTCTTTCTCATCTTTCACAGCTTCTCCGTTAGAAAAATCCAAAAAGCATAATGGAGGAAATAATACACACCACCAGTTGGCTCCTTCACCTTTTCCTAATGTAATTAAAATGGCTTCATACTCTCCTGCCGGGTATAAAAACTGGCCATATAGCTTAGTCGGGAAACGAACCGTACCAAAATCCACTTGCACATCTTGATTTAACTGCTTTTCCTCCATCACTTCTTCTGCTATTTCCTGAATGATAGACAAGCGACTTTGCATTAAATCACGTGCCGCTTCAATTGACGTTAAGTTTGCTACCCACTCATTAATTTCACTATTTACACGATCCCGAATTTCTCGCTTTAATGCTTGATCTTCGGAAGAATCACTGTTAGCCAAAATTCGCAGGCGTATAGCTTCATCCGGAATGACAACTGGCTCATTCGCTTCGGCAAAAGATTGACTATATAAAAGTTGGCCGTTAGCCCCTATCAATAAAAGAATAAAATAAATGATAACATATCGTTTCATGATTTTCCCCACCGTCCTCTCACTAAAACAGTATGGACAGACAGGCATTATCTTAAACTATTAAATTAATTGATTTAGAAAGTTTGAGGGGTTGAGTTAGAAACCATTGTAAACACCCCTTCATTAACTGAAGCTGCATCAAATTATAAAATGAAACACATATAGAACATTTGACATGACGACAAGTAATCATATCAAACGCTCTATACTTAAAGCGTAGCAAAAACCATTCGGTCTTTGCCGTTGATGTCGTAGACAACTTCTGTTTCTGCTTGTGGAAAAGTTTGTTTAAGCATAGAAGCAACAGTTACCGCTTGACCCACTCCTACTTCAAAGGCAACGATTCCCTTTTCTTTCATCACCAAAGGGAGCTCCTCCATAAAACGTCGATAAAAGTCCAGCCCGTCTTCTCCGCCAAAAAGAGCACGTGATGGTTCGTGTTCTTTAACAACTGGAGAAAGGATAGCAAGATCACCATCTGGAATATACGGAGGGTTAGACACCACGACGTCCACCTTTTTTCCTTCTTGAATAAGCGGCTGCAGTAAATCACCATAAATAAAGTCTACATCTGCCCCTAACGCGCGAGCATTCCGTTCTGCGACCTCTAAAGAAGGCTTGGCAATATCCACAGCACTCACCGTAGCATTTGGTAATTCAAGCGCTAACGTTACCGCAATAACTCCGCTCCCTGTTCCGATATCTACTAACTCCAATGACTTGTTTCCAAATTGCATTTTGACTCGTTGGACGACACCTTCAATTAATTCCTCTGTTTCCGGCCTCGGAATTAACACCTCTTGATTAACAAAAAAAGAACGGCCGTAAAACTCTTCCGAACCAATGAGGTACTGAACCGGAATACCTGAAGCATGTGCATACACATCTTCTATAAATTTTTTCTTTACTTCCTCATCCACTTGTTCCTGCATCGAAGTAAACAGCATGGAACGACTCATGTTTAAATGATGGCGCAGCAACAATTCACCCGCATTTTCATCGCGCTGTGCCTCTTTTAAAAAAGAAGAAGCCCATTTTAGGGCTTCATACACTTTCTGAAATAAGTCGGTCATCCGTTTGCCTGCTCCATTTTACGAGCTTGATCTTCCATGATAAGGGCTTCAATGACTTCTTCAAGCTTGCCTTCCATGATTTGATCAAGCTTTTGGATCGTTAGACCGATGCGATGATCCGTCACTCGATTTTGCGGGAAATTATAAGTGCGGATACGCTCAGAACGGTCTCCTGTTCCGACCGCCTGCTTACGATTTTGATCGTATTCAGCTTGCGCTTCTTGCTGGAATTTATCATAAACACGCGCACGCAATACCTTCATTGCTTTTTCTTTATTCTTGATTTGAGATTTTTCATCCTGACACGATACAACAGTTCCGGTTGGAATGTGAGTTAAACGAACAGCAGACATTGTCGTATTAACACTTTGTCCACCAGGTCCGCTAGAAGCAAACGTATCTACGCGAATATCCTTCTCATGAATATCTACCTCTACTTCTTCTGCTTCCGGTAAACATGCGACCGTTGCAGTTGACGTATGAATGCGTCCACCTGACTCTGTTTCAGGGACACGCTGTACACGGTGAGCTCCATTCTCAAATTTCATTTTGGAATAAGCTCCTTTACCGCTAATCATGAAAATAATTTCTTTGTAGCCGCCCACACCTGTTGTGTTCGCTTCCATCACTTCTGTCTTCCAACCTTGAGTCTCCGCATAACGGGAATACATGCGATATAAGTTAGCAGCAAACAATGCCGCCTCATCACCGCCTGCCGCACCTCGGATTTCCATAATAACGTTCTTATCGTCATTCGGATCTTTTGGCAATAACAAGATTTTCAAACGGCTTTCCAGTTCTTCTGCCTGGTCTTCCAGTTCTGAAATTTCTTCTTTCACCATTTCACGCATATCTGCGTCAAGCTTGTCATCCAGCATGACTTTCGCATCCGCTAACTGCGCTTTCACATCTTTATATTCTCTATAAGCTTCTACCGTTTCTTGGATATCCGCTTGTTCTTTCGAATACTCTCTTAATTTAGAGGGGGTATTTACGATTTCAGGGTCGCTAAGAAGTTCATTTAATTTTTCGTAGCGATCTTCTACCGCCTGTAAACGATCAAACACATCATTCACCTCATTTTTTATCCATAACATTCTAATTATAGTATAGGTGATAACCCCCGTCAAAATCAAATTCATATAATATATGATAAGCGCTGGTCCAACTCTTTCTTCATGCTGTTAACGTACAGCTTTTACATGAAAATGAAAACGCGGAACTCCTTCAAATAACTCACGCGCCACTACCTTTTGGACTTTTTCTTTCTCCTCACGATTCATCTCTTCTCCCGTATGAATGGTAACCCATGCATCGCGTCCATTAACCTTTAAATCCCCAAGGCGGTAGGGAGTTTTGACCTCTATGACTTCATTCATTTTTTCATAATCGTTAGACACCTTTGATCTGACTGGTGTCGTATTAAGGAAATTAGGGTTTTGATTCGTAAACTCCTCATAGCTTATTAATTCTTCCTCTAATTTCTTTTCATCTCGATAAGAGGTTAATCGTTTGCCATTCTCATCTTCTACACGCACATCTTGTGTGCTGTTATAACCTGAACAAGCGCCCATGAACAGAACACATAGCCACACGGCTAATTTTTTCATTATGACACCTCCTGCCCTTAGCTTTCCCCATTGCAGTCCATCCACTAAAGTAAAGTTCAGGAAACAGTCGCTCCATTTTCATTCAAACTTTTGAACCAAAACAAAAATGCCCGCACGGCAATAGCCATGCAGGCATTTCTTTACTGCTAATGTTCTCTACTTATTGATGAACTTTCCGAGGAACCGCATGACAGTGGCGGCATCTCGGTTCGTACGATTCTGATGCTCCAACTAAAATAACAGGATCATCGTAAGAAGCTGGCTCTCCATCAATTAAACGCTGTGTACGGCTTGCAGGTGAACCACAGGTTGCACAAACCGCTTGCAGCTTTGTTACCGACTCAGCAATAGCCATTAAAGCAGGGACTTGTCCAAACGGCTCTCCTCTGAAATCCTGGTCAAGTCCTGCTACAATCACCCGGTATCCTTTATTCGCAAGGATTTGAACCACTTCTAAAATCCCGTCATCAAAGAATTGAATTTCATCAATCGCTACGACATCTGTCTCTTCCATGACTTCTGTTAAAATTTGCACAGAATCACGAACAGGAACAGCAATAACAGATGATCCGTTATGCGACACGACCGATTCTTCACTATACCGATTATCAATAGCAGGCTTAAATACCTGTACTTGTTGTTTGGCAAATTGCGTTCGGCGAACACGGCGAATAAGTTCTTCTGATTTCCCAGAAAACATACTACCGCAAATCACTTCAATCCAACCGCTTTGCTTCATTACATACATGGCGCGGACTCTCCCTTCCGTGTCATTCCAATGAAGTGAAACGTTCTTCTACTTCTCTTTACCTAGATGAACCTTTGTCCACATAATGATCATCTATGTAGCTCATTTCTTGCCTATATGTTAACCCGTGCGGGAATCACTATTCACGTAAAAAACAGGCAAGAACTGAAAGTTGCTTGCCTGTCGAATTACATTATATGAATTACTTAAGACCGTATTTTTTGTTGAATCGATCAACACGACCATCCGCAGAAGCGAATTTTTGACGGCCAGTATAGAATGGATGGCATTCAGAACAAACCTCAATGCGAATCTCTTCTTTAACAGAACCCGTTTCAAATTCATTTCCACAAGCACATTTCACCATAACTTTTTTGTAGTTTGGATGAATTCCTGCTTTCATGCTTTTCATCTCCTTCCGCCCTGAATCATTCTGAAACAGAGTTATATAAACCAACGTGAAAAATCAGGCAGAAGCGACTACATCGCCTCTTAATGATATCACGCACTAAACACACATGATGAAATTATAACAAGGGTCAAGCAGTTTTGCAACTACCTGTTTTTGCAATTACGTTCCCTTTTTAGCACATTCGCCCATTGACATCACCTTAAAATTAAGAACGACTTACCCATTATAACATAGTTTAACGTTTTGTGCTTGAAGATGTCTTTCTTTCGTCCTCCAATATTTTGAAAAACTCTATATTGCTCTTTGAGTTTCGGAGGCGTCTCAAAAATCTTTCTGCAAAATCTGGAGAATCTGACAACGTTTTACGAATTGCCCATAGATGATCCAAATGCTCTTTCGGAATGAGTAACTCTTCTTTTCTTGTCCCAGAACGACGAATATCAATTGCAGGGAAAATACGTTTCTCTGCTAACGAACGGTCTAAGTGAAGCTCCATATTTCCTGTTCCCTTAAACTCTTCGTAAATGACATCATCCATTCTCGAACCAGTATCAATGAGAGCCGTTGCTAAAATCGTTAAACTACCGCCCTCTTCAATGTTGCGGGCTGCACCAAAGAAACGCTTCGGTCTGTGGAAAGCCGCTGGGTCAATTCCTCCAGACAACGTACGGCCGCTTGGCGGGATGACCAAGTTATAAGCACGAGCAAGACGCGTAATACTATCCATTAAGATGATAACATCTTTTTTATGCTCTACAAGACGCATCGCACGTTCTAACACTAGCTCTGCTACTTTAATATGATTCTCTGGAACCTCATCAAACGTAGAGCTCACTACATCTCCTGCAACAGAGCGCTCAATATCCGTTACTTCCTCTGGACGTTCATCAATTAATAACACAATGAGTTCCGCTTCCGGATGGTTTGTGGTGATGCTGTTAGCAATTTCTTTCAACAACATCGTTTTACCAGCTTTTGGAGGAGCTACAATTAACCCCCTCTGTCCAAAACCAATCGGAGCAATCAAATCAATGATTCGCGTCGAAAAATTGCGCGGCTCTGTTTCCAATACCATATGACGGTTTGGATAAATAGGCGTAAGCGCCGGGAAATGCACACGTTCTTTCGCTGATTCTGGATCATCTCCATTAACAGCTTCTACGTGCAGTAAGCCGTAATATCGTTCATTTTCCTTTGGAGGACGTACCTTCCCTGATACTTTGTCTCCGTTTCTTAAATCAAATCGGCGAATTTGAGAAGCCGATATGTAAATATCTTCCGAGCTTGCGGAATAGTTAATTGGGCGAAGGAAACCAAATCCCTCTGACTGAATGATTTCAAGTACGCCTTCCATAAATAGTAAACCATCTTGTTCTGCCTGAGCTTTCAAAATAGCAAAAATAAGTTCTTTTTTGGTTAGTTTACTGTAGTAGGAAATTTTATACGCACGAGCATGCTCATACAGCTCTTTTAATTTCATGTTTTCTAAACTAGATAATGTTAAATTCATTAAAACACCACGCTTTAATTAAATAATTTCCTATTTTCCCCCATATTGAAATCATATGTAAATATGAGAAAAGATCGGGATGGAATAAATGATGAAGATAAGGAAGGCAATCTTGAAGTAGATTTTAGTAGATTTAACTCCGCTTATCAGCGATGGACACCCTATTGCCAATAAGGGGCATTGCGCTGAATAGACGTAGCAATTTATATTCTACCCTCTTTATCTCTTTTTAATCAACATATTTTTCTGGACAATGTTTTCGGTTTTAAAAATACGCTCGTCATCGAAATTCCTCGAAAATACCGGTAAAAACCTTAAAACAATGAGCACCTTAAGGTGCTCATTGTTTTAAGGTTTGATCACTAGATTCGGTTTCTTTTTCAAACTATGTCTTCCGTCTACGAAACGAACCGTACCGGACTTCGCTCTCATAACCAATGACTGAGTCGTCCCAATTAATCCTTTAAATTGGACACCCTTTAACAACTCTCCATCTGTTACACCCGTTGCAGCAAAGATGGCATCGTCGCCCTTCACTAAATCTTCCATTCGGAGCACACGATTAATATCTTGTATTCCCATCTTTTGGCATCTTGCTAACTCTTCCTCACTTTGAGGCAATAATTTCCCCTGCAATTCTCCACCAAGGCATTTCAACGCTACAGCAGCAATAACCCCTTCTGGCGCTCCGCCCGATCCAAATAAAATATCGACACCCGTATGGTCAAATGCTGTATTAATCGCACCTGCTACATCTCCATCGTTGATGAGCTTAATTCGTGCACCTGCTTCTCTTAGCTCTTTAATAATTTGTTCATGTCTCGGACGATTTAATACGGTGGCGACAACATCTTCAATATCTTTATTTTTCGCTCTTGCCACTGCTCGTAAATTATCGATAATCGGAGCATTAATATCAATTTGACCGACGGCCTCTGGTCCTACCGCAATTTTCTCCATGTACATATCTGGTGCATGAAGTAAATTACCGTGATCCGCAACGGCTAGTACCGCTAAGCCATTCCAGCCACCAGACGCTACAATGTTTGTCCCTTCCAAAGGATCGACGGCAACATCGACTCTCGGACCATACCCCGTCCCAAGTTTTTCACCGATATACAGCATTGGCGCTTCATCCATCTCACCTTCGCCAATCACGACTGTACCTTTCATTGGAATAGTGTCAAACACATCACGCATAGCGGAAGTAGCTGCTTCGTCCGCCTCATCTTTTTTTCCTCTTCCCATCCATCTAGCAGACGCTAAAGCAGCCGCTTCAGTTACACGTACAAGCTCCATCGATAAACTTCTTTCCATCTTCCTTCTCCCCCGTTGTTCTTTAGATTCTACTACGCAAACGTTTCATGCTGATTCCCTTACCATGACAAGTTTCACGAAGCAACACATCAAAACGAACTCTCTATGAGTTGCCACGAACCCCCCCATTACATGACAACACTTTTCTTATGAACTTTGGAACTGCTCGATTTCTTGTTCGGTCATTCTTTCACGCCAGATGACGGCTCCAAGTCCGGCAAGCTTGTCTACGAGGTGACTATAACCTCTGTCAATATGCTCTAATCCGGTCACCTCGGTAATTCCCCTTGCCATTAATCCAGCTGTCACAAGCGCCGCTCCCGCACGCAAGTCAGATGCTTTTACTTTCGCTCCCTGTAATTGAGTTGGACCATTAATGATCGCAGAGCGTCCTTCAACTTTAATGACGGCATTCATTCTTCTCAACTCGTCAATATGCTTGAAACGCGCACTATAAATAGTGTCTGTTACTACACTTGTTCCTTCGGCTTTTGTGAGCAGCGATGTAAACGGCTGCTGCAGGTCCGTTGGAAATCCAGGATAAACAAGTGTTTTCACGTCCACTGCTTTCAAGCTGTGACCGCCTGTCACTAAAATTTGTTCCGGATTAGTTTCTACCCGTACACCCATTTCTCTCATTTTAGCGATTAAAGACTCCAAATGAAGTGGAATGACATTGTCAATCATGACTTCTTTCCCCATTGCCGCAGCCATAATCATGTACGTACCTGCTTCAATTCGATCTGGGATAATTGAGTGGCGGCACCCTTTAAGCTCGTCCACTCCATCAATACGGATTACATCCGTTCCGGCTCCTTTAATGCGCGCTCCCATATTTGTCAGCAAGGTAGCGACATCAATAATTTCAGGCTCTTTTGCTGCATTTTCAATAATGGTGCGCCCTTTAGCCCGCACCGCAGCCAGCATAATATTAATGGTCGCTCCTACACTTACAACGTCAAGGTAAATACGCGCTCCTCGTAATTCATCAGCCCGAAGATAAATAGCTCCTTGTTCATTGGTTACTTGAACACCAAGTGCTTCAAATCCTTTAATATGCTGATCAATTGGACGCGGCCCTAAGTGACAACCTCCAGGCAGCCCGATTACCGCCTTTTTAAAACGACCTAGCATCGCACCCATCAAGTAGTAAGAAGCACGCAATTTTTTCACCTTTCCATTTGGTAAAGGCATTGAAATCATATTGGAAGGATCCACAGTCAATTCATTGTTTTCATACATGACTTTCCCACCAATTTCTTCGAGTAAATCACCTAGAATGTTTACATCAGAAATATCAGGTAGTCCTTCTATTGTGACTGGTGACTCTGCTAAAATAGTCGCAGGAATAAGTGCAACCGCACTATTTTTAGCTCCACTAATCCTAACCGTACCATCTAATGTAAATCCACCTTGTATCTTTAGTTTTTCCACTTTAGGCTCCCTTCCAGTGAAGATGATGCCCCTTCACTTTCACTATAAGGTAATATTTACCAAAAATTTCAGCATGATTGTGGTTATTTTTCATATTACCTAATAGTTTACACGAAAAAAATTTTTTCATGTATATATTTATCATTTTTACAGAAAAATGGGCATTCACGGTGAATTTCTTGTGAATGCCAAAGGGATGTGTCTATTTTTTTCTTTACGACAGGCGGTTGTTCCAATCTTTTAAAAATTGTTCAATACCGCTGTCCGTTAAAGGATGCTTAAATAATTGCATTAATACTTTATACGGGATTGTAGCGATATGCGCCCCTTTTAATGCTGCTTCTGTCACATGCATCGGGTGACGAATCGAAGCCGCAATAATTTCTGTATCAATATCGTGAATGGCAAATATATCAGCAATTTGACCAATTAATTCTAGTCCATTATGCCCTAAATCATCCAATCTCCCTAAAAATGGAGAAACATATGTCGCTCCCGCTCTTGCAGCTAAAAGAGCTTGATTGGCTGAAAAGATTAACGTAACATTCGTTTTAATTCCTAACTCAGAAAACGCTTTAACGGCTTTTAAGCCATCTGGCGTCATTGGTACTTTAATGGTGATGTTCGGAGCAATTTTAGCTAGCTCTTTTCCTTCTTCAATCATACCTTCAGCATCTAAAGCAATAACCTCTGCACTAACAGATCCAGAAACTAGTGACGTAATTTCTTTCAGACGATCTTCAAACGTAACGTCTTCTTTCGCAACAAGACTAGGGTTTGTTGTAACCCCGGCTAAAACCCCTAATGAATACGCTTCCTTAATCTCTTTAATATTAGCAGTGTCAATGAAAAATTTCATAACTTTCCCCTCCCGCTTAATACAATACTATTTTGGTACAGACATTATCCCTAAAAGGAAACCGCCCTTAAGAGGCGGTTCCATTTCAGATATAGATCATTAAGCCTTGTTTGAAGAACCGAATTCGCGAATTTTGCCGATAACCGTTTGCTTGATTGCTTCACGGCCAGGGCCCATAAATTTACGTGGATCGTATGCTTCTTGATCGTTGTTTAATACTTCACGTACAACTTTTGTGAACGCGATTTGATTTTCTGTGTTGACATTGATTTTAGACGTTCCTAAAGAAATCGCTTTTTCAATGTCTTTTGTTGGGATACCAGTACCACCGTGTAATACTAATGGTACACCAGTGCGGTCACGGACTTCTTCCATTTCTTTGAAGCCTAGGTTTGGTTCACCTTTGTAAGGACCATGTACAGAACCTAAAGCTGGTGCTAAGCAATCAATGCCCGTTGCTTTAACAAGTTCTTCACACTCGTTTGGATCAGCATAGATAACGCCTTCTGCTACAACGTCATCTTCTTGTCCACCTACAACACCTAGCTCAGCTTCTACTGATACACCTTTTGAATGAGCATATTCTACAACTTTCTTCGTTGTTTCAATATTTTCTTCAAACGCATGGTGAGAAGCATCGATCATAACAGATGTGAATCCAGCGTCGATTGCCTCTTTACATTTTTCAAAGCTTGAACCGTGGTCTAAATGGATCGCAACAGGAACTGTGATGTTCATGTCTTGCATTAAACCTTTTACAATGCTTACCACTGTGTTGAAACCGCTCATATGACGAGCAGCACCTTCTGATACACCGAGGATCACTGGGGACTTCTCCTCTTCAGCAGCCGCTAAAATTGCTTGCGTCCACTCTAAGTTGTTCATGTTGAATTGACCAACTGCATACTTACCTTCTAATGCTTTGTTCAGCATTTCTGTCATTGAAACTAAAGGCATGTTAAAATCCTCCTTCACAATACACCATTGTCAGTACTATCCGAGAAGTTTCATTGGGATATTATGTACAATTTCAAACGTTTCATACATTTGTCTGAAATGTTGGCTTTTCGAATAGCTTAATACAGTACCTAGAATACCAACTTACACGACAATCAGCAACATATTTAGTCATTTAATGCAAAAAAAGAAGAGGCCTCTTCAGCAAACAAACAAGCTTTCAAGGCACTCATACACCGCTAACCCTCTCACAAACCTAGACAAGGCAAGGGATTGGTAGAATTATTCTCTTTATCCCATTATGTAAAAATTCTTAGTTTGAACCAACTGGTAAATATTGACGAACTGCTTGGCGAATTTCATCAATATCGAAAGGTTTAGCAAAATGTGTAAGAGCTCCCAAATCTTTCGCTTCTTGAATCATGTCTAACTCTCCATACGCTGTCATAATAATAACTTTAATGCTTTGATCGTATTCTTTGAGACGTTTTAAAATTTCAATGCCGTCCATCCCCGGAATTTTCATATCCAGTAAAACTAAATCCGGTGCATGCTTTTGCGCAATATCAATCGCTTGGTAACCATTAGCTGCTTGGAACGTTTGATATCCTTCTTTTTGCAATACTTCTGTTAATAAAATGCGAATACCAAATTGATCATCGACAATTAAAATTTTCTCGTTCAACATAATCCCTACCTTTATTATTATTCTATATATGTGATTTATAAAAGTTTCGACTTCTTCTATACAATTCCCTTCTTTTACTCTTTCATTTCTTTCCGCTATAATGACTACCAGACCGCTTGATAGAACTGAAAGAAGAAAGGTGACAGTCATGTTGAAAATTTTCACTACACAATTAACCGGCTATTTTAAGCGAATTCAAGAAAAAGAAGAATTTAACATAGAGGATGGAGCGAGGTTATTAGCTCAAGCCATTCTGGGAGACGGCCATGTATACATTTATGGAAAAGACGAAATGTACGCGATTGGATTGGAAGCTACTAAGAGTCAGGAACCCTTTCCGAAAGCTAAACTGCTGACAGCTGATGAGGATATCGCTACTCTCTCTCCTGCTGATCGCGTTTTGCTTGTCGCTCGTACTTCAACCGATTCCCATGTACTTGAAATAGCCCAGCGCCTACAAGACCTTGGCATCTTGACTGTTGGAATGTCCGCAATCGAAAAAGGAGATCACGCTGCCTCACTGGAGCATTTTACTGATGTTCACATTGACACTAAACTCCTTACCCCTCTGATTCCAGATGATGAGGGAAATCGCTATGGATTTCCAGCCATGATGACCACTCTTTACGCTTATTATGGACTTCATTTCACGGTAAAAGAAATTATTTCAGAATACGAATAAAGAGGGTGACATTAAAAGAATAGACAAAGCGTACTCCTTTTAATTCACCCTCCTCATAGAACCTGTCACGGAAATCGCTTCAAGCTAGCCATTTTCCGACAGGTTCTTTTTATTTATCAACATTCAAACCGTACGCTACTCTCCGCTTTGAACGCTTATTTCTGTTGCGAAAGTTCAAAAGATGCTCGAACGAACTCTTTGAACAATGGTTGCGGTCTTGTCGGACGTGATTTAAATTCCGGATGGAACTGGCAAGCTAAGAACCATGGGTGGTCCTTTAACTCCACGATTTCGACAAGTCGGCCGTCAGGACTTGTACCAGAGAAAATGAAACCTGCTTTTTCCATCGCTTGACGATATTCATTATTGAACTCGTAGCGGTGGCGGTGACGCTCATATACAACCTCATCTTGATATGCTTCATACGCCAATGTATCTTCAGAAAGCTTACAAGGGTATAATCCAAGACGAAGCGTTCCACCTAAGTCTTCTACATCCTTCTGCTCTGGAAGCAAGTCGATAATTGGATTCGATGTTGCTGGGTTAAGTTCGGCTGAATGTGCATCTTGTAAGCCAAGTACGTTTCGTGCAAATTCAACGGATGCTAACTGCATTCCTAAGCAAATTCCAAAGAACGGAATTTTGTTTTCACGGGCAAATTGCGTTGCCACAATCTTCCCTTCCACTCCGCGGTCTCCAAATCCACCTGGAACAAGGATACCGTCTACATCAGCTAACAATTCTTTCGCATTTTCTGCGTTTACATGCTCTGAATTGATCCATTTTACACTCACTTCTGCATCAAAGGCATAACCCGCATGACGAAGAGATTCAACAACAGAAATATACGCGTCCTGAAGTTCTACATATTTTCCGACAAGGGCGATTTTAACTGTATGTGAAAGTCCTTTTACTTTTTCTACTAACGCTTTCCACTCTGTCATGTCTGGCTCTTGGCAGTTCAACTTCAAGTGGTCACATGTAATTTGATCTAATTTTTGCTCTTGTAGTGCCAATGGAATCTCATACAATGTTTCAGCATCGCGGCACTCAATTACTGCTTTAGAATCGATATCACAGAAAAGGGCTAACTTCTCTTTCATATCGTCTGAAATTGGCTTTTCTGTACGTACGACGATAACATTTGGCTGAATACCAAGACTACGCAGTTCTTTTACGCTATGTTGCGTTGGTTTTGTTTTCATTTCACCTGCAGCTTTAATGTAAGGAACGAGCGTACAATGAATATACATCACATTGTCACGGCCGATATCGCTTTTAATTTGGCGAATCGCTTCTAAGAACGGCAATGACTCGATGTCTCCTACTGTTCCTCCGATTTCGGTAATAACAACATCCGCATTCGTTTCTTTTCCTGCACGGAAAACACGTTCTTTAATTTCATTTGTAATATGTGGAATAACTTGAACAGTACCGCCTAAATAATCACCGCGGCGTTCTTTTCTTAAAACAGTGGAATACACTTTCCCTGTCGTTACGTTGCTGTATTTATTTAAATTAATGTCAATAAAACGCTCATAGTGACCTAAATCTAAGTCTGTTTCCGCACCATCATCTGTTACAAACACTTCACCGTGCTGGTATGGGCTCATTGTCCCTGGATCGACATTAATATATGGATCAAATTTTTGAATCGTTACGTTTAATCCGCGATTTTTCAACAATCTTCCAAGTGAAGCAGCTGTAATTCCTTTTCCTAATGACGACACAACGCCGCCGGTTACAAAAATATACTTTGTCATGTTTTCCCCTCCAAATGATAACTGTGCTATTCAAAGTTTTTACTTACACGCTTGTCATTCATACATCTTGTTTCGCAAACTTTCCCGCTATGATTGAACATCCAAAAACAAACCGCCGTCTATGTAAGAATAGCTGCACTCGCTACTTGCGATGCCTTACAGGCCGGTATGCATTTAACGTTAATTTCCCACAAAATGAACGAACCTATTTAAGAGGGCTGAAAATAAAAAATGCCCCCAAACCAAATAAACGGTATGGGAGCATTGTTATCTTTTTTATAAAATATTCATTGCGTTCTTATTTAAAGAGCCCAAAAAAGATTCTACATATTCCAACAAAAAATGTCAAGCCTCAATATGAGATAAAGGAGAGGGATGTTTTACAGCTCCTCGTCTTCATCCTCTTTATCTTCATCATCTTCAAGTTCTTCTTCTTCTAAATCGTAATCATCGTCATCAATGACTTCATCATCGAATTCTTCTTCGTCTAGATCATCGAAGTCCTCGTCTTCTAATTCCTCGTCGCTGTCGTCACTGTCATCTTCTAAACTATCGAGATCTTCATACTCAAGTTCTTCTTCTTCCAAATCGTCAAAGTCCTCGAAATCTTCATCCACGACTTTCTTCGCTTTCTTCTTCTTCGGTTTCGCTACCGGAACGACCTCTTCATCGATTTGGTCATACGGGTACCAGCTTCGTAATCCCCACTGGTTTTCACCGACAGAGATGAAACGTCCATCAATATTTAAATCTGTATAAAATTGAGCGATTTTTCCTCGCACTTCTTCTTCGGATAAACCTAAAATAGAAATAATTTCATCTACTATTGCTTTAAACGGAACAGCTGAACGCTCAGATTTATTGGATAACAACAAATGTGCAAGCTCCAGCATGGACATCTCGCTTAATTGCTCTTTTGAGTATTGTGCAAGACTCAAATTCAGCACACCCTTTCTATGTATACCTATTATCTATATCATTTAATTTCATGTAAATCATTTGACGTGGATTGAAAGATCCACGTCAAATGATTTATGCAACAAATACGGACTCCGAAATCGTTCAAGGAAAATGGTTGACACATACAGATTCTCTTTGACGTTTCCGCTCCAATCCACTATTTGACAAGCTCTTAAATACATACCATTCATTATAAACAAATTCAATGCATTTATGCTAGTACCCCGCTAAATCTTTCTAAAAAAAACCGCACCTTTTTGAAGCATGAAGCTTCTTTCAAAAGCCTTTTATCTATAGTATCGACTGCTCTCTACATGTTCCGCCGATATTGTCCCCCGACCTCATATAAAGCATGTGTAATCTGCCCGAGGCTCGCCACTTGAACCGTCTCCATTAATTCAGCGAAAATGTTGCCGTTATTTCGGGCCGTTTCCTTCAATTTCTGTAACGCCATGTGCGCTTTCTCCTTATGCTGTTCTTGAAACAGTTCGAGCTGGCGAATTTGATGTTCCTTTTCTTCTCGAGCAGCGCGTGCTAACTGCATGCTGTTGACCAGGTCAATCTTATCCCCATGAGGATTTAAATACGTATTTACACCGATGATTGGCAAAGCACCGGTATGCTTCTTCATTTCGTATACCATAGATTCATCTTGAATTTTTCCTCGCTGATACTGCATCTCCATCGCTCCAAGCACACCACCACGCTGATTGATTCGTTCAAATTCCTGCAAAACCGCTTCTTCTACTAAATCTGTCAATTCTTCAATAATGAACGAACCTTGGAGCGGGTTTTCGTTCTTTGTTAAGCCATGTTCTTTCATAATAATCATCTGAATCGCCATCGCACGGCGAACAGATTCTTCTGTTGGGGTCGTAATGGCCTCATCATACGCATTCGTGTGAAGAGAATTGCAATTGTCATGCAAGGCCATCAAAGCCTGCAAAGTCGTACGAATGTCATTAAAATCGACTTCTTGAGCATGAAGAGACCTGCCGGATGTTTGAACATGATATTTGAGCTTTTGGCTTCGTTCATTTGCGCCATATTTCTCTTTCATGACAACAGCCCATATGCGCCTTGCCACTCGTCCGATTACCGTATACTCACAATCAAGCCCATTGCTAAAGAAAAAGGATAAATTAGGCGCAAACTCATCAATGTCCATCCCCCTGCTTAAGTAGTATTCAACATACGTAAATCCGTTAGCCAATGTAAAAGCGAGCTGAGAAATGGGGTTTGCCCCCGCTTCTGCGATATGGTAGCCCGAAATGGAAACCGAGTAATAGTTCCGAATGTCGTGATCAATGAAATATTGTTGAATATCTCCCATCATCTTCAAGGCAAATTCAGTCGAAAAGATGCATGTATTTTGTCCTTGGTCCTCTTTTAAAATATCGGCTTGCACTGTCCCTCTTACCGTTCTGAGCGTTTGTTCTTTCACTTGCTCATATTCTTGCTTCGTTAACGCTCTTCCAAGCCGCTGCACTTCTTGATCTATTTGCTGACTAATCGCTGTATTCATAAACATGGCTAACAGAATCGGCGCCGGACCGTTAATCGTCATCGAAACAGATGTAGAAGGCGCACATAAATCAAAACCCTCATAAAGCTTTTTCATATCATCAAGGGTACAAACACTGACCCCGCTTTCGCCAATCTTCCCGAAAATATCAGGACGAACGTGTGGGTCTTCCCCATATAAAGTCACAGAGTCAAAAGCGGTACTCAACCGCTTGGCATCATCATCTTTACATAAATAGTGAAACCTTTTATTTGTTCTTTCCGGTGTCCCCTCTCCGGCGAATTGACGCTTTGGGTCCTCTCCTTCACGTTTGAACGGAAAAACGCCTGCCGTGTAAGGAAACGACCCCGGCACATTTTCTTTATACAACCACCGCAGAATTTCGCCGTAATCTTGAAAGGAAGGCAGCATAATTTTCGGAATAGAAAGCCCTGACAACGTAACCGTTTTTAAGCTTGTTTCGATTTTTCTTCCCCGAATGGTCGCTATGAACGAGTCACCTTGATATCGTTCTTGAACTTCGGGCCACGTTTGCAAATGATGAATAGAATGGGGGGTTAAGTTCATACGAACCCGTTCAATGGCTCTTTGTACCGCTTCAATAACCGGATCATCTTGTTCATGTTCTTGGAGGATACGAAGGGACCCTTCTAATTGGTAAAGACGTCGAGCGGCTTCTGCTTGCTCCTTTGCTTGCTTATGATAAGAGCGCACATGTTCCACAATGTCTCGCAAATAGCTTTCCCGTTCAGGGGCGATAATCATTTGTCGAGCATTTCCTTGAACCTCCGGTAAGCGAGCTTGCCAGTTTACGTTTAGCTTTTTCGCCATCACTTCAATCAGTTTGACAAAAAAGAGATTCATCCCAGGGTCGTTGAACTGACTGGCAATGGTGCCATAGACCGGCATCATATCAAGCTCTTGATCAAATCGCATATGACTCCGCTGATACTGTCTGGAAACTTGACGCTTCGCATCCTCTGACCCTTTTTTCTCAAATTTATTAATTACAACGAAATCGGCATAATCGAGCATTTCAATTTTTTCAAGCTGCGACGGAGCCCCAAACTCGCTTGTCATTACATAAATAGCGATATCGCATATATCCTTAATTTGAGCATCTGCCTGACCAATACCGCTTGTTTCAACAATAATTAAGTCAAATCCAGCTGCTTGCACAATGCTAATCGCTTCTTTAATCGCACTAGATAGCTCAGAACCGGATTGGCGCGTGGCCAAACTGCGCATATACACTCTCGGAGAGGAAACAGCATTCATCCGAATTCGGTCGCCTAAAAGAGCGCCGCCTGTCTTCTGTTTCGTTGGATCAATGGACAGCACAGCGACAGAAAGGTTCGGAAACTCATTTAAAAAACGGAGCAAAAGTTCATCGGTCAACGAACTCTTCCCTGCTCCGCCTGTTCCGGTAATTCCAAGAACCGGCGCACGTTTTGCTTTCAACTGGTAACTGGTTGCTACGTCCTTGCCACCTGCTCTATTTTCAGCAACACTAATGAGCCGAGCGATTTGCTGATGAGCTGACGGAGTAAGAGTGCTTACTTCTTCTTCCACCTTCATGGCGACATCACATTCCTGAAGCATGATGTTGATCATACCTTGAAGCCCTAGCTTTCGGCCATCTTCAGGAGAAAAAATACGGGAAATCCCGTATTCGTGAAGTTCTTCAATTTCTTTCGGAATAATTACGCCTCCCCCTCCACCATATAGGCGAATATGAGAAGCACCTCTTTCCTTTAGCAAGTCATACATGTATTTAAAATATTCTAGATGCCCACCCTGATAAGAAGAAATCGCAATCCCTTGAACATCCTCTTGTATGGCAGCGCTTACAATTTCTTCAACCGAACGATTATGACCAAGATGAATAACCTCTGCTCCGCTTGCCTGCAACAGACGCCGCATGATGTTAATGGAAGCATCATGTCCATCAAATAAACTTGAGGCTGTAACAAATCGAACAGGGTTTGTTAACGAATAACGCTCCATTTTGTCCTCCTCGGCTTATTTATTTTCACTCGCTACATTATATAACAGAAATTTTATTTGCATGTCGGTATATTGCTCCAATGAGTACGCGCGATGTAACGCCCAGCGCCGAAATGCCCACATTTGACCTTGCACAAAAATATGATGGGACAACAGTTTGGCTTCCTCAGCCGTTAACTGAAAATACCCAGCTTTCCTGCAGCCTTCAATTACTTTTTCAAAAATAGATACCAGCTCTAATTCTTTTTTCAATACATAGGAAAGAGCATCTTTCGGCAACGATTTCACTTCTTGGTACATGACTAAAATCTCATCTTGCAATTCATCGACTACTTTAAAAAATTTACGGATGGTTCGCTCTAAACTTTCAATGGTTGGAGGTTCTTGCTGGACAATTTCCGCCAACCGATTGCTCACTTGGTCGTAAATACTGTCACACACTAGATACAGGACATCTTCTTTCGTTTGAATATATTCATACAGTGTGCCAATGCTGAATCCGGATGCCTTAGCAATCTCTCTCGTTGTCGTTCGGTGAAACCCTTTCTTTTTGAACAGGCTGACCGCTCCTTTGACCATCTGGTCCCGGCGCTTTTCAACGAGTCGTTCATCCTTGACAGAAGCAGGCACTTGACGCTTTCTTGTCATTCTCCTCACCCTATCGTTTATTTCGTTATATATCTAGAAATGACTAAACGTTGAATTTCCTGTGTTCCTTCATAAATTTGGGTAATTTTCGCATCACGCATAAAACGCTCGACCGGATAGTCTTTCGTATATCCATAGCCTCCAAAGACTTGAACGGCTTCAGTCGTCACCTTCATTGCCGTATCTCCTGCAAACAGCTTCGACATCGCTGACTCTTTTGCATATGGCAGCCCTTGCGATTCGAGCCATGCGGCCTGATAAGTTAACAAACGCGCAGCTTCGACACTCGTTGCCATATCCGCTAATTTAAAAGCAATGCCTTGCTGGGCCATTAACGGTTTGCCGAACTGATGACGCTCCTTCGCATAACGAACAGCAGCATCTAACGCCCCTTGGGCAATTCCTACCGCTTGAGCGGCAATACCGTTACGGCCTCCGTCCAATGTCATCATCGCAATTTTAAACCCCTCACCTTCATGTCCAAGGAGATTTTCTTTCGGCACACGGCAATCCTCGAAAATAATTTCGGTAGTTGGAGAAGAGCGAATCCCTAGTTTGTTTTCCTTTTTGCCAATAGAAAAACCCTTTCTATCTTTTTCGACAATAAAGGCACTTGTTCCTCTTTGCTTCTGATAAGGATCTGTTAACGCAAACACGATGTAATAATCTGCGATGCCGCCATTTGTGATGAAGATTTTAGAACCATTCAAAATATACGTATCACCGTCTTTTTGAGCAGTCGTCCTCATTCCGCCCGCATCCGACCCAGATCCAGGTTCGGTTAACCCGTATGCCCCGATGCTTTTTCCTTCTGCCATCGGCTTCAAATAGTTTTGTTTTTGCTCCTCCGTGCCAAATTTATAAATCGGCCAGCCTGCTAGTGATGTATGAGCAGATAAAGTGACACCTGTTGAGGCGCATACTCTCGATAGTTCTTCGACAGCAATGCAGTATGCCAAATAGTCACTGCCTGTTCCACCGTATTCTTCCGGCCATGGAATCCCCGTCAAACCAAGCTCTGCCATTTGGTCAAAAATAAGACGATCAAAGCGCTCTTCTTCATCCCGTTGGGCCGCTGTCGGCGCCACTTCATGTTCTGCAAAGTCTCGTACCATCGTTCGGATCATCTCATGCTCTCCTGATAGTTTAAAATACATGTGCCCCCATCCCCTTTTTACAGTTGTTTACTAATGACGATTCGCTGAATTTCACTTGTGCCCTCATAAATTTCACACACTTTAGCATCCCGAAAATAACGTTCTACAGCATAATCTTTTGTGTAGCCGTATCCTCCAAGCACCTGCACGGCTTCCGTCGCCACCTGAACAGCTGTACTTGAAGCAAACAGCTTTGCCATGGAAGCCTCTTTACGGCACGGCATATGTTGTGAGCGCAAAAAAGCGGCCTGATAGGTTAATAGCTTAGCTGCCTCTACATGTGTCGCCATCTCTGCTAATTTGAAGGCCATTCCTTGCTGGGAAGAAATTGGCTTGCCAAATTGGATTCTTGTTTGCCCATAAGAAACGGCTTCTTCAAGAGCTGCCTCTGCAATCCCAAGGGACTGTGCTGCAATCCCAATACGTCCGGCATCTAAGTTAGCCATCGCAATTTTAAACCCTTCACCTTCGATTCCAAGAAGATTTTCTGCAGGAACGAGACAATTTTCCAAACTGATTCCCGTCGTCCTCGATCCGTGTAAACCCATTTTATGTTCGTCCTTTCCTATAAGAAAACCCGGTGTGTCCTTTTCCACAATAAACGCAGAAATTCCTTTTGACCCTTGGGGCGGATGAGTCGACGCAAAAACGATATACGTATCCGCCTCGCCGCCATTTGTAATAAATACTTTAGAGCCATTGAGCACGTAATGATCCCCTTTACGCTCCGCTTTCGTCTTCAAGCTTGCTGCGTCAGATCCGGCATGCGGTTCCGTTAAACAAAAAGCCCCTAAATAAGAACCAGAGGCAAGTTTCGGAACGTACTTCTGCTTTTGCTCTTCTGTTCCAAAATATAAAATGGGATTTGTACCGACTGACGTATGAACAGATAAAATCACACCAACAGTGGCACTCGCCTTTGAAAGTTCATGAATGGCGATAATATAAGAAGTAAAATCTAATCCGCTCCCCCCATACAACTCAGGGATGGGAACGCCCATTAACCCAAGCTCTCCCATCTTCTCTAAAATGGGTCTCGGAAATTCACCTTGTTCCATCCTTTCCACAAACGGGACAATTTCTCGTTTCACAAATTCCCGCACCATCTTTTGAAGCATTTGCTGTTCTTCTGTAAAGGGAATCGTCATGATCAAGCCTCCTCACGTATACTCGTAAAAACCCCGACCTGCTTTTTTCCCGAGCCATCCTGCCTTCACATATTTGCGAAGAAGCGGACAAGGGCGATATTTATCATCTCCGAATCCTTCGTGAAGCGTTTCCATAATATAAAGACATGTATCCAACCCGATAAAATCAGCCAACTCTAAAGGTCCCATCGGATGATTCATACCAAGCTTCATCACTCCATCAATGGCTTCTCTTCCCGCCACCCCTTCGTAAAGTGTATAAACAGCTTCGTTAATCATCGGCATTAAAATACGATTCGAAACAAATCCTGGGAAGTCATTCACCTCCACAGGCACCTTCTCTAATTTTTCTGTAATGCGGTGAATAGCCTCATAGACATCATCGGCTGTCGCCAGTCCTCGAATGATTTCAACGAGCTTCATAACGGGAACTGGATTCATAAAATGCATGCCAATCACTTTTTGAGGACGCTTCGTGGCAGCCGCAAGTTCTGTAATAGGCAAAGAAGAGGTGTTCGTAGCAAAAATCGTGTGCGGAGGGGCTATTTCATCTAGTTGGGCAAAAATATTCTTTTTGATTTCCATATTTTCTGTTGCCGCTTCAATGACAAGGTCCACTTTCTTTACTTGCTGCAAATCCGTAGAAGGTTGAATTCGACTTACTGTTTGTTGCATGTCTTGTTCAGTCATTTTTCCCTTTGTCACCTGGCGCTTCAAGTTTCCTTCAATGACCTTCATCCCTCGGTTGACGAATTCTTCTTTTAAATCATGAAGAATAACAGTATATCCTGCCATTGCACATACTTGCGCGATACCAGACCCCATTTGACCTGCACCAATGACCATCATACGTTGAACTTCCATCTTTGCTCCCCTTCCCTTTTTATGATAGGCACAATGAACGTGCAGTTTAAACTGCACGCTCATTACTTGAGTCATTACACGATATTTGGCGATGAGTCAGAACCAAAAACGGCTTTTTCTAACAACTCTGCTACATCATATGTGCTGACAGTCTCATCCACTTCTTTTGCCTTCGTTCCGTCACTTAACATGGTTAAACAATATGGACACCCCGAACTAATCACTGTCGGTTGAAGAGTTAAAGCCTGCTCAGTTCGCGCAACATTAATCCGGCTTCCCGTCGTTTCTTCCATCCACATTAAACCGCCTCCAGCCCCGCAGCACATTCCTGTCTCACGATTGCGTTCCATCTCGACAAGCTTCACTCCTGCAATCGATGTTAAAATAGCTCGTGGCGGGTCATACACTTCGTTATAGCGTCCTAAATAACAGGAGTCATGGAAAGTAATCGTCTCGTTGACTTCATAAGACGGTTTAAGTTTCCCTTCCTTCACCAGCTTTGCCAACAGTTCAATATGATGGTACACTTCTGCTTCTAGGCCAAAATCCGGGTATTCATTTTTAAAAATGTTGTACGCATGAGGATCAATCGTCACAATTTTGGTAACCCCATTTTTCGCAAATTCCTCAATATTTTTAGAAGCAAGTTCTTGGAATAAAAACTCATTCCCTAAGCGCCGGCGTATCGCCGGAATTCTTTTCTTTATTCCCTAAAATAGCAAAAGTGACTCCCGCCTCATTTAACAACCGAGCAAAGGATAGAGCAATTTTTTGGCTTCGATTATCATATGACCCCATCGACCCGACCCAAAACAAATATTCAAACTCTTTTCCTTCTTTACTCAACTCTTTCACCGTTGGAATGACGACATCTTCACCTGCTTCTCTCCAGCTCTCCCGTTCTTTTCGGTTTAAGCCCCAAGGGTTTCCTTGGCGTTCAATATTCGTCATGGCACGTTGTGCTTCGGCATCCATCTTTCCTTCCGTCAAGACAAGATAACGTCGTAAATCAATAATTTTATCCACATGCTCATTCATCACTGGACATTGATCTTCACAGTTCCGGCACGTTGTACACGCCCAAATTTCTTCTTCTGTAATCACATCTCCTATTAAAGAAGGATTGTACTCCACCGCCGCAGCAGACTCTGTCACACCGCCTCCTGCGGCCATCATCGCCAACTGATTGCCTGTTGTGTGAGAAAATGCGGGAGCAGGAACCCAAGGTGCTCTTGAGGTAATCGCCGCCCCTTTATCCGTTAAATGATCTCGAAGCTTTAAAATCAAGTCCATCGGGGAAAGAATTTTCCCTGTACCCGTCGCTGGGCACATATTCGTACATCGGCCACACTCAACACATGCGTACAAATCGATAAGCTGATATTGAGAAAAATCCTCAATTTTGCCCACACCGAAAGTTTCTTGTGTTTCATCCTCAAAATCAATTTTTTCCAGTTTACCTGGATTAGAAAGGCGATGAAAAAAGACATTAGCAGGCCCGGCAATTAAGTGAGCATGCTTGGATTGCGGAACGTACACAAGAAAGGTGAGCAAGAATAGAAGGTGAATCCACCAGGCTACATAGAAAACGACAATTGCCGCTGTTTGATTTAATCCTCCAAAAATGAAGGCAATGGAGGAGGCCACAGGCTCTGCTAGTGACAAGTCATGGGCATGCCAGATGAGTGCCATACCATTTCCAACTAATACGGACAACATTAATCCTCCGATAAAAAGCAATACAAGACCAGACTTAAATCCTCGCTTTAAGCGAACAAGTTTTTCAATGTAACGACGGTGAAAAGCCCAAACAACGGCTACTAAAATCAGCAGGGTGACCACTTCTTGGAAGAATGTAAACGCGGGGTACAGCGGACCTAAAGGTAAATGCTTCCCTGGCACTAGCCCTTTTATAATAAAATCAATGGCGCCAAACTGAACGAGAATAAAACCGTAGAAAAATAAAACATGGATGATTCCACTCTTTTTATCTTTCAACAATTTTTTCTGTCCGAACACATTGACCCATATTTTATCGAGCCTTTCTTTAACTTTCTGATCAAACTCTACTTTCTTTCCTAACTGAATATACGCCATACGTGTGCGAATTAAATACACAAACAACGAAACAGCGTAAGCGGTTACAATTAAAAACAAAATAGCGTTAAGCCACAGCAATAAATCCATCTTCATCCTCTCCTTCCTTTTTTCCTTGTTACATGTTCATATTCCTGCTCAACTGGCGAGCAAAAACGAAGATTCTCCTCTAAGAGAGCCCCTTACGTGAAACAGATACCGATAAGTAGTTATACTTTTTTAAATTTTATGATTTATTTATCATTTTAATTTATGAATGAGCATTCAGTCAATGTTTTTCTTCTATAGTGAAATCAGTCAAATAATATGACCGTAACTGGGTGACACTACTTTTAATACTGAACAGGAGGGATATTCGTGTTTGTCACTGTTTTTCTTTCTCTTATCATTTGGATTGTGATGGATTATTCGCTCGGAAAACGCAAACACCAAAAAGATTTACCTCCCCCTCTTTATCCATTGCGTCAAGGAGAGCTCACGCTATTTTCTGATGGTCACGATCTGTACAAAGATTTGTTTCAAGAAATGAAAGAAGCGACAAGTGAGCTTCATGTTTTGTTTTATATTGTAAAAAACGATACCATTAGCCAAGAATTTTTAAATATTTTAGGGCAAAAAGCGAAACAAGGCGTCACTGTTCGTCTGCTGTTAGATTGGATAGGAAGTTTTCAACTCCCTCGCCGTACTATTCAACAACTTAAACAAGATGGGGTTCAATTTGTCTATTGCAACAAGCCGAAGCTTCCGTTTTTATTTTTTACATTAAACCGTCGAAACCACCGGAAAATTACCATTATTGATGACCAAATTGGCTATTTAGGGGGTTTTAATATCGGACAGGAGTATCTTGGATTAGATCCTGCCCTTGGCATCTGGAAAGACTACCACTTGAAAATAAAAGGGGAAGGAATTATGGATTTACAGCAACAATTTCTTACAGATTGGAATGAAACAACAAAAAACGCGCTCACCAACCATATAAAAGGGCCTTTCCCAACCCTTTCAAAAGCAAGTATCTTTCGATTTGTAGCAACAGAAGGTCCGCAGCTGGAAGAACAGTTTCTTTCACTTATTAAACAAGCCAAACAGGAAATTTGGATTGGAAGTCCTTATTTTATTCCAAGCCGACCAATTATGGACGCTCTTTTGGAAGCTCTTGATAACGGCATTTCCGTCACCATTTTAGTGCCAATGAAGGCAGATCATCCGCTCGTGAAAGATGCCGCCTTTTCGTATTTCCCTTCCCTTCTTCGGGCAGGGGCTCGTATTTTTCGTTACTATTACGGCTTCTATCATTCTAAAACCATTATTATCGACGAGACGATGTGTGACATTGGGACAGCGAATTTTGATAAACGAAGCTTATTTTTAAATGAGGAGATTAATTGCTACATTTATGATCAAACCTTCATCCAACAACTTCGACAAACATTCGCAAGAGACATTGAGCAGGCAGAAGAGCTTTTATTAGAAGATTTGGTAGGACGCACCTTGTTCGATTACAGTAAGCAAGGAATAGCAAAACTGTTGGATGCCTTTCTTTAACCATCTAGGTTTAACGATGCCAAAAAAAACGGTTATGTACTAAAGAAAAAAGGAGAAGGAAAATGGAAATTCGATTTGGCTACGTGTCACATGCTCTTTCACTATGGGACTGCTCTCCTGCCAAAACATTAACTTATACAAGATGGAAAGCGATGAGCTCAGACGAACAAATGGAAAACTTATTGAAGGTGACAAAGCAAAACTTACGGAATACGTTAAGAGCAGTGCACTACAATATCGCCCAACAAATCCCGCTTTATCGCTTCTCCTCTTCCATCGTTCCGCTTGCGACTCATCCAGAGGCCACATGGGATTTTGTGTCTTTCTTTCAAAAAGAGTTTGAAGAAATTGGTTCTTCTGTTCGATCATCCGGTATGAGAGTCAGTTTCCACCCGAATCAGTTCACTTTGTTTACAAGTGATAAACCTCATATTACAAAAAATGCAGTGACTGATATGGAATACCATTACCGAATGCTTGAAGCAATGGGACTGGCAAATGAAGCGCTTATCAACATTCATGTCGGCGGCGCATATGGGGATAAGGAAAAGGCCGTTTCCCGATTTCATGAAAATCTATTAACGCTCCCTTCTCCTGTTAAAAAACGGATGACATTAGAAAACGATGATAAAACGTATACAGCGGATGAAACGCTTGTAATTTGTGAAAAAGAAGCCATTCCGCTCATATTGGATTACCATCATCATAAAGCAAATGAAGGCAGCATGACCTTAGAAGAACTGTGGCCGCGAATGTTTCAAACGTGGGAGGCGATTCAATTAAAACCAAAGGTTCACTTGTCTTCTCCTAAATCTGAAAAAGAGTTTCGCAGCCATGCTGATTATGTTAGTCCAGACTTTATTCTTCCGTTTTTAAAGATGGCGCGCGAATATAATCAAGACTTTGATGTCATGATTGAAGCGAAACAAAAAGATAAAGCATTGCTCCAGTTGGTCGAAGAACTCTCAAAAATACGTGGAGTCAAACGGGTTGGAGGCGCTACTATCGTATGGAAGTGACGAGAAAAGGGTAGTTTCACTATAAAAAAGCGTGTTTGTCTAAAAAGAGGAAAACCCTCTCTTTTCAGACAAACACGCAAAATGGACCGTTACGAAAACCCAAAATATTAAGGGTTTTCATAGACGGTCCATTCTGTATGAAATAAACAACAGCTATTTTTTAAGAGGTTTGGAACGCATTGGACATCCCTATTTCATTACATTTTTTCTGGAGCAGAAACCCCAATTAAACGAAGGGCATTTTGAAGCGTCAATTGAACGGCTTTTACTAGAGCAATACGAGCCTTCGTTTTCTCCATATTGTCGCTGTCTAATACCTTCTCTGCATTGTAGAAGCTGTGGAACGTGGACGCTAATTCATACACATAGTTCGTAATACGATGTGGAATGCGTTTTTGAGCCGCTTCTGCCACTGCCTCTGGGAATTCTCCGACCTTTTTCAGCAAGTCGAATTCTTTTTCCGATTGAATCTGTTCAAGTGCAACACTCTCTCCCGCTTCTACTCCCAGTTCATCTCCTTGACGCAAAATGCTGCAAATACGAGCATGAGCGTATTGTGCATAGTAAACCGGGTTTTCATTCGATTGAGATACCGCTAAATCTAAATCAAAGTCTAAGTGCGTATCACCGCTGCGCATTGCAAAGAAATAACGAGTCGCATCTAGTCCTACTTCCTCGATTAGATCGCGCATCGTCACAGCTTTCCCTGTACGTTTACTCATTTTCATTTTTTCACCGTTTTGGTAAAGTTGTACCATTTGAATAATCTCTACCTCTAACGTATCACGCTCGTAACCAAGAGCTTCAATTGCTGCTTTCATACGTGGAATATAACCGTGGTGGTCAGCACCCCAAATATTAATCAGTTTATCAAAACCGCGTTTAATTTTATCTTGGTGATAAGCGATATCTGGCGTCAAATAAGTGAAAGATCCGTCTTGTTTTACTAACACGCGGTCTTTATCATCACCAAATGTCGTAGAACGGAACCATGTTGCCCCTTCTTCTTCATAAATATGGCCGTTCTCTTTTAACGCAGCTAAAGCCTCTTCAATTTTTCCATTGCTGTAAAGAGACGTTTCTGAATACCATACGTCAAATTTTACGCGGAACTCTTCAAGGTCGCGCTGAAGCTTCGCCAATTCGTATTTCAATCCGTAATCACGGAAAAACGCAAGACGCTCTTGGGCATCCATTTGAATGTATTTATCGCCATGCTCTTCCACTAGCTTTTTCCCAATTTGAATAATGTCTTCACCATGGTAGCCATCTGCTGGCATTTCGGTCTCTTTCCCAAGTGCCTGCATGTAACGAGCTTCTACCGATAAGGCTAAGTTATTGATTTGATTTCCTGCATCATTGATATAGTATTCGCGTGAAACATCATATCCTGCTTTCGCTAACACATTACATAAAGAGTCCCCTACCGCTGCACCACGGGCATGTCCTAAATGTAAATCTCCCGTCGGATTCGCTGATACAAATTCCACTTGAACTTTTTGTCCTTGACCGACATTTGTTTCCCCGTAAGCAGCACCTGCTTTTAAAACCGTTGGGATTAAGTCTGTTAAATAGGAATTATTCATGTAAAAGTTAATAAAGCCAGGTCCAGCAATTTCTACTTTTTCAATGGATGCTTTCGTTTTATCGAAGTTTGCGACAAGTTCTTCTGCAATGGCTCGCGGCGCTTTTTTAGCCACACGTGCCAACTGCATCGCCATATTCGTCGAGTAATCACCGTGGGCCTTGTCTTTTGGCAATTCTAATACTACATCCGGAATTTGCTCTTCTCCTGCTAAGCCTGCTTTTAGCACAGCTTGTTTAATTTCATCTTTTAAGCGGTCTTTTACTTGTTCGACAATGTTCATTCTGCCGGTTCCTCCTTAAAACTAATTGTTAAAGCATACTTTCCTGCTTGTTCGCCTTGCAAATGCAAATCATATGTAACAAAGAGAGTCCCTTTTGCTCTTGATTGCTTATACTCAAAGTTATGGGTAAAGGTCTCCATCTGTAAAGGGCCGTACGGGCTCGTATATGAAGTATGCGTTCGTTCTTTTTTCCGAAATTGCTGCTTCATTTTGACTGCTCCGGATCGTGTGACCGCCACTTCTTCCTGCCCAATCTTTACAATGGTATGAATCTCGCCCATCTCTTGTTGTTCCTTATACGTAATATACATCGCATGTTCCTTCTCATAATACATACCTTTGGCTGTAAAGGAATTCGTTTCCTTGCGATGTCCGTCCCGAATGTCTGTCACAACTTTGACGAAAATCGGTTTTCCTGTTGATGAAGTTATACTCACAGCATTGACACTTCCTCATCATTTTATCATCTCTATAACTTCAATAGTATAATGATTCTTAACCGATAAAACAAGGGGGGCTTGCAGGAGCCCCCCTTGTTTTATCGGCCTTCCTTTACAAAGGAAGAAACCGTTGTTCATCCCGTCACAAGTTACACTTGAATATAGCTCGTGACGGCCTTATAGCATTCATGGATTGTTCAACAAATGGAGTCAACATCCATTGTTAAGTAGTTTCTTTATTTCACCCAGCCTAAAATCATTTCACGGATTAACTTGCTTGCCGTGTTCGCTGTTTGCTCCGAATGATCATAGATTGGGGCTACTTCTACTAAGTCTCCTCCCACAACCTTTACGTCTGAGTTAGCAATAGCATGAATGGAAGCAAGAAGCTCCTTCGATGTAATTCCGCCAGCATCAACCGTTCCTGTACCTGGTGCATGAGCAGGGTCTAACACATCGATATCAATCGTAACATAAACCGGACGTCCTGCTAATTTCGGCAGAATTTCTTTTAACGGTTCCAACACTTCAAATTTTGAAATGTGCATTCCGACTTCTTTTGCCCATTGGAATTCTTCCTTCATTCCAGAACGGATTCCAAATGAAAAGACATTTTCCGGTCCAATCAAGTTTGCTGCTTTACGGATTGGTGTGGAATGAGACAACGGCTCCCCTTCATAATGCTCTCGTAAATCTGTATGAGCATCCATGTGGATAATCGCCAAGTCTGGATATTTTTTGTACACAGCTTGAATAACAGGCCATGATACTAAGTGCTCGCCGCCCATTCCTAGTGGGAATTTATCAGCGTCCAGTAATTTCCCGACAAACTCTTGGATCATGTCTAAGCTTTTTTGCGGGTTTCCAAACGGAAGTGGAATATCTCCTGCATCGAAATATTTCACATCGTTCAACTCACGATCTAAATACGGACTATATTCCTCTAAACCAATCGACACTTCGCGGATACGAGTCGGGCCGAAACGGGAACCAGGACGATAGCTAACGGTCCAATCCATTGGCATTCCGTAAAGAACCGCTTTGCTTTCTTCAAAATCAGGATGGCTGCTAATAAAAACATTACCTGAATAAGCTTCATCAAAACGCATGCTTGTTTCCTCCTCTTTGCTTTATTTCTACTTCGTCTAACACAGTTGGTAATATGGGTCTCTTATTTCACTAAATCCGCAACGAATTTTGGTAAAACAAACGCAGCTTTATGAAGCTCTTTCGTATAATATTTCGTGTCGATATCATGGAAACGCTCTTCGCTTACTTCAAGCGGATCGTGCTTTTTCGAACCGATTGTGAACGTCCACATGCCACTTGGGTATGTTGGAATGTTCGCAATGTAAAGACGTGTAATTGGGAAGATTTCCTTCACATCTCGTTGTACATTTGTAATTAATTCTGGAGTAAACCAAGGGTTGTCCGTTTGTGCAACGAAAATACCATCTTCCTTCAGCGCTTTTGAAATCCCTGCATAGAAGCCTTTTGTGAAGAGGTTTACAGCTGGTCCAACGGGCTCTGTCGAGTCAACCATAATAACATCGTACTCGTTTTCGCTTTCTGCAATATGCATGAAACCGTCGCCTACTTTTACTTCAACACGTGCATCTTCTAATTTACCTGCAATTTCAGGTAAGTATTTTTTCGAATACTCAATTACTTTGCCGTCAATTTCAACAAGCGTCGCCTTTTTCACGCTTGGATGTTTCAACACTTCACGGATAACACCTCCGTCACCGCCGCCTACTACTAATACGTTCTCAGGATTAGGATGCGTAAAGAGCGGAACGTGTGCCACCATCTCATGATATACCCACTCGTCTTTTTGAGTCGTCATAACCATGCCATCCAAAATTAGCATGTTGCCAAACTCTTCTGTTTCTACCATATCTAGCTTTTGAAATTCCGTTTGTTCTGTATGTAAAGTACGTTTAATCTTCGCTGTAATACCGAAATTTTCCGTTTGTTTTTCTGTAAACCATAATTCCATGTTTGTGTCTTCCTTTCTTTATTCGAATTTATGAGACTCATGCATAGATTACCCTAACACAATTGATACAAACACGAAAAGTATAGATGAATCTAGCACAAATGTAAACATAAATCATGGGCAACAAAAAAGAACAAAAAAATAGAAGACGTTCAACCTTGATTTTAGAGAGGAAAACTTAAGAGATACTTTGCGGACCCATGTTTAAAATCTTCTATTATTCTCAATACTGATGAATAGAGGGAAAGGAGATGAGATACGTGGAAGTGATTCTCATAGATAAGTTACGAAAAGCGAAAAAATACATTCGTGCAGTTTTGCTCATCGGCCTATTTGCATCAGGTCTTTTTGTTTTGACGGTCATTGGTGTGTTAGCATGGGCGAAAATGCAAGGACCTCCTCCTTTAGCTGTACCTCAATCTGCTATTTTTTATGCAAATGACGGAAGTATCGTCGGTGAAGTACATCATGGAGAAAAGCGGTATTGGGTTCCGCTTGAACATATATCCCCTATTTTAATTGACGCCACATTGTCGATTGAAGATAAACGCTTTTACGATCATCACGGCTTTGATGGCAAGCGGATTATTGGAGCCGCCATTGCAGATTTGAAAGCGATGGCAAAAGTACAGGGGGCCAGTACCATTACCCAGCAGTATGCCAGAAATCTCTTTTTAGCACACGAAAAAACATGGACAAGGAAACTTCACGAAGCCTGGTATACGCTCCGGCTAGAGATGAACTATGATAAACAACAAATACTTGAAGGATATTTAAATACGATTTATTACGGACATGGTACTTACGGAATCGAAGCGGCTTCCCGCTATTACTTTGGCAAACATGCCAATGAACTAACGTTAAGCGAGGCGTCTATTTTAGCCGGGATTCCGAAGTGGCCGAGCCGTTACTCCCCGCACTCCAATTTTGAAGCGGCTAAAGAGCGGCAAAGTGTTCTTTTAGCCTCAATGGAAAAAGACGGAATAATCACTGAACAGGAAGCGAAGGAGGCCTATGCAGCTCCACTATCCGTTCAAAAGCGAGTCAGTACAGAACAAGGAAACGGGATTTCCTACTTCTTTGATGCCGCAAAAGCCGAACTGAAAAAAGAACTAAATTTGTCAGATGAACAAATTCAGTTGTCTGGGTTACGGGTCTACACCTCTCTTGACCCTTCCCTTCAAAAAATCGCAGAGGAAACGATACAAGAGGTCATCGATCCTAAAACAGAACTTCAAACGGCATTTGTAGCAATCGATCAAAAAAGCGGATTTGTACAGGCGCTTGTAGGAGGGCGGGATTATGAGAAGAGTCCATTTAACCGGGCGACTCAAGCCTTTCGCCAACCAGGTTCCACGATTAAGCCCTTTTTATATTATGCGGCCTTAGAGAATGGATTCACGCCTTCTACCCAAATGCGCAGTGAATATACGACGTTCTCCTTGAGTGATGGCGTTTCGACTTATACACCAAGCAATTACAACCATTACTACGCAAATGATTCCATCACTTTGCAGCAAGCAATCGCTCTATCGGATAACGTATACGCTGTCAAAACGCATTTATTTCTCGGGCAAGATAAGTTAGTCGACATCGCCAAAAAGGTCGGCATCAGCAATCCATTAAAAAAAGTGCCGTCCCTTGCTTTAGGGACTTCCCCTGTAAAATTAATTGAAATGACCAACGGCTATGCCATATTGGCAAACGGAGGCTGGCAAGTTACACCGTCTTTTATCCAAAAAGTTGAAACATATGACGGCGAAGTCATTTATGAAGCGTCTGCTGAGCGAACGAGAATTTTGGATAAAGAAACCGCCTTTTTGACGACTCATTTAATGACCGGTATGTTTGATGCTAGACTCAACGACTACACAACTGTCACAGGTACTCCGATTTCTAACTACCTTTCTCGGACCTATGCTGGGAAATCTGGAACAACGAGCGCAGATAGCTGGATGATTGGTTATTCTCCTGAGCTGACAGCTGGAGTTTGGACAGGGTATGACCGTGACAAAACAATGGATATTGTGCAAGAGCGCGGATACGCCAAGAAGATATGGGCATTATTTATGGAAAAAGCATTAAAAGGAGAACCGCCCTCTACATTTTCGCCTCCAAAAGGCGTGACAGGCGTATCGATTGATCCTCAAAGCGGAAAATTGGCATCCTCTGACTGTCCGATCACCAAATTGACATACTATAAAAAAGGAACGGAACCGACTGAATACTGTACAGATCATTTATTTGAAGAAGAGAAAGAAGTCAAACCTAAAACAGAAGAAAAAGCAGCGCCTTCATGGTATGAAAAGTTGTTTCAATGGTTTCAATAGAAAAGCCCGGAGAGAATCCTCCGGGCTTTTCTATGTCCTAGCTTTATAAAACATCCATATTACCTTTAATTGTAATAATTTTCTTACAAAACCTCAAGTGCGACTTGAAAATGTCACACTTTAGACAAAAAATGGCCACATTTACAATTTTTCGTGCGAAACAGATTATTCCTCTAAAGGAGATAAATCACGTTTTAGCTGCTCGTCAGACAAGTTCCACATTTCTTCATTATGATTTTTTAAGAAATCGCGAAGCAACTGCTTTGAGCGATCATCCATACCGTCCACCATAATATGGCGTTTCAGCGATTTATCCATTTTATTCACATGCTCAGGCAATGATTTATAGCCTCGGCGAATGTCACGGTCGACTGTCATTTCGCAAGCTGTCACCCCTGCATAGTAAGGACCAGCTTCTTTTCGGTCAATCGTGACCCAGACAAGCCAGTAAAGCTTTCCGTTTGGCACGTCTTCTTTATTTGGAAGGAATTTAATGCCCTTCTCTACTGTACTCCGCGCATGCATCGCTCCGATGTCTACAAAAGCTTCCCCTTCTTCTGGATCGACAAACACCGGTGAAATGTTATTTAAACTTAAGGCACCAACACCATATCCTCCGTGCCCGTCTGTGGAATCATTTTTAATAATGTTAAATCCAATCTTTTTCTTTTTTTGTTCTTCCACTGTTTTCCCTCCTATCAATTCGTTACAAAATAAGCGGTGCTAAAATCGCATCAATCAATCCCATGAAAAAAGGAATACCAATATTAAAAACTGGATGAATAATATATGCATCTAAAGGAGTGATGACCATCACCAAGAAAATGAAAATTCCCCACGATTCATATTGAGTCATTTTCGCCCGAATAGACGGCGGTGCTAGGTCTTCAATGATGCGATAACCATCTAGCGGCGGAAATGGAAGCAAATTGAATAAAAAAAGCAGTAAGTTCAACATAATAAACGTATTGAAAAACTGGAATAACACTTCTCCGCCTATCCCCTGCATGTTAAAACGCAGCAAAACGTACCAAATAATCGCTCCGACAAAACTCAGAATTAAGTTGCTCAATGGACCTGCGACAGAAACGAGCACGCCCGCAAGTCTCGGATTTTTAAAAAAGTAACGGTTAACAGGAACCGGTTTCGCCCACCCAAATCCTGCAATAATTAACAGCAATGTACCGAATGGGTCCAAATGAGCTAATGGCGATAGTGTAAGACGGCCTTGATTTTTGGCTGTAGGATCTCCAAATTTGTATGCTACATAAGCATGGGCAAACTCATGAATCGTAAAAGCCACCACTAAACTGATGACAACAAACGGAATTTGTTCCATTGGAAAAGCTAAAAAATTTTCCACATTCTTTCTCCTCTATTTTGGTTTCAAATGTATTACAAGTATACTAAGGTTCCAAAGAAAAGCGCAAGCCGCCTGTTCTAGTCTGACAAAGGACGACAGTGTTCATCAAAATGGAAAAGAAAGCGTGTAAGCATTTCCTTCTAACGCAAAAAGAAGTAAACTAGATAAGAACTACATACCTTCTAAAGGAGAGATGCTATCATGCCTTACGTTACCGTCAAAATGCTCGAAGGACGCACAGAAGAACAAAAACGTGCGCTTGCAGAAAAAGTCACTGCAGCTGTTTCCGAAACAACAGGTGCACCTGCAGAAAAGATTGTTGTCTTCATTGAAGAAATGTCTAAAAATCATTATGCGGTCGGCGGAAAACGCTTAAGCGACGAAGCTTAATTCTCTAAAAGAAAAGCCCTTTTCCGCTAACGAAAAGGGCTTCTAGTGCAGTTTATTTCTTAATTGCTCAATATATGTGTAAGCCTCTTCTACTTCTTCTTCTGTATACCGCTGCTTGCTTTTTAATGTAAATACCTTTTCCTTTACTTCATGTTTTTCTAAATTCTCGAAGTAAAGAACAGTCGAAACAAGTTCTAAAAAGCGGGAGCTCTTCTCATTCATATCCGTCATACACGATTGCAAAGCCGGGAAATCAAAATCATAATGACCGAGAAATTCTTCCCCTTCAGCAGATAAGCGATACCGATATTGGATGTACCCACCCTTTTTCTCTTTAACTTCAGTCAAAAAGCCTAAATTGCATAGCTCTTCCATTCTTAATGTTAATTCTTCGGAATACGGACCATAAAAATGGAAGTTATATCGTTCATAAAACGGAAAATCCAGCTTCTTCGCAATAAAAATCATTTTCTGCAGCTTTTTTCGTCCAATAACCTCCCCAGCCACGGCCAGCGCATGAACAATTTTTGCATGATCCTTTAACAAAGCCCCTTCAACTCCTAATACTTAAAATAAACTTCATCCACCCCAATTATTGACTCTTCCCGATATTGAGTAGCTCCATAATTTGTTCTCTCACTTTTCTCTTTGGAGAAAGTCCTTCTACGAGATCTTGCGGAAAATAAAGCTTATGGTCTGTTCTCTTTTTACCCGAAATAGCTTCAACAATTTCCGATTCTCTTGAAAGTTCTCTAATTTCATTATTCGGCATAAGAAGATGGATTGGCAGTCGTTCTTCTTCCTCGCCTGGACGATAAAAATCGTAAGGCAAATCACTAGATGAATCAACGACAAGATAATAATCGGGATTAATTCCGGCTTTTTTAAACAATTGATTTAACTCCATCCACATCTTCATTTGAGAGTTTGGATTAAATTCAATATATTGAAATAATCGACGGTTTAGAAAACGGCGGCATAAATCAGCTAAGATGGCATCCTCTTCTTCCTGCCAAGCCTGGAAGTAATAAAGAATAACCGATTCATCCAATCGTAAATAATCCTCTAATGTGAGCTCGTCCTCAAATAAAGAATAAAAATGAACCGGCTGATGTTTGAAGGCATAGTACTCTTGATGAAGCTGCTTTGCGCGATGCAAAATTTTCGTCAAAATCACTTCTGCACTTCTCGTCACGGGATGAAAATAGACTTGCCAATACATTTGATAGCGGCTCATAATGTAATCTTCCACCGCATGCATCCCGCTAGCTTTAATTACCACTTGATCTTCCTTCGGTCTCATTACCCGCAAAATTCGTTCCATATCAAAATGTCCGTAGCTGACCCCTGTATAGTAAGCATCACGTTGTAAATAATCCATGCGATCGGCATCAATTTGACTGGAAATTAAGCTAACAACCAGCTTATTTTCATACGTTTTTCCAATGACTTCTGCTACTTTTTTCGGAAAATCTTCACCCATCCTGCATAAAACCGCATTTACCTCTGTAGAACCAAGGAGGATTTCCTGCGTGAAATGTTCATGATCCAGATGAAATACTTTTTCAAATGAATGAGAAAAAGGTCCATGTCCCAAATCGTGCAGCAACGCAGCGCATAGACATAAAAGACGCTCGTCGTTATTCCAATGCTCCCGATCGTGAAACACATCATCCACAATTCGGCGGATAATCTCATAAACTCCCAATGAATGGTTGAATCGGCTATGTTCAGCTCCATGGAAAGTTAAATAAGTCGTTCCTAGCTGACGGATTCGGCGCAACCGCTGGAACTCGGACGTTCCAATCAAATCCCAAATGAGCTTATCACGAACATGAACATAACGATGAACAGGGTCTTTAAATACTTTTTCTTCGCTTAATTTGCTGTTAGAGTCGGTCATGTGCATACCTCACTGTCTCATTTTGTTCTATCCCCTTATATTCGACATACGAGCATAAGTTTCCTAGTATTCTGAGCTAAGAACGAAAAAATCACCTTTCGTGAAAGCAAAGGCGATTTTTTATTTGTTTAGCTTCTTTTCAATTTTCTCAATCAGTTCATCCTCTGTCGGAGCTGCAACCGGACGATTATTCACAAACGCAAACGACTTTTTGCGCCCAGGTCCGCAGTACGATTGACAACCAATTTGAATCTCTGCACACTCATCTATTTTTTGAAGGCGAGGCACGAGCGTTTTAATATTCGTCGCCTGGCAGTCATCACATATTCTAAATTCATTTGCCATATTGATACAATCCTTTCAAAATTCATTCGACTATCACTTTGGCCTAAGGGGTATTTTACCGCTTATTATTCTCTATTGCAAGCTGGATTATCTATCCTTCTCCAAAGAGCAACCCATCTATCGAACTCTATCATACTTTTAAGATTTTGGTATAAACTTCGCCTCTTTTGCCCATCATGATAGTAACTAACTATTCCAAACTATACCTTTTAGGAGTGAACAATGAAAATGAAAGAAAGACAAGATGCTTGGACAGAAGAAAATGATTTACTGTTAGCTGAAACTGTATTGCGTCACGTACGAGAAGGAAGCACTCAGTTAAATGCTTTCGAAGAAGTTGGCGATCAACTAAATCGTACTTCAGCAGCCTGCGGCTTCCGCTGGAACGCGGTGGTAAGACACTCATATGAAAAAGCCCTTCAATTAGCCAAGAAACAACGAAAGCAACGAATGCGTGCGCTCGGACAAACTCAAAACGCCAAAAAACGTCTGCTTTACAATCCTCCTTCCCCGTCACTAGAGGAATTTGGAACAGATATTACGGAAATCGCTGATTCACCTGCGGTTGCTTCTGAACTTCCTGCACCGCTTCCCGTTACTCAAAGCGCTTTAACATTGGAACACGTTATTTCTTTTTTACAATCAATGGGCTCTCAAACACATGACCATAAGCTGTTAAAAGATGAAAATAGAAATTTAGTAAAAGAAAATCATGAATTAAAAACTAAGAATGCGGAATTAGAGAAGCAAGTCGCCCAATTAGAGCAAAACTCCACTACTATTCAAGAAGATTACGAAACACTTATGAAAATCATGAATCGGGCTAGAAAATTCGTCTTGCTTGAAGATGACGAACGCCCATCGACTAAATTTAAAATGGACCGAAACGGCAATTTAGAAAAGTTAGCAGAATGAAAAAGTAACGGTAACAACCTTTCTGAACATGCTTCCTTACACCCTATCCTATATTCTTATCATAAACAGCCTAGCGGCGGCAGTAGAGAAGAGTATTGATTCCTCTCTACTGCCGCTTTTTACATCAGGGAAGCCGATTCATCGTCTTCATGTTGTGCTATAATAATACCGTTTCATACTAAAAATAAATAATATCAAACGATGACCCGCTGCCCGTACAACAGCTCGTTCTGACGGTGTGATGGCATAATTGAAGGAGTTTTTATATGAAAGAAAACGGTTCATCTTTACTTACACAAACCGAATGGAGAATTATTGATCAAACAAGCTTAGGACCTACTTTTGATGCGATGCATTCATTTGCAATCGATGATACGCTTTGTACATCTGTCGGGTCAGGCGATTCAGCTGCGACCATGCGTGCATGGGTTCACCATGACACCATTGTTCTCGGGATTCAAGATACTCGCCTTCCGTATTTAGAAGACGGCATTGAATCTTTACAAACAAAAGGCTATCGAGCCATTGTTCGAAATTCAGGTGGCTTAGCTGTCGTCTTGGATGAAGGCGTGTTAAACATTTCGCTTATCTTCCCCGATGCCGAAAAAGGGATTGATATCAACCGCGGCTATAATGCCATGTACGAACTCATCCAACAAATGCTTGCGCCTTATCATACAACAATTGAAGCAAAAGAAATTGTCGGTTCCTACTGTCCTGGAAGCTATGATTTAAGCATTAGAAATCAAAAATTTGCTGGCATTTCCCAGCGTAGAATCCGCGGGGGCATTGCCGTTCAAATTTATTTATGTGTCTCTGGAAGTGGCTCTGAGCGAGCGAAAATCATTCAAGAGTTTTATCATCAAGGGTTAAAAGGAACAGAAACGAAATTCTCCTACCCAATCATCATCCCTCATACAATGGCTTCGTTATCCGAATTGCTTCAGACAGATATTACCGTATCGGATATGATGGTGTCCTTGCTGCAAACATTGAAATCTACAGGTGCCAACCTTTCTGCTGTGCCATTATCCAGCGAAGAGATGCAATTGTTTGATCATCATCTACAACGCATGCACATGCGCAATGAAAAAGCTCTTTCCCTCTAAAGGGAAAGAGCTTTTCTGTTACAGTGCTTGAGCTGCTGTAATTAATGCTAATTTATATACATCTTCTTCGTTGCATCCGCGAGAAAGGTCATTTACTGGTTTGTTCAATCCTTGAAGAATTGGACCAACTGCTTCAAAGTTCCCTAAACGTTGAGCAATTTTGTAACCGATGTTACCAGCCTCTAAACTAGGGAATACAAATACGTTTGCATCTCCTTGAATAACAGAGCCTGGCGCTTTGCTTTTCGCAACAGATGGCACAAATGCTGCATCAAATTGGAATTCGCCATCCAATGTCAGCTCAGGAGCCATTTCTTTTGCGATTTGCACAGCATTCGCTACTTTTTCTGTTTCTGGAGATTTAGCAGAACCTTTTGTTGAAAAGCTTAGCATGGCTACACGAGGATCTACATCGAACATGCTTGCTGTACGTGCACTTTCAATAGCAATTTCAGCTAAATCTTGGCTGTCTGGAGCGATGTTAATTGCACAATCGGCAAATACATATTTTTCATCGCCGCGTACCATGATGAACACACCAGATGTCTTTTTCACGCCTTCTTTTGTTTTAATAATTTGTAGTGCCGGACGAACTGTGTCCGCTGTTGAATGAGCGGCTCCACTTACAAGGCCGTCTGCTTTGCCCATATGAACAAGCATTGTTCCAAAATAGTTCTCATCTAAGAGCACTTTGCGTGCATCTTCTTCTGATACTTTCCCTTTACGGCGCTCAACAAATGACGCAACCATTGCATCGAACTCTTCATATTGAGCTGGATCGTGAACAATGACATTCTCCAGAGATATGTTCAATTGTTCCGCTTTTTCTGCCACAGCTTCCTTATTTCCTACTACGATTGGTGTAAGTAAGTTTTCATTAGCTAAACGACCAACCGCTCCTAAAATACGCTCATCTAACCCTTCTGGGAAAACAATCTTAATTTCTTTATCAGCTACTTTATCTTTTAAAGCTGTAAATAAATCACTCACTGTAAATCCTCCTTAACTATACATAACAATTTTCTTTTATTAGCATACTCCACTTCTGCCTAAAATCAAAGAATACCACGTAAAGAATTTATCCAAACAAAAAATTTCTTTTATTTTAAAATTTTAGATATTTTAACTTTCCTTTTATTCTCTTTCTTAATATGATTCAACATTCATCATTTAATCACATTCCAAAGGGTTTTCGTTCCGTTCCACAGGATAAACTATGTTATAGTAAAATTAGATTTTTACAATGAAATAATAATAGGAGTTGAAACAAATGTCAGAAGCAGCTCAAACATTAGACGGTTGGTATAGCCTACATGACTTTCGGGCAATAGACTGGACGTCATGGAAGCGCTTATCAAGTGATGAAAGACAAGCAGCTATTCATGAATTTTTAAGTTTAATGGAAAAATGGAAAAAAACCGAACAAACAAATGAAGGCAGCCAAGCTCTTTATACCATTGTCGGACAAAAAGCAGACGTTATGATGATGTTTGTACGTCCAACGATGGAAGAGCTCAACGAAATCGAAACAGAGTTTAATAAAACGAAATTAGCTGAATATACGATTCCTACATATTCATATGTGTCTGTAGTTGAACTAAGCAACTACTTACCTGCTGGAGAAGATCCTTACGCAAATCCTGAAATTCGTGCACGCCTTTATCCAATGTTGCCTAAAGCGAAGCATATTTGCTTTTATCCAATGGATAAGCGCCGCCAAGGAAATGATAACTGGTACATGCTCCCAATGGAGGACCGTCGTAGCTTAATGCGCAGTCACGGGATGATTGGACGTCAATATGCAGGAAAAGTCAAACAAATCATTACCGGCTCTGTAGGTTTTGACGATTATGAATGGGGAGTAACCCTTTTCGCTGAAGATGTTCTGCAGTTCAAAAAGCTTATCTATGAAATGCGCTTTGATGAGGTTAGTGCACGCTACGGTGAATTCGGAACGTTCTTCGTCGGAAACATTTTAACAGAAGACCGGATTCCTCAATTTCTATACGTGTAATTAACATCTCAATCAATCCTCTTTACAACTACACAAGAGGCAGAGGGTGGCTAAAAAGAAGAAGTTTTATTCTTTTAGCCGCCCTCATTTTTTTGCCTCACTTCCATTGTCTCTTCTCTTTCGCTTTCCGTCAGCGCATTGAAAACTTTACGAATTTGAACACATACAAACCTTTCCTAAGTAATCCCGGTGGTGAAAAAGAACGCATACTTTCATTTTGTGTCTCATATGTATCACTAGTGAGTATGTGAGGTGAGAACATGGGTGTGATTCCTTACAACGAAGAAGATGTAAAACTGCTGGCACGTCTTATACGGGCTGAAGCAGAAGGGGAAGGAAAATTAGGAATGCTGATGGTTGGAAACGTGGGGGTAAACCGGGCTAAGTCTGCTTGTTTAGACTTTAAAGACATCACCTCTATCCAAAAAATGGTCTATCAAAGCCCCGGTGGCTTCGAAGCTACCCAAAAAGGTTATTTTTATCAGCGAGCTAGACCTTCTGAGATTGAATTAGCAAGAAAAGCACTTAAAGGAGGACGCTATCATCCCGCTTCCTATTCACTCTGGTTTTTCAAACCCGGCGGCAGTTGTCCTGCGCAATGGTACAACCAAAATAATGCAGGACGCTTCAAGTCTCACTGTTTTTATATCCCTACTCAATCCAATTGTCCTGATGTGTACAGATAACATGCTATGAGCAGTTATTGTTTAAAGGAGGATATGTGTATGAAAAACCAAAAAACAACAAGCCAAAATCCATATATGCAAATGCCCTATGGGGGCTACGGATATGGCTACCCGTCTTACCAGCAACCTTCAGGAGCCTATCAAGTTCCTCCCCAAATTCCAGCTGGAGGAACAGGCGTGCCTCAAGCACCAGGTGGAATGCTCCCAATTGAAGAGTCCTATATTGAAAACATTTTACGATTAAATAAAGGGAAAGTTGCCACTGTTTATATGACGTTTGAAGGAAATAACCAAAAAGTATTCAAGGGGATTGTCGAAGCTGCAGGACGCGATCACATCATCTTAAGTGATCCACAGACAGGAAAGCGTTACGTGTTACTGATGGTGTATCTCGATTATATTACGTTCGATGAGGAAATCGAATACACATATCCATTCAACACGGGAGGCCAACAACCACTCAGCAGTTATTCTCCAAGATAAAAAGGAGTGCGATTCGCACTCCTTTTTTAGCTTATATTTACAGTAATCTTATAGCGGCAATCACCATTAAAATCCATCCGACAATAAAGGCCACACCACCAAGTGGCGTAATCGCTCCTAACACTTTAATACCAGACGTACTTAATACATACAAGCTTCCGGAAAATAAAATGATTCCGATAAACATTGACCAGCCTGATGCGCTAATGAGGGAGGAATGTGGAAAGCGGCTTGCCAAAAAGGCAACCACAAACAAACCAGCCGCATGAAACATTTGATACGTCACACCCGTTTTCCATACCTCTAAATACTTCGCGGAAATTTTGCCTTCTAAACCGTGCGCTCCAAATGCTCCGAGCGCTACTGCAAGCATGGCATTAATGGCTCCTAATATCAAAAAGATTTTCATTATGTTCTCCTCTTTTCTAAGCATGGTACAACATACATGTTTTTATCGATTGATTATGTAGCTAGTGAGATCTTAATTTTTCATTTACTCCTGAAATATTCAATCACTGTTGAATAGGGCCCAGGTGTTGACTTTAAAAATCAAAAAGACTGTCTCCGTTCGCTCCATCCGATACTACGGTTTGTTTGCCCACTGTTACCGGAGTTGGAGAAGACACGACCATCCTTCTTGGTTCCGAGGAAACTGGAATTGACTCTTGAAAAGTATGAGAAGAACCTTCTTGCTCGTCCATCGCCAACTCACAAAGCGCTTTAATCGCCGCGAGTCGGTCACGTACATTACGTCCTTGCTGAGTAGAAGCTTCTGTCATCGCTTGATTCAATTCTTCGTTCATTTTTTCTAAAAGCTTCTGCATCGAAATATTCATAACACCCCTCCTTTTCTCTAATCCAAGTACGGCAGCCTAGCAGTTTATCTCCTGACTACAGCATTGACATCGTATAACCTATTCCATTCTTTCGATCATTTCCCTACACCTATGTGCTGTTTAAACATTTTCCTTCTATAATAAAGGTGCGGCAAATTATCTAAAAAAATTTTTTCTCTCTACTTCTTCCACGACTCCTATTTTACCAAAAGGACTTCATCCCATCTATCTCTTCTCGATGATGTCTTGTTCGAACCTTATAGATTTTCGATTTGCCAATCAACCGGCGTTTGCCCACATTCCTGCAAAAAGTGGTTCGCCTTTGAAAAAGGGCGGCTCCCAAAAAATCCACGGTTTGCAGAAAAAGGACTTGGATGCGGACTCTCCACAATGAAATGATGGGTGGCATGAATGAGTTTTTTCTTTTCTTGAGCATGTTTTCCCCACAATAAAAACACAACAGGCTCCTTTCGCTGTGCTAGCAGTTCAATCACCCGATCAGTGAAAATTTCCCACCCCTTTCCTTTATGGGAATTGGCCTCTCCTTTCCTGACTGTCAATACAGTGTTAAGTAACAGAACTCCTTGTTGCGCCCACTTTACTAAATAGCCGTTATTTGGAATGTCACAGCCTACGTCTGCAGAAAGTTCTTTATATATATTGGCAAGCGAAGGAGGGGGTTTAACCCCTGGTTTCACCGAAAAACTCAAACCATGAGCCTGTCCCGTTCCATGATAAGGGTCTTGCCCTAATATGACGACTTTTGTGTCATGATAGCTAGTGAGATGTAAAGCATTGAAAATATCATGTTTATCAGGAAAAATCGTTTGCGTATTGTACTCATTTACTAAAAATTCTCGCAGCACTTGATAATACGGCTGCTGAAATTGATCTTCTAACAGAGGGGCCCAATCGTTCTTTAAAATCGTCATCTGCCCATCCCCTTTCTCAACACAAGATTTTCTATGATTAGCCTACCTTATTTCCTTCATATGAATCAACTGATTTCATGCTCACATTCACGAATTAACTTCTCCCCCAAGAAGAGCTTGAGCAATAGCACATTCATGAAAATTTCAATTCATGTTCCCATGCTCTTTCGTATAAAATGTAAAGATTGGAAATTGCAAAAGGAGGGATGGACATGACAAAATTGAATCCCGACAAGCTGCAAACTGAATATCGACTAGGTGCAACTCCCACCTATCCTGTAATTGGCAGAAAATACACACTGACGCATTCAGACAAAACTGCAGAACTCTTTTTAACCATTGCCTTAGAATATGCTTACGATAAAATCGGACCTGCACGTGATGAAGTGTTAGCAGAGTTCAAGTTCTCCCAATGTCACAACGTCTTTCAAGTGTATTGCTATGTAGGAGATATGCCAGACTATGAGCTAGCTCTTATGCGTTATTGTGTATTTAAAAAGGAACTGCCTCTTGCTCTGGAAGCTATACGTTACGGAGATGCTGCTTTTTTTGAACATCATTCTTTTTTAAATTTTTGTCCCGTCTATGTTTATTTTGATTCCATTTATCCAAATTTAAATAAAATTGAGCCATTTGGAACTCTTGCACAATATCAATATGTATAATGGCAATTCTCCTTCAATGTTTCACATGAAACATTGAAGGTTTTTTTGAGAAAAACAAGGATAGCTCCATTCTTACTTACACAACGAGACCGACCTTTTACTCGTAAAGAAGATAAAAAAAGTTGGTTCTTTCAACAGAGATATGTTATTATGCTGACATATTTTTCTGAAAAATGAAAACGGTATCACACAAATATATATTAAGAGTACACCTTTCTGTCAATTTACATAAAAAGTGACTAAATATTTGCTTTAAACCGTTAAAACAGATACAATTTTATAACTGAATAGGATACATAATCAAGTGAAGGTTCAACCAGTGTAATTTCTTCATTCGCACTGGATTTCAAGAAATATTATCAAGTTCTCAAACACAGTTTACCGCTTTGGCACTCAACATGAAGATACCATGTATCTCGCTGTCTCTATTGCCTCATGTATACCTTATAAGCCAAAATCGGACTGTTGATTGGAGCAAGATAAAATTGAACGCATTTAGAATAAAGTGAGGTTCTTTGAAGTGATGACAACGAACAAACCAAAATCCATTATTGTTATTTTCGGTGCAACAGGCGATTTAGCGAAACGTAAGCTTTTCCCTTCTATTTTTCGGTTATACCGAAGCGGCAAGCTCTCAGAAGATTTTGCGGTAGTCGGGGTTGCGAGAAGACCCTTATCTAACGAAGAATTCCGTGAAAATGTAAAGAGCTCCATTAGCAATTTGCAAGAAGGAGCTGTAAGCTCTGAGACGTTCGCTTCACATTTTTACTACCACCCATTTGATGTAACGGATGTTGCTTCTTATCAAGAGCTCAACAGCTTGCTTGGACGCTTAGATGAAGAATATCACACCGATGGGAATCGTATCTTCTACTTAGCGATGGCACCTGAATTTTTCGGTACCATTGGCGACAACTTAAAATCAGAAGGCTTAACATCCACAAAAGGCTGGAGCCGATTAGTGATTGAAAAACCATTCGGACATGACTTTGAATCTGCTAAAGCGTTAAATGATCAAATTCGACATGTGTTTACAGAAGACCAAATTTATCGTATTGACCATTATCTTGGAAAAGAAATGGTTCAAAACATTGAAGTAATTCGTTTTGCCAACCCTATTTTTGAATCGCTTTGGAACAACCAATATATCTCCAACATCCAAATCACATCAAGTGAAACGCTTGGGGTAGAAGATCGCGGACGCTATTATGAGTCATCAGGCGCGCTGCGTGACATGGTTCAAAATCACATGTTGCAAATGGTCGCTCTTCTTGCGATGGAACCGCCGATTAAGCTCACAACAGAAGAAATTCGAAGTGAAAAAGTCAAAGTTCTTCGTGCTTTACGCACGATGACAGAAGAACAGGTGGACGATTACTTTGTACGCGGACAATATGGACGCGGATTAGTCGACGGTACACCAGTACCCGCTTATCGCGAAGAGAATTCGGTTGATCCGGAATCTGGAACAGAAACGTTTGTATCTGGCAAACTGATGATCGATAACTTTAGATGGGCAGGCGTTCCTTTCTACATTCGTACTGGAAAGCGCATGACTCAAAAATCAACAGAAATCGTTATTCAGTTTAAAGATTTACCGATGAACTTATATGTAGACAAGGACAAAACCATCCATCCAAATTTACTTGTCATCCACATTCAACCAGATGAAGGAATTACCCTTCACCTGAATGCGCAAAAAGGAGACGGCGGTACAACATCTACGCCAATTCAATTAGATTACTGCAATAATTGCGGAGATAAAATGAACACACCTGAAGCTTATGAGCGCCTCTTATATGACTGCATGCGCGGAGACGCGACAAACTTTACTCACTGGGATGAAGTAGCTTTATCATGGAAGTTTGTTGATACTATCTCCAAAGCATGGACGAATCACAAACCAGAAAACTTCCCGAACTATGAATCTGGTTCAATGGGTCCGAAAGAGTCTGACGCATTATTAGCCGAGAATGGCTTCCATTGGTGGGAGATTGGTTCAAATACAAACATGAACGGTAAATAAACATGATACAGGCTATTTACCTCTAGATCAAAAAAAGAAGGATCCGTAAAAGGACCCTTCTTTTTTATTGTATTTGACTATTTTCGGAAGCACCGGGAAATAGTCAAATACACAGTTATTTATTTTGAGAACCATTCTGTATGGAACGTTCCTTCTTTGTCCACACGTTGGTACGTATGGGCACCAAAGTAATCACGTTGAGCCTGTAAAAGATTGGCAGGCAACGTCTCTGTACGATAGCTATCATAATACGCTAGTGCGCTTGAGAAAGAAGGTACTGGAATGCCTCGCTCAATGGCTACCGCTAATACTTGACGAAGGGCAGATTGATAGTTTTCTACGATATCTTTAAAGTATGGATCTAACAATAAGTTCGCCAAATCTGATTCACGGTCGTAAGCTTCTTTAATTTTTTGAAGGAATTGAGCACGGATAATGCATCCACCACGGAAAATCATTGCAATATCTCCGTAGCGAAGATTCCAGTCATACTCTTCCGATGCAGCGCGCATTTGAGCAAATCCTTGTGCATACGAACAAATTTTACTCATGTATAACGCTTTTCTCACAGCTTCAATCAATTCTTCTTTATTGCCTTCAAATGCTTTCACTTCAGGACCTGAGAGCATTTTGCTCGCCTTCACCCGCTCTTCTTTCATTGCTGAAATAAAACGAGCAAATACCGATTCTGTAATGATTGGAAGCGGAACACCTAAATCAAGAGCACTTTGGCTCGTCCATTTACCTGTTCCCTTTTGTCCAGCCGTATCTAAAATAACATCTACAAGCGGTTTACCTGTCTCTTCATCTACTTTCGTGAAAATATCGGCTGTAATCTCGATTAGATAGCTATCAAGTTCTCCTTTATTCCACTCAGCAAAGACTTCATGCAGTTCTTCTGCACTCAGACCAAGTACATGCTTCATAATGAAATAAGCTTCCGAAATAAGCTGCATGTCGCCATACTCAATTCCGTTATGCACCATTTTCACGTAATGACCTGCGCCGTTCGGGCCGATGTACGTGCAGCAAGGGTCTTCATCCACTTTTGCTGAAATAGCCTTTAAAATCGGCTCTACAAGCTCGTAAGCTTCTTTTTGTCCACCAGGCATGATAGATGGTCCTTTTAATGCTCCTTCTTCTCCACCTGACACTCCTGTGCCAATAAAGTGAATGCCTGCTTCTTCAAGCTCTTTGTTACGTCTAATCGTATCCTGGAAGAAAGTATTACCGCCGTCAATTAAGATATCTCCTTTTTCAAGGTGCGGTTTTAATGCGTCAATCGTTGCATCTGTAGGGCCGCCCGCTTTAACCATTAATAAAATTTTGCGAGGCGCCTCTAGCGATTGGACAAACTCTTCAATACTGTATGTACCCTTAAAGTTTTTTCCTTCTGCTTCGTTCTTTAAAAATTCTTCTGTTTTATCAGATGAACGATTGTATACGGAAACCGAATATCCTCTGCTTTCAATGTTCAATGCAAGGTTTTTACCCATCACGGCTAAACCAATTACACCAATTTGCTGTTTTGACATGCTAACTTCTTCCTCTCTTTACTAGATTATGCCCCACTAGGGAGTAATTGTGGTGTTGCTGCGTTGAAATGCTGGAGACTATTAGAAAGTAATCAGCTTGGACCTTTCCTTCCTAAACTCCCCTTCATATATGTTTCCAAATCTATCTTGTTTGAAAATACCATATTGCCTCTAAACTTTTCAAGTTAGATGCCATCACCTTTTAAAGTTCCTCCCCCTACTTCTAAGCAAGTTATATCATTCTAAAATAACAATCCGACAGGAAAAATATACAAAAAATCAGAAAAAATGTTTTAGCTTTATGGAGACGGGCTATATATAAACCAAGAAACAGCTGCAGCTGCTAGTTCCATTCAAATTTATGTTTTGAGATTAAAAGCAATCATCATTCAGGAGGTTATGTAACATGTTAAATGTAAAAGTAGTAGAAAATGGAGTTCAAGCAAAGGATACTATTGAACAATTCCTACGCCAAGGATTTACAAAAGATGACATTTACTTATTTGCACACGACAAAACCCGTTCTACTCACTTAACAGATGCAACTGATACTAATAATGTCGGAATGAGTGAACAAGGCTTTTTCGATCAATTATCAAACGTCTTCCGTTCCCGCGGAGATGAACTTCGTTCGAAAATGCGGTCAGTTGGCTTATCCGAAACAGAAGCTGACCAATATGAAGAAGAATTAGACCGCGGTCGTGTGGTTGTTGTTGCTACAAAAGCTGCCTAACAAAAGGATTATGATAGAGATGAATTTAAAAAAGTGAGGCTCAAATCCGATTAGATTTGAGCCTCACTTTTTTAGCTTGCTTTTTTTATACTTTTTTCAGATGCTTTATAGTGGTTTTCAAAATAGTCGTTTGTTTCGCTTACAATCACTTTGTAAAGAAGAATAAGCGCCACTAAGTTTGGAATCATCATCAAGGCATTGGCCATATCAGCGAAGGCCCAAACTACTGCTAAGTTGGCAACAGCTCCTAAGCCTGTCGCGAAAACATAGACGGCACGATAAGCCATGATGCCCTTTGTTCCAACAAGATACTCGAAACACTTCTCTCCGTATACATACCAGCCAACGATGGTTGAAAATCCGAAGAAAATAACGGAAAATGCAACGATATACTCCCCGACTTTTCCTAGTACCGAAGCGAAAGCAGCAGACGTTAAAGCGCCTCCTTCTAGTCCAGGGTCGTGAGCGACACCAGAAAGAATACCACCTGTTGGGTCCCAAAAACCTGTCATCATTAACACTAAACCTGTCATTGTACAAACGACAATCGTTACAATAAACGTTCCTGTCATTGCTACCAACGCTTGTTTAACTGGATGATCAGCACGTGCATTCCCTGCAATTAATGCTGCCGTACCTAAACCAGCTTCATTAGAAAAGATTCCTCGTGAAACCCCACTACGAATCGCTTCTGTTACGACAATCCCCGCAAAACCACCTGTCGCTGCGATTGGTGAGAAAGCATATTGGAAAATTAATTTAAAAGAAGGAATAATTTGATCTGCATTTAAGATAATAATGACAATTGCGCCACCAATATAGAGAAAGGCCATCATCGGAACGAAAAACCCTGCTACTGTACTAATACGCTGAATCCCGCCAAAAACAATTAAGAATGTTAATACAGCTAACACAATACCAGTCGTCAATCCACTAACTCCAAAACTTTGGTCCATAACACTTGCAATTGTATTAGATTGAACACTGTTTCCAATTCCTAAAGCAGCAAACGCACCAAATAGAGCAAAGGCTACCGCTAACCATTTCCATTTTTTACCCAAACCGCGTTCCACATAATACATCGGACCGCCTGAATATTCACCATTAGCATTTTTCACACGATATTTCATCGCTAATAATGCCTCTGCATACTTTGTTGCCATCCCTAGAAGACCGACAATCCACATCCAGAAAATCGCACCAGGTCCACCAATCGTAATCGCTGTTGCTACTCCGGCAATATTACCGTTACCGATTGTAGCTGCAAGCGCTGTCATTAGTGCTTTAAAATTACTTACATCACCTTCTGCTTTAGCGTCATCTTCTTTTTCTCTAGAAAAACCAAGCTTAAACGCATAAGCTAACCGACGGAACTGTAACCCTCTTAACATAACTGTCAAGAATAGACCGGTTCCGAATAGAAGAATCAAACTTGGAGTTCCCCATAACACTCCATTGATTTTTCCCATGATATCTAAGATTCCCATATCTTTTCTCCCCTTTAACTCTTGTTAACGCTTACATTTAGTAAACTAGAGCTAAGAATTTCAAAAAACTTCTGTGACATAATTCTAACATTTTTGTGAACGAATTTTTATTGTGTAAATCACAAAAAATTAAGGTATAATTTTGTTGTTTTAAACAAATCACCTGTTCACAACTTTATAAGAATAGCAGAAAAAGTGACATAAATCAAACTATATTAGAATAAAAGGAGTGAGCGGAAACTACTATGAAAAATGATCCTTTCAAAGCTAATTTTGACACGTTAGAAGAGTTTGCTGATGTGGTCAGCGAGGTCCTTCATTGTCCGATTACCATTGAAGATGCCAATCATCGCCTTCTCGCCTACAGCACACATGATGAACGAACAGATTCAGCGAGAATCTCGACCATCATTGGGCGAAGAGTACCAGAAAAAGTCATTAATAATCTTTGGAAAGAAGGCGTTATCCCCTCTCTTCTAAACAGCCGAGAGCCCATTCGTATTAAAAGTATGGATGAGATAGGGCTTGGAGACCGTGTTGCAGTGTCCATTTGGAAACAAGATGAGGTACTTGGGTTTATTTGGGCTTTAGAAATTGATAAATCGTTAAATGAGCACGATTTCTCTCTTTTAGTGAAAGCAGCCGAAGCCGCCAAAAACAAACTTTTACAGTTTCAAGCTCGCAAAAATAAAAAAGAAGAGCGATTTCAAGAATTTTTTTGGAAGTTATTAACAGGTCATATTCATTCAAATGAAGAAATTAAAAATCACTTCCATCTTCTCCAAATTCAACCACCTTCCCTATTTGCGGTAGCCGTTTTTCAGTTTCAGGAAGATGTGACAACCGAAGGGGAAAAACAAATTTCTTATTTACTTACTACTAATCAGCGGTTAAAAATTATGCTTCATACAGTAGATCATCATCAGCTCATTTTACTCATCTCACTCGATAAAATGGAGCATCCGTTAACTGAATTAAATCAATTTGTTGAAGCATTTGTTCATAAAATGGAAGAGCGTTTTGGCGTAGAAGCCATCCTCCCTTCCTTCAGCAGTGTATACGGAGATTATCAAAAAATTGAACAGGCATACCGTGAAGCGTTGACTGTTTTATCTATGAAAGAGAAATTTCCTTCCGAGATAAAAGAGATTCACAGTTATCAGAACTTGGGTGTATACCAATTTATTGATGTACTTTTAGAGAAACGAACAAAAGACGGATATGAAAATCACGCACTCATCAAATTACAACAATATGATGAAAAACATAAAAGTGACTTAGTTGAAACGTTAGAAGTCTTTTTAAATAAAGATAACAATGTCAACGAAGCCGCAAAAGCGCTCAACGTTCATACAAACACACTTAACTACCGGCTAAAGCGCATTAGTGACATCGGGGAAATCAATTTGAAAGATCCGAACCAAAAAATGACCCTCTATCTCGACTTGAAACTAGAAAAATTCAAGTGATTGTGAACCTTTTGTGAAAAATAACAAAAAGTCGTGAAATCTTTCTCCTTTATCAACAAAGAAAAATTGGTGTAAACGTTTTATACTGAAGTCACAACAAAACAAACGAAAGTTGTTAAGGGAGGAAATCACGATATGATTATCGGTGTACCTGGAGAAATTAAAAATAACGAAAACCGCGTTGCGCTTACTCCTGCTGGAGTAGTATCATTCTTAAACGCTGGACATAAAGTTTTAGTAGAAAAAGACGCTGGTATTGGAAGCGGTTTCACAAATGAAGACTATATCGCAGCAGGCGCAGAAATCATCGAAAACGCTGCAGACGTTTGGGCTCAAGCAGAAATGGTGATGAAAGTAAAAGAGCCTCTTGAGAGCGAATATCAATACTTCCGTCCTGGCTTAATTTTATTCACTTACTTACACTTAGCAGCTGAGCCTTCTTTAGCTCAAGCACTTAAAGATTCTGGCGTGATTGCGATCGCTTACGAAACAGTATCTGTTAACCGTACGCTTCCGCTTCTTACACCAATGAGTGAAGTGGCTGGTCGTATGGCTGCTCAAATCGGTGCGCAGTTCTTACAAAAAACAAACGGCGGCCAAGGAATCCTTCTTGCAGGTGTTCCAGGTGTAAACCGCGGGAAAGTAACAATCATCGGCGGTGGTATCGTCGGAACAAACGCTGCGAAAATGGCAATCGGTTTAGGTGCTGATGTAACAATTATCGATTTAAGCGCGGATCGCCTACGTCAGTTAGATGATATTTTCGGCAACCAAATTAAAACATTAATGTCAAACCCACTCAATATTGCTGAAGCAGTAAAAGAAGCGGATCTTTTAATCGGTGCCGTATTAATTCCAGGTGCAAAAGCGCCTAAGCTTGTGACAGAAGAAATGGTAAAAACAATGAAGCCTGGCTCTGTTATCGTAGACGTTGCAATTGACCAAGGCGGTGTTGTGGAAACATGCGACCATGTGACCACTCATGACAACCCAACATTCGAAAAACACGGCGTTCTCCACTACTCTGTTGCAAACATGCCTGGTGCGGTTCCAAGAACATCTACACTTGCGTTAACAAACGTAACAGTTCCTTACGCATTACAAATCGCTAACAAAGGTGCTTTCAAAGCGATCGCTGAAAATGAAGCATTAAAGCTTGGCGTGAACGTAGCAAACGGTGAAATTACGTATGAAGCTGTTGCAAGAGACCTTGGCTATGATTATGTCACTGTTGAAAAAGCTCTTGAAAAAGAATTAACAACAAACTAATCTACCACGTATTCGACCACAATATGCCTCCCCTCAAGAGCAACTCTTGAGGGGTTTTTTACAACGTACATCAAGGGGGATGGAACAATGAAGCAGCATAGTTACCGAGATACTTGGGCGGAAGTTTCACTGGAAGCCGTTCAGCATAATGTTCAGCAATTCAGAAGATATATTAGCCGTTCAACGAAGCTTATGGCCGTTGTCAAAGCAGACGGCTACGGGCACGGAGCCGTCGAAATTGCCAAAGCTGCCCTTTTATCAGGTGCGGATTACTTAGCAGTTGCCTTGCTCGATGAAGCACTAGAATTAAGAGAAGCCGGTATTGAAGAGCCGATCCTCGTTCTCGGCTATACATCAGCGTCATCCGTCAAAAAAGCCATCGCAGAAAACATTTCATTAACCATTTTCTCCGAAGACGTTTTACATGAAATCATTTATCAAGCTGAGCACTTGAAACAATCTGCCTCAGTACATATTAAAATAGACAGCGGTATGTCAAGAATTGGCATTACCTCAAAGGAAGAGGCATTAACATTAGCAAAGAAAGCGACAAGTACCCCTTTCGTTCACTTAGAAGGTGTTTTTACGCACTTTGCGAATGCTGACAGCGAAGACCCCTCTTATACACACAAACAATTTACGCAATTTATGAATATCGTTCACGCCATAGAAAACGAAAATATTTCTATTCCGATTAAGCATTGCTGCAACAGTGCAGCGACCATGAACTTTCCAGATATGCACCTCGACATGGTCCGTGTCGGCATTGCACTATACGGGCTGTACCCGGATGATTCGTTGAAAAAGCATCCTATACAGTTGGAACAAGCGATGAGTTTCAAAACCAAAATCGCAGCCTTAAAAACCGTTCCAGCCTCACAGCCCGTCAGTTATGGTTGTACATTCATCCCTTCTACCGATTGCGTAATTGCTACGCTACCTGTCGGATATGCAGATGGTGTCTCTCGCCTCCTCTCGAACAAAGGAGTCACATTTGTCCGCGGCGACAGCCGCTCGTATAGCGGGGCGCGTATGTATGGATCAAATGATGATTGATGTCACCGCTATTCCCTCGGTCTCAGTGGGAGATGTAGTAACCATCTTTGGATATAGCCACGAAGCCTTTCAATCTGTGGACACGATTGCGTCTCTCATGGGGACGATTAACTATGAAGTCGTATGCTTAATCGGCAAGCGAGTCCCACGTGTATACATGAAAGGAGCACCTCTCGTCTTGCCAGACATGACAAAAGAAGCCATTACGCTCTAACATCAAAAACGCCCTTTAGAACGCAACAGCTGTTCCTAAAGGGCGTTTTTGTCCAAGCTCTATCTAGAGCAAAGACTTCCTACAATATTTTATCCCGCATGACCGGGAAGGAAAGCTTCATCGATGGAAGTTTTCTTTATAAAATTTCATGCAAAGCTTCTGCGAATGCTTTCATGGCTTCCTCTGTTCCAATGGATACACGTAAAGAAGTCGGCAAACCATAGCCTTTGAGTACTCGAACAACAATTCCTTTTTGAGCCAATTGATCAAACAAGGATTCTCCGTCCATTTTCGTATCTACATAAACGAAGTTCCCATTCGATGGGATATAATCCCACCCTAATTGCTCAAATGTTTCATAAAGAAGCTGCTTCCCGCGTTCATTCAGCTGTTGAGATGCCTGAACATGCTCGACATCCGTTAAACTAGCAAGGGCTCCAGCTTGGGCAATACCGTTGACATTGAACGGAGGGCGCACATGGTGAATAGCTTGCATCAACGCGATGCTTCCCATTCCATATCCAATGCGGATTGAGGCAAGTGAATATATTTTTGAAAATGTGCGAACGACGAGAAGATTTTCATAATCGGCAATATATTTGACCGAAGTTGAAAACTTTGGATCTTGTGCATATTCATAATACGCCTCATCGATCACCACAATAATATTTTTTGGAACACGCTTTAAAAAATCCCGGATTTGTTCATCTGGAATAATAGCTCCTGTTGGATTGTTTGGATTACAAAGACAAATCATCTTTGTTTTTGGTGTGATAGCCTCGATAATTCCATCTAAATCCGTATCCATTTGTCCCGACATTGGAACTTTAACCGGAATGGCCCCCATCAAATGAGCAGCTGCTTCATATTGAACAAAGGTAACAGCCGGCATCACTACTTCATCTTCTGCTTCTAAAAAGGTTTGAGCAGCCAAGTTAATCATTTCATCGGCCCCATTGGATAATAAAACTTGATCGCGTTGTATACCTTCCTTAGCTGCAATAGCCATTTGAAGCTCTTCTACGCGGGAGCTCGGGTATAAGTTTGTCATTCGAATGGCTTGTTCCATCGCTTCAATCGCTTTAGCAGAAGGACCCAGTGGATTTTCATTAAACGAAAGTTTGTACACCTTCTCTTTTTGAAGCGCTTCTTTCAGCTCTTCGATTGGATAGTCCGCCAGCTTACATATATAAGGCGTTAAATTTGGATATACTTTGCGAACGACCGTTTCAATTTTCATCTTTATTCCTCATTTCATGGATATTTTTAAAAAGGATCGACCGATTTCGTCTGCTCGGCGAACCGCTTCTACAACCATTTCCGATGTCACCTCAAACGGCATGTTGCTCATGTCTTCGATCGCAACCGTTACATCCCCTAATTCTTTCCACTGTTCTGAAGTCAATTCACCAACACTCATCTGACTGAGTGTAAACGGTAATCCGACTTCTTCGTAATAATGAATTAAATCATGGATTTCACTTACCTCTGCATCTTCCAGGCAGAGCTGGGCTAATATACCGAACGCCACAATTTCTCCATGATACGTGTCATGAATGTCTGGAAAAATGGTCAAACCTGAGTAAATCGCATGTGCAGCTGCAGTTCGGCAGTCATCGCCGCCATACCCGCTGACACTTCCACTCACTAAAATAATGGCATCAATAGCGTCTTCGACCTCACGCGTTAATATCCCACTCTCAGCACCTTTTACCGCCTTTTCCCCAATGTTTCGAAGCGTTTTGTACAGTTGAGAAGCAATGGCGACAGCCGTTTGATTAGACGCAGTAGGAATCGCCTTTTTCACCGACACCCTTGTTTCAAACCATTTAGCAAGCGTATCTCCTATCCCTGCTGCTAAGAAGCGAACTGGGGCTTGAAGAATAATGGAAGAGTCCACTAACACCAAATCCGGCGCTTTTGATTCACGACTTATTCCGATAAATTCTCCTTCATCATTATATAAAATGGTAAGTGGTGTCGCCGCCGCACAAGTTGCGGCAATGGTTGGAATAACAACAAGCGGCTTATTAGCATAATAGGCAACAGCTTTCACTGTATCAATTGCTTTACCTCCTCCTACTCCAACTACAACGTCCACTTTCCGTGCCTTTACCTCTTCTACTAATTTTTCAATATTTTTTTGAGAAGCCTCTCCTCCATACCAAATAAAGCCCTCACAAGAAACAGTATGGTCAGTAAAGCTTTGCTGTAAATCTTGCTCGACTATGTTTAAGCTTTTCTGGCCCCCAATGACCACAACCTTTCTTCCAAATTTCCCCATATACTCTCCTGCTTCTTTTACCACATCGTGTTTTCTCACATATTGAGCCGGACCAACAATGATTTTCATTTGCACACACCTTTTCTGAATTAATAGAAAATTCACCTTTTGCTTATAAATATAAATACAAATATATGGTATGTCAATATAATGTTAGGAAAACGAAATATCATTAAGAATAATTATAAGATATCAAAAATATTTATAAATTTCTACCACGAGCGTTTATTTTCTTTGTATAATTTCTAAAATATATTACTCTTTGGATTCAGTTAGAACAAATGAAATAATTTTCTGTCGAAAGAGCTGCGAAAAAGCTTTAAAATTCATTTACAAGGTTCCAAAGAGGCGCTACCATTATGACTAAGCAAGAAGATCTTCATCACGCTTTTTTAGGAAAAACATTTCAACAGATTCACTACTACATATCACTACTGTTGCTTAATCAAAAAGCAGCATCGGGAGGATTTTTTATGACTATGTATAAAGCACTTACCATCGCAGGCTCTGATAGCAGCGGAGGCGCAGGCATTCAAGCAGACTTAAAGACATTCCAAGAAAGAGGCGTTTACGGTATGACGGCTCTTACAACGATCGTAGCTATGGACCCATCAAACGGATGGTCACATAGTGTATTTCCGATTGAACTTGACACATTACGCGCTCAGTTGAAAACCATTGTGGAAGGTGTTGGCATTCAAGCCTTAAAAACAGGAATGCTCGGCTCTGTTGAAATTATTGAATTAGCTGCACAAACGATTGATCAACATCATCTTCAAAATGTTGTAGTCGATCCGGTGATGATTTGTAAAGGAGAAGACGAAGTTCTGCATCCAGAGACAGCCGAAAGCCTTCGAGACGTTCTTGTTCCAAGAGCGACCGTCGTTACACCTAATTTATTTGAGGCAGGGCAACTGAGCGGCATCGGAGCAATTCATACAGTTGAACAAATGAAAGAAGCTGCTGAAAAAATTCACCAGCTAGGAGCGAAATACGTCCTCGTTAAAGGCGGAGGAAAATTGCAACATGAAAAAGCAGTTGACGTCTTGTATGATGGAACGACGTTCGATCTATTAGAGTCCGACCGTATTGATACGACATGGACTCATGGAGCAGGATGCACGTACTCAGCTGCCATTACAGCCGAACTTGCTAAAGGCAAGCCGGTAAAAGAGGCGATTTTAACAGCGAAAGCCTTTATTACAGAAGCGATTCGCCACTCTTTCCCACTAAATGAGTACGTTGGACCAACCAATCACGGCGCTTACCGAAACTATGTGGAGACAAAAGAACAAGCAACGATCCAAAATTAAATGCTCCATTTGATATGAGAACCCCCTAGAAACATGCACATACGTTTCTAGGGGGTTCGTTTTCTACTCCATAAAGGCTTCTGCTTGCGTCCATGCTTATAGCATTTCATTCAGTGCTTGTATAATTGCTTTTTCAACCCCATTTTCTTTCTCATCGTTTGTTGCCGTAACCATATGACATCTGTTTTGAATATCTGATGGGGCATTTCCCATCGCGACCGCTCTTCCTACTAGCTCAAACATGGAAATATCATTATAACTATCTCCAATGGCCATCGTTTCCCACAAAGAAATGCCTCTTTTTTCAACAAATTGAGCTAAAGCTTTACCTTTTTGAGCGTCCACATGCGTAATTTCCAAGTTTTCAAAGCCAGAAGAACTAACGGCAATTCGACCACTTTCAAGCAAGATTTGCTCCGCTTTTTCCAGTCTTTCTGCGTCAAAAGAAAAAGCTAATAGCTTATAAACTTCCACCTCTTCGTCATCAAATAATGGTGTATAGCTATCAATCAAGTGGACTCTTCCTTTTTCAAAACGCTCTTTTGCTCCCTCCAGCGCTTCTTCGTAATTCTGTTGTTTATTGGCACTCATAAAAATATCTAACACGACGGATAATGCTTTTTCATAATCCTCTGAATACGTGCCTTTATTTGTATAAACCTCAAAGTAAATATTTAAATCCTTTAGCAATGACGCGATATGTTTCGCTTTATCATTTCCTAATGGGACCGAATAGACCCTTTCTCCTTCTGATGAACGTACTTCCGCTCCATTCACACAAATAATCGGACAAACAATCCCTGCTTCCTCTAATACAAATCGTGCCTCTTCATAGGATCGGCCTGTCGCAATGACTACCTCTACCCCTTTAGATTGTGCTTGGCGAATCGCGTCTGCATTCTCCACACTTATCGTATGCCGGGTATTGACAAGCGTTCCATCCATATCGCTTGCGATGCATTTAATCATCTTTTATCCCCTCTTTCTGCTCTAACTATCATGGTCATTTGCTTTTGTTCGTATGTATGTTTATTTTAGAAAAGAAATTTCTAATTCCTTTATTTTACTATTATAGCATCTTTGCCTCGTTATGGTTGAGGCGGAATAAAGAAAAGCACCACTCTTCTCGTTTACCTATTACGAAACGAGAGAACCGTGATGCTTCTCTTTTTATAGGTTGAATGACAAAGCTTTTCTTACTTTTCCTCGACTAAACGAACAAGCATATGAGCAAGCATATGTTGCTGTTCTTCATTCCCAACTTGCCATAATTCTTGCAGCAACTTCTCTTCGCGGTTTTTCGGTTCTGCATTAGAAGCTAAGTAACCGGCAATTTTTTCTGCTGCTTTCGCCAATTGTTCTTCGCTCAACCCGAGCTTTTTCCCTAGTTCAACCTTGCCGTTTAAATAGCTTTTAAATGAATCAAAATTAGCGGTGATGTCCTCGATTCTTTCATCATCCATACGTTGAATAACCTTGTCCACCTGGTTTGTATCCACGCTTCCATTTTGCTCAACTACATGTTGCTTTTCCATTTCAATCGCTCCTCATCCACTAGTTTTTTCTTTGCTACACTAATGGAATAACCGCTTTTTTGAATGATTAAACATCAATTCCATTGAAAGGAAATTCTTTTAATCGTAAATCGATACAGAATCGTCATCTCCACTTCACAACTGACCATCTATTGGAATCCAAATTTCAAAAGAAGTTTTTCCATCTGATGAATGAAGGGAAATCGTACCTTTATATTTCGCCACCGTTTCCTGTACAATGAATAGCCCTTGCCCTCTTATCTTCCCTGCTTTTTCTGCTTTCGTAGAATACCCCGATTTGAAAATCTCTTCTTGTATTGCCTTTGGGATGACCGGTCCGGAATTCTCTACTTTAAAGACGTAATGACTCGGTTTTCGTTTGCAGGAAATGTCTACCGTTCGATGCCCCTCTTCCATCTGAAGGGCAGCTTCAATTGCGTTATCAATTAGATTCGATAACACTTTAATTAAATCTGTCGTTTTCATCTTTTCAAACGGATCTTTGTCTATATCCAATTCCACTGATACTTTATTTGTCTGCCCGAGCACCTTTTTCGCTTGAAACAGCACTAATAACGCTGGATGATCTACTTCCATCGGCACCGCATCAAAGACCCTTGCTTCCTTCACTAAAGAATCCATATACTCTTTCGCCATTTCATACTTCCCAATCTTCAACAATCCGTGAAGCACTTGAATGTGATTCAAATAATCGTGACGAATGGAACGAAGAGCATCAAACAGTGAATGTAGCTCCTCTTGATACGTCGCCTCTGTATCCCCCACCTCTTTATTCAGCTCTTTTCCATACCATTTTTGCAAAGAGTAAAAAGCCATGAGAAGAATGATAACAAAAACAATACTAAATAAAAAAGAAGCAGCGTTATGTTGGAACACTTTCCGCTCAATTTCTTTCAATACTTGGACGTCCATATCAATTCCTACATAGCCAATAATGGTGCCATCCGTATCTTTAATTGGGGCGCCTGCCGAGATATACGTTCCATACCTTTTATCTTCAATAACCGACGTAAAATAGGTGTTCCCATTCAATGCCTGTCTTAATTGTCCTTCAGGAATGGTGCAAGGTATTCCAATGTCATACTGCACATCATCCTCAAATCCTGTGACAATAAGAGAATAAGCCTGTTTAGGGTCCTTAATTTCAAAAGTATACAGGTAAAGAGCTCCCGTTTTTTCTCTCGTATCATTTAAATACGATGTTAACTCCCAAAAGTCCTTATCTCGTGTTCGATGTTCCAAGAAACGCTTATATTGTTCAACATCAATCGAATCCGCTGTCTGCTTTGCCACTCTCACACTTTGACTGGCAATGGATAATTCTACATTTTTTTTAACACTGATATACGATGCGACTACGTTTACAGCTACAAGACCCGTCAACATTAAAACCGCTACAATCACAATGACCTTTAATTTTTTATTTTTAGTATCATTCATAAAACTCTCCATTATTTTCCCATTCAGCAAAGTAAGGTAAAATTTTTACATACCTTCACGCTATTTCTCTTTTGTCTTGCTAGTCCCTTACTTTAGCTAGTACATCTTTTCCTCCTGTTACCGAAATAACAGCACCTGTAATAAAATCTGACTGTTCTTCACATAAAAACGAAATCATTCTAGCAATATCTTCCCCTGTTCCTGCCCGTTGCACAGGTGTGGCGGCATCCAATTGCTCTTTGGCTTGATTAATATCCGCCTCTTTCCATTCCCCAACAATATCTCCTGGACATACCATATTAACCGTTACTTTATGTTTTGCCTCTTCTATCGCGAGCGTTTTGGTTAAAGAGACAAGCCCTGCTTTTGAAGCCGCAAAAGCGGAACGGTATTTCCATCCCGGAGCCGTTTCGGCCCGATCAAAGCCAATGTTAATGATTCTGCCTCCCCCCTGTTGACGCATCGAAGGAAGAATCAGTTTACAAAGGTAAAAGACGCTATTTAAATTGCCGTTAATCATATAATTCCATTCATCAATTTCATACTCTGCCATTTTTTTGCGTTCAAATACATATGGTCCCGCATTGTTAACTAAAACATCAATTCGGCCAAAATGCGCCATCGCTTCCGTTACCATTGCTTGACAATCTTCAAACCGAGAAACATCACCTTTCACTACCAACACACGGATTCCATACGTTTGTTCTAAGGACTGCGCCAGTTCCCTTGTTCTTTGTTCGCTCTTGACATAATTCAACACAAGATGAAACCCTTTAGCTGCCAGTTCCATCGCTGTCCGTTTTCCAAGCCCTGTTCCGCTTCCTGTAATCAAAGATACTTTCGTTGATACCAATTGTTTCCACCCTCTACTTATACAGTTTTGGCGATATTGAGATAAATGTTTTCACTTAATCTCATTATATCGAGCCTAGAGAATAGAAGAAAGTTTTAGCTTTTGCTTCAGCACACTGTAGATTACCTTTCTAGCAATCAAAAATCGTGACTTTTCTCCTATATAATCGTTTAAATTTAGTTAAAAAGCAACTTTATTCTTTTATAAATACGTTTTTTAAAAGGGAATGTTCCATATAAAATCGAAAGCTTAATAAAATCATGAAACGTGGGGTCTTTTTTAGATTGCTATTTAAAAGAGGTTTCCATGAAGCAAAGGAGCTTTAAGTATGTTAGATTGCCGCGAAGATGTTTTATCTTTTACGAAGCAGCTTGTCAACATTGAAAGCATCGTGAATACAGATGGAGAAAAAGTCATGGCTCAAGCCCTCTTTACGCTCATTTCTTCTTTTCCTTATTTTTCAGAAAATCCTTCTCATATAATGAAAGCTCAAACGGTCAACGATGACCGTGAACGTTATAATGTCTTAGCTTTTATAAAAGGAACGAAAAAGGCAAGTAACAAAACTGTCATTTTAATGGGGCATATAGATACGGTCGGAATCGATGATTTCAATCAACTTCAGTCACAAGCGTGTCATCCAGATCAGCTTATGGAAGCATTAAAGCACGAAGCTCTCCCCCCTAGTATTCAAGAGCATCTCCATTCTGGCGATTGGCTATTTGGTCGAGGCACACTTGACATGAAAAGTGGGGTAGCCAGTCACCTTTATCTGTTAAAATACTATTCAGAACATCCTGAAGAGCTGGAGGGCAATCTTGTCCTCGTGGCCGAATGCGATGAAGAAGATAGCTCACATGGCATTCTCTCTGCTATTAAAGTTCTAAAGGAATGGAAGCAACAACACCAGTTCGACTATGTAGCCGCTATTAATGCTGATTTTGTCTCGCCACGATTTGAAGGAGACCCGAATCGCTATATTTATAAAGGAACAGTCGGAAAGCTCCTTCCTTCCTTTTTTATTACAGGAGCAGAAACTCATGTAGGCTCTTGTTTTGAAGGGCTCGATCCAAATCTTATTGCCGCTGAATTAACGAAACAAATCAATTATAATCCCGAGTTATGCAATGAAGCTTACGGCGAAGTGACGGTTCCTCCTGTTTCTTTAAAGCAAACCGATTTAAAGCCTTCTTATACGGTACAGACGGCGTTATCAGCTTACGTCTACTATAACTTTTTCATTTACTCATGGACCCCAAGAGAAGTACTAGAGAAATTAAAAAGACAAGCTGAAATCGCTTTTGATCACGCCCTTTCTTTGTTTGCGAAACGAGCGAAAGGATATAGTGAATTAAGCGGTGAGCCGTACAATCCGGCTCCATGGCGTTCCCGTGTGATGACGTATGAGGAAATGCATCAACAGCTCGTCGACGAACATGGTTATTTATATGAAGAGCATATAGACAAGTTTAAAGAAGAGCTACTGTTAGATTCAACGTTAGATACCCGTATGTTTGCAGCGCGAGTGGTAGAAGAGGCATGGAAATGGATGAGAGATAAACATCCAGCCATCATTCTGTTCTACTCATCCCTTTATTCACCAAGAATTGAGATGACGGGGGAAACAGAAAAGGAACGAAACTTAACGAAAGCATTGGAAGAGGCTGTCACTGAAATTCAACCATTCTATCACTCTCCTATTACAACACGGCATTTCTTCCCTTATATTTCAGATATGAGCTTTGTCGCTTTAAGTGACGATGAAGCATCCATCGAAGCCGTTACACGTAATAATCCTGGATGGGGAACAAAGCACTACGTTCATTATCAAGACATCCGAGACATTAACGTGCCTGTCATTAACATTGGTCCTTACGGATTAGATGCCCATAAAAAATTTGAGCGAATGGAAATGGCTTACTCCTTAGAAATTGTCCCAAATTTAACTCATCGCGTAATCCAAAATCTTTTAACCTAACCATCCCCTCTTCGAAAAGAACTCATATTCTTTTTGAAGAGGGTTTTATGTATTGATGGATACAAATTTCACTTAATCGTTTCAAACTGCTTGATTTAAGGGAAAAGTGTCCACAAAAGGTTCTTTATCCCTCCTGAATAATCATTTAAAGGTTCACCTAAGCAGATGACCGCTCTTTGGTCATACTAAATTTGCTAGATTGATTTATATGGTAAAAGAAATTATTTCCTACTTTTCTATTGCAATATGAAAAAGTTTTGATTAAAATAAATGAGTGCAAGCGATTGCACTATATTTTCATAAAAGATGAATCGTTCAAATTGAATTCATCATAATTTTACACCTTTTATTTTCACTATAAAGAAAACGTATACATAAGGAGGAGTTTAAGATGAAATTTGCTTCTTTTGATTTTTGGCAAAAGTTTGGTAAAGCGTTACTAGTAGTTGTAGCGGTTATGCCAGCTGCAGGAATTATGATTTCCCTTGGCAAATTAATTGGCATGTCTACTGGTGATATTGCATTTTTGCAAACGATTGCACGTGTGATGGAAGACATCGGTTGGGGAATTATCGTCAACTTGCATGTACTGTTTGCAGTCGCCATTGGTGGATCATGGGCAAAAGAACGAGCTGGCGGAGCATTTGCCGCATTAATTGCGTTTATATTAATTAACCGAATCACAGGTGCGATTTTCGGTGTAAACGGTGCCATGCTGGCCGATCCTGAAGCAACCGTCACATCATTAATCGGCAGTGAGTTAGTTGTAAAAGATTACTTTACATCAATTTTAGGGGCACCTGCATTGAATATGGGTGTATTCGTAGGGATTATTTCTGGATTTTTGGGCGCTAACCTTTTTAATAAATACTATAACTATGACAAATTACCACAATCTCTTTCTTTCTTTAACGGAAAACGATTTGTACCATTCGTGGTCATTGTAGGTTCTGTTGTAACCGCTATCGTATTAGCTCTATTATGGCCTTTCGTTCAAGGTTTATTAAATGATTTCGGACGTTGGATTGCTTCTTCTCGTGATACGGCTCCAATCATTGCTCCATTTATCTTTGGTGCATTAGAGCGTTTATTATTGCCATTCGGACTTCACCATATGCTGACAGTTCCGATGAATTACACAGAGCTTGGAGGCACTTATACGATCTTAACAGGTTCAAGCGCAGGGCAAACGGTTGCAGGACAAGACCCATTATGGCTTGCTTGGATTGCTGATTTAAACAACTTTTTGGCAGCAGGTGACACAGCCAGCTACAATCAGTTATTAAACGACGTAACACCTGCACGTTTTAAAGTAGGACAAATGATTCTTTCTTGTGCAGCCTTACTCGGTATTGCGTTCGCGATGTACCGCAATGTTGACAAAGAAAAACGTTCAAAATATAAATCAATGTTTCTCTCTGCAGGATTAGCTGTATTCTTAACAGGCGTAACTGAACCAATTGAATTTATGTTCATGTTCGCAGCACCTATTCTTTATGTGGCTTATGCTATTATGACAGGCTTCGCTTTCGCAATCGTTGACATTATTGATATTCGTGTCCATTCGTTTGGAATCATCGAGTTATTAACACGGACACCAATGATTGTTAAAGCCGGTCTTTGGGTTGATCTTGTGAATTTTGTGATTGCTTCCCTTGTCTTCTTTGGATTAAACTTTGCCGTAGCAAACGTGTTAATCAAAAAGTTCAATTTCCCAACACCAGGGCGTGCGGGTAACTACATTGAAGAAGAAACAACTCCAGCAGCACAAAACAGTGAGACAGGCAAAACGAATGATCAATCACTTGCTTCTACTATCATTGGTTTATTAGGCGGACATGACAATATTGAAGATGTTGATGCCTGCATGACTCGCCTTCGCGTCACCGTAAAAGATGCCAATGTCGTTGCGGGAGAACAGCAATGGAAGCAAAATGGCGCACTTGGATTAATCGTCAAGGATAAGGGCGTCCAAGCAATTTACGGTCCAAAAGCAGACGTATTAAAGTCCGATATTCAAGACCGTTTAGGGGCTTAATGCCATGAAACTTTTGACGCTGAACTGCCATGCTTGGCAAGAAGAACAGCAATGGGAAAAAATTAAACATTTGGCGGAAACCATTAAAGAAAAATCATATGATGTCATTGCACTCCAAGAAGTCAGTCAGTCCATCAATGCCCCTGTTATTTCCGGGATATTAAAAGAAGATAACTTCGCGGTCGTCCTGCTGGAAGAACTGCGAACACTTGGAGTAACTGACTATGAACTCGTTTGGGACTTTGCCCATATTGGCTATGAGGTATATGAAGAAGGATTGGCGATTTTAACGAAGCATCCCATCGTACAAGATTATTCCTTCTTCATCTCTAAAAGCGAAGATACGAACTACTGGAAAACACGGAAAATCGTTGGGGTCCAAATAGATTATCATCAGCAGCCAATAACCTTTTATTCCTGCCATCTTGGCTGGTGGGAAGATGAAGAAGAACCGTTCCAACAGCAAGTAGACGCCTTAATGCAACAAACGAAACAAGAGATGCTTACGTTTTGGATGGGCGATTTTAATAATAATGCCTTTATTCGCGGAGAAGGGTATGACTATACCGTCAAACAAGGCGTATATGATACCTACCACTTAGCGGAAGAAACAGACAGCGGTATTACCGTCAAAGGTAACATTGCCGGTTGGGATAAAAATAAGCAAGATTTGCGCATTGATTTAATCTTAACGAATCAGCCGATCCCTGTTTTATCTTCTCAAGTGATCTTTAATGGCCTCAATAAATCAATCGTATCCGACCATTTCGGGGTAGAAGTTCAGGTGAAATAATCAAAAAGAGGCGGATGAAACCGCCTCTTTTTGATTATTATTTGTTTTCTGCGATTTGCTCAATTTGTCGTTGAAGATCCTCACATATTTGATTAACCACATTAAAATCCATTGCTTCAATATAAATCGCTTCTAATTCATCCCGTAAAGACTTCACACCCGCCAAATACGAAATCGCTTCTTTCATCTTGGAGGCATACTGACTCGAAATTTCGGCAAGTTGATCGGCGTATTTCTCATCGGTCCCTGCTGTAATAATAGCTTCATACATATCAATAATCTCATCTGAATCTCGCTCAGGAAAGTATTCATGAGGAGCGGTGCTATCAAAGATTGCAAAGTCTAACTCCCTCACAATGACCATATCCAAGCTTTTCGGATCAAACCCGCAATGATAAATTTCCACATCAAATCCACTTTGTTCAGCCGTTGCTGCAATCTTTTTCAACATCGTTGATTTACCTGAGCCGGGTCGTCCTTTAATAAAATAACGCTTCGCTACACCTTCCGTTAAATTAGGAACAAAATCAACTGCTCCTTTCGGTGTAGCCGCTCCAAGAAAGCGATGGCGAACATCTGCTTTTTTCTCGGCTGTCTGTTGGCCAACTAAACGTTGAATTACTTGTTCTGTCAAAGCATTGGCTTTTGAAAAATTCATGTTTTTAATGTAAATTTTCTCCCAATCATCATGGATACGCAATGCCTCAGCAAAGCAACCGTATGCCTGCTGAAAAGCTGCACGAATTTTTTCTGTGTATTGGATAATCTGTTCCTTCTGCGCCATCAATTTGCTTGAATCCCATGCCAATCCGAGGTTGACATACTCTTCCACGGCACCAGGATATTTCGGTTCAATGATATGAGGAGCGGTACCGTCTACAACGGCCACTTTCAGTTGTTCAATAATAACACCATCAATGGATTGATTATCAGAGGAGCAATGCAAATATTGAATATCATATCCTTGCTCGTTCCAATCTTCCCCGATTTGTTTCATGAGAGTGGATTTCCCTGTACCAGGTCCACCTTTTAAAATGAACAGTCGATCCATGTTTTCCAGGTTCGATTCATACAAACTGTAAAACCCTCGTGCTGTATTACCGCCAGCATAATAATTGATGATATTCCCCTTCATTCAAACCGCTCCTTTTTCATGAAAGTCAAAATGTATTGTCACATAGGCTAACATATGAACGGAGCGGTTAATAGGTGAACGCCTAAGAAAAAGGAGGACCTGCTGGCCCTCCTTTCATTCATTTATTCTTTTAATTTTAATTTAGCTAAGGCTTCTGCAAACGGATTGTTCAACGGCTCTTCTTGATCTTGATTTTTTAAATATTTATTAATGTCTTTTCGAGATACTTTCCCGTTCTTCTCTTTTTTCTTACGCTCGTTGAAGGTTGACAATTTTTCACGATGACCGCAGCTACAAGCAAATACTTGCCCCTCTCCTTCACCTCGAAGTTCAAGACGTTTATGACAATTCGGGCATCTTGCGTTCGTTTGCTTGGAAATGTTTTTACGATGACCGCACTCACGATCCTGACAAACGAGCATCTTTCCTTTTTTTCCGTTTACTTCTAGCATCAATTTGCCACAATCCGGGCATCGGCTGCCAGTTAAATTATCATGTTTAAATTTCTTTTCATTGTTTTTAATTTGATTCACTGCCGTTTTGGCGTAGTCTTTCATTTCTTTAATGAATGCTTGTTTTTTCATGGAACCTTTCGCAATGGCTCCTAGTTTTTGTTCCCATTGAGCGGTCAAATCTGGTGATTTTAACTCATCCGGTACCAACTCTAAAAGTTGCTTCCCTTTTGATGTAATAACTAAATCTTTTCCTTTCTTTTCAATTAAAAAGCTATTAAATAACTTTTCAATAATATCTGCTCTTGTCGCAACCGTTCCAAGTCCACCCGTTTCCCCAAGCGTCTTTTTCAACTCTTTGCTTTCGTTTTCCATATATCTCACTGGATTTTCCATAGCCGAAAGCAACGTGCCTTCATTAAAGCGTTCAGGTGGTCTTGTCTCTCCTTTTGTTTCATGCAAGGATAGAACGTCCAATACATCACCCTTTTTTAACGGAGGCAGGGTTTGCTCAGCAATGTCATCATTTGCGGCATCATCATCGTAGCGATTTTCATATACCTCTTTCCATCCTTGTGAACGAACCACTTTGCCTTTTGCTCGAAAGGACGCTTCGCCGATTTTAGCCTTAATGGTTGTTTGCTCATATTCAAATGGCGGGAAAAGAACTGCTAAAAAGCGCTTGACGACTAAATCATAAATCTTTCGTTCTTTATCACTTAAAGAGCTTAACAGTACCGATTGCTCCGTTGGAATAATCGCATGATGATCCGATACTTTGCTGTCATCGACAAATGATTTGTTACCTTTGATTGGCTGTTTTAGCAATTTGAATGCAAGCTGGTTGTAAGGCTTCATACTGCAAGCTTCCACACGTTCTTTCAATGTTTCAACCATATCTGTTGATAAATAGCGAGAATCTGTCCTTGGATAAGTGACAATTTTATGATGCTCGTAAAGCTTTTGTAAAATAGAAAGTGTCTCTTTTGCAGAATAATTGAATTTTTTATGTGCCTCTCGCTGAAGTTCAGTTAAATCATATAGTTGCGGGGCATAACTCTTTTTATATGATTTTTCAACTTCCATAATATCAGCCTTTTTCCCTTTAAGACTGGCAAGGAGCTGATCGGCTTTTTCTTTCGAGAATGTTTTAATATCGTTCGTTTTTTCATCTTGCCATGTTAGCTTTACATGTTCTGTGACTGCCTGAATGCCATAAAACGTTCTTGGTTTAAACTGTTTAATCTCTTCTTCCCGCTTGGCAATCATCGCCAATGTCGGTGTTTGCACACGACCGCAAGAAAGCTGAGCATTATACTTTGACGTCAAGGCACGAGTTGCATTAATTCCGACCACCCAATCCGCTTCTGCACGAGCCACAGCCGAATCGTATAAATGCTCATATTCTTTCCCGTCCTTCAAACGGCGAAACCCTTCTTTAATGGCTTTATCTGTAACTGATGAGATCCATAACCGTTTGAGGGGCTTTTGAATACGCGCCTTTTCAATAATCCAGCGTGCCACAAGCTCTCCTTCACGCCCCGCATCAGTCGCGATGACAATCTCTTTCACATCTTTGCGATTCATTTGAGCTTTAACCGCTTGGAATTGCTTGCCGGTTTTCTTAATGACCACCAATTTTAGTTGAGAAGGAAGCATCGGCAAATCTTCCAAATTCCATGATTTATATTTATCATCGTAAGCTTCTGGGTCTGCCAATGTCACTAAATGACCTAACGCCCACGTTACGATGTATTGACTTCCTTCCAAAAAACCGTTTCCTTTTTTCGTGCAGTTTAATACACGTGCCAAATCTCGTCCTACCGAAGGTTTCTCTGCTAATACTAATGTTTTACTCATCTAAACATCCTTTCAATATGGATCCATTCATGGAAATTTATCTCCAATGATTTTTCTCTTTTCCTATTGTAACATGTATATTCTTTCTCTATCAGCTGACTGCCCGCTAACATTCAACCGCGCTCATCTTGTTAAAAAGCCGTACAAGTAAAAAGACCATTATTTTATCAGATTCATTATCAAGGCAGATGTTACTGCCTGTAAGTCAATCGTTTTCATTTCCACTTGAATGCCGATTTTCCCGCCGCTTACAACTATTCCCTCTAAGGATAGAGCGCTTTCATCAAGAAATGTCGGATAAGATTTTTTCATTCCAACAGGTGAGCAGCCCCCTCTCACATATCCGGTCCATGTTTGAATCTCTTTTACTGGAAGCATCTCTATTTTCTTTTCGTTTGCTGCTTTTGCTGCTTTCTTTAAATCTAGTTCTTCTGCTACCGGTATGACAAATACATACAATTGGCGATTGCTTCCTTTTGCAACAAGTGTTTTATAAACGAGCGACACATCTTTGCCTATTTTTTGCGCAACGGAAAGACCATCAATTTGCCCATCCTTGTTGTCATAAGTCATGACACGATAGCTTATTTTTTGTGCATCCAGTATGCGCATCGCATTCGTTTTTGTTTGCTTCATCATTCGCCTCTCCTACTTTTTATTTTATACAAGTTTCATAATAGTCGAAAACCCGTCAGGAAAAGGATCGTGTCCATGACGGGTCATGCAAGTCGTTCAACCAACTTTCTACTTTCTTGCTCGTCTCATATACGCTTGCTTCGGATGGTTTGGTCGCTTTGGATATTGCAATTGGATGCGCCCTTCATTCACTAGTTTCCCCAAGTAGTTATTTCTCAAGCCGTCAGGCGTTCTTTCTAATAAGGAAGCAAGCTCTTTTAACATGAGTGGTCTCTTCGCCACAAGTTCGATAATAATCGCTTCCATTTGCGCAGGACTTAATCGCTTCTTTCTTCTAGCAATCTCGGAAATTTCCCATAATTGACGCTCCGTTTCCTCACGCCCCCCATTTTCCTCTCGTTCTTCAATAGAGAAGGTATCTTCTTGCTCTATCTGAGTCAGTGCTGTCTCCTCTTGTTCGTTAGACCCATCATTATCAACGCTCCAGTCATCCTCATGATGGGCCCACTCTTCTATTTTATTAGAGGAGTTCCCTTCTTTATTAAATGAGTTGGCAGATTTATTAAAGGAGTTAATCCTGTTATTCAAGGAGTCATCCCCTTTAATATAGGAGTTTTGACCATTATTGTATGAGTTAAAATCTTTATTGTAGAAGTTATACCCTTTAATATAGGAGTCTTTTTCTTTATTCAAGGAGTTTGATGAGTCCGTGATTTCTGGAGTTTTTTCATTATTTCCCAAAAATCCATCACCTCTTTTTTGTCCGATCCCCTGGTCCCATTTCTCATTATTTCCCATAGAAGATGTTTGTAGATGACATGTAAGAATGACTCGTTTTGTTTGGACATTTTGAACGATCTCCAGCCCTTCATCATACAAGTGACGCCATGCTAAATCAGCACTTTTTAAACCCGATCCCGCTCGCTTGCATAAATCAATAAGAATAAACATCTTGAATAAAGTGGGATTCAATAGCTGGGTTATGCCTCCTTGTATAGCTTGTTCAGGGGGCATTCGCAGCATTCCAGGGTTAGAAAATTGAACAAAATCCCCTTCTTTTTCAACAATAATTCCTCCTTCACCATGATAATCCGTATGCACAATCGCATTGATTAAAATTTCATGAAAAGAGGACGCCAACAATTGGCGATTTTCTTCTTGCGCCAACTTCTCTGACCGTCCAGTCATCCAGTTTCCTGTTAACTGCTCCATTACCTTAAAATAAAAATCATGAAGATTACCCGACCACGTTCCATCTTGAGATGTAAACCGTGTTGACCAATCACCACTTATTATATCAGTCAAATTTTCACGGTATTCTAAAAAGTATTGGGGCAAAACCTCTGTAATAATTCGTTCTTCACTAAACATTAATAAGCCAGCTAGCGTTAATCCTTCTGTGCTCGCATTTCTTTGTTTTCCCCAAGCCCCAATTTTATAAAGAAAATCTTTTGTCTCAAGACCGTTCCAGGGATGAAGGGGCTTGATTGACAAAAAACGTTGGCGATAGCTTTTAACAGATTCAAAATTTAATTCATTCAGCCCGTAATGCTCTAAAATGATAGTATCTTGCGAAACCGCTGAAGCGCCTGTCAAATGATTAACATGTTTATTCACTTCTGTTCTCCCTCTTTACTAAAGTTAATTCTGCTCCCTCATGTAAACAATTGCTTTTTCCATTTTAACATCTTTTATCTATCGTCTCCTTACCTTCCCTTGAAAATGCACGTTTTCTCCTCACCCTCGGTGTCACCTGTTTCACCACTTTTTATTATATTAAAATAAAAAAGCCGCCTCCTATTCGAAGCGGCTTTACTTATGCACTCTTTTTAGCGATGTGTTTGTTTTGACACAAATCTTGGAGCGATCGGTGCATCCTTTTTTAAATTAATCTTGCGGTAACGAATGTTATTTGGATCAAATCCATGTCCGAGTGAACCATACACATGCCCTGCATGAGGGTCGATCAAGTCTTTTTCTTGATAATAAATTCTCGGTGTTTTCCAAAGAGCTTTAAGAGCTTGTCCCATTGGCATCTCATGATAACGATCCGGCCACATCCGTTTAATTTGCTCTTTCACTAAAGGATAGTATTTTGAGCTTATTCCTGGGAATAAATGATGCTCTGTATGATAAGAGAAATTAAAATGTAGCACATCTACCCACTTTGGTACTGTAACTGATAAACTGTTTGCCAACGGATCATTAACAGGTACAAGTGGATTTAAACGGTGATTCGTTGAAATATAGGCCATTACAATAAAATTTCCGATGAAAAGCGGCAATAAGAAAGCAAAAAACCACTTTTGAGGTCCCATAATAAAGAGCAAGCTAATCCACGTAACCCAAGGCAGCAACAATTGCAGCCAAACAGTTGGTTTGGTCTTTGGGTTAAATTGCTTAATAAAATGTACGAACATTCTTGTAGAGTGAAGTGTAAATTCAATCATTAAAAAACTAAACTCTGCAAAGGAACGCACAAATAAAGGTAGACGGTAAACCCAGCGTAAAAAGCGGCTTTTGAGCATCTTTTCTAACGTCGGCCATGAATCAGGATCTTTTTCATCATTCTGTGTATGAATATGGTGTGTCATGTTATGCCATTTTCTCCACAGTTTTGGACCAGTCGTTAACGGAAAGAATGCAATTGCCCCGCAAAGGTCTCTCAACCACGGCTTCCTTACAACGGTTCCGTGTAAAATTTCATGCCCTAGTAGTCCCATTCCAGCAAAACATAAGCCTAATACGATTGCAATCGGTAAATAAATCCAAGCGCTTAAATCAAATAAACCAATCGTCAGAAAACCTGCCACAATGACTAATAAATAGGCCAGCCCACCAAACAGTCGGGACGGAACAGGTTGAAACGCTTCCTTTGGTAAATGTGGAGATATACGCGCAGCATACCATCCAAATGTATGAAGCTCCTTCATCTTTAGACCCCTTTCCTTTTAGGCCCTTCGTCTGACAAAGCATGGAGTGATATCTTAATTGATGTTCGTCAAACACAAAAAGATGACGCTACATTCACTATCACATACAAAAACGATGATCCATTACTTAGACAAAGGATTAAATGTCAATTTTATACAGTATGTAGGATACAAAACTCAGGATGAACCAATCGTTCTTTCTCCTTTTTTATACTAAAAATGGAAACGGATTCTTTTCCGTTGATTTTTGAATAAATACCTACAGACTTCATCCTACCAATTCATTTTCATACTTGTCAATCAATTTTTATTACTTGGTACTAATCTCTAGTTATATTTACTGGTAATGATTTAGAGATTTCATTATTTTCAAGAGAAGATATGTAGAGAAAAAAACCTTCAATCTATCATCACTTACTAAAAAAACAGTCCTATCGCAACACCCTTTTTATTATATTAGTAAATTAATTTTTGCCTTTTTCTCTCTGTAGCATCAACAGTAGAAACTGTCTCTTTTTATTCAAGATATAGAGAGACTTCTTGATAAAAGCTTTCACCATTTCATTTACTTTTAAGCACACCTTTTTCTATAATGATTCTATTGTCTTTCGTTTAAAGAACGACCATTGTCTTTTCGGATGGATTCTGTTCAACTATGAGCTTTTGTATCGTCTAGAAACCATGATGAAAGAGGAGTTGCCAACTTGCTGTTTAATTCATTTGAATTTATTTTTTTGTTTTTTCCTATTATGTTTCTGTTCTATTTTTTCTTGCTTAAGCTTAAGTTCTCCACTATAGCGAAGCTATATCTCATTGCAGGCTCTTTATTTTTTTACGGCTGGTGGAACGTCCGTTACGTGCCGTTAATTTTAGCTTCTATTTGTATTAACTACGCCATCGGTCATCTATTAATAAAGAAAACCAGCACGTTCTCCCGTCAGTTTTTCCTGACAGCGGGGATTTTGTTTAATGTCGGATTGCTGTTTTATTTTAAATACGCCGATTTCTTTATCGAAAATATAAATGCCCTTTTTCATACTCAATATGACCTTTGGAAGTTGGCGTTACCTTTAGGAATTAGTTTTTTTACCTTTCAACAAATTGCTTACTTAGTCGATACGTATCGAAGAGAAACAAAGAAAACCGGATTTTTCGACTATATGTTATTTGTTAGCTTTTTCCCGCAGCTTATTGCAGGTCCCATCGTTCATCATCAGTCGATGATTCCGCAATTTTCAAAAACGGAAAATAAACGACTACGCTTTGACAATGTGGCCGCAGGGTTATTTATCTTTTCTATCGGTCTGTTTAAAAAAGTTGGCATCGCCGATCAATTCGCCGCTCTTGCTAGCCAAGGATTTGGACAAACAGCTGCTTTAACGCTCATTGAAGCATGGACCGTCTCACTTAGCTATACGTTTCAACTCTATTTTGATTTTAGCGGTTACAGTGATATGGCTATCGGTCTTGCTCTTTTATTTAACATTCATCTTCCAAAGAATTTTCATTCGCCCTATAAGGCCTTAAATATTCAAGATTTTTGGAGAAGATGGCATATTACATTAAGTGAATTCTTAACTAAATATATTTATATCCCGCTTGGAGGAAATCGAAACGGAGAAACAAGAACACTCCTTAATATCTTTCTTGTTTTTTTCATTAGCGGCTTTTGGCATGGTGCAGGGTGGACCTTCATTGTGTGGGGGATGATGCATGGAGGAGCATCCATCATTTATCGCCTTTGGAAGAAAACAGGGTGGACACTCAGCACGTGGGCTGCTTGGCTCCTTACGTTTAACTTTGTTAATGCGGCTTGGGTTTTCTTTCGTGCAGAGTCGATGAATGATGCCATCAACGTATTAAAAGCTATGATTGGGTTAAACGGCATTTCTCTTGCAAGTAATGTCTTTCCGACTTCCTTTTTACAGCTAATGGAACGCTTCTCTATCTCTGCTGTTCCGCAATACGGCACAATGGTCGATATCACGGCCATCATGAGTCTTATCCTAGCCTTCATAGCTGTTCTGTTCTTCAAAAGCTCCATCGAGTTAACAGACAGAATAAAATACGATATGAAAACCGCTCTTTTAGCTGCATTTTTATTCGGTTATGCAGCCCTTAATTTATCGAGAGTAAGTGAATTTATTTATTTCAATTTTTAGGTGGGGTTCTATGGAAGATAAACAGTCTAAAAAGTGGGTCGCCGCGTTCAGTTGTGCTCTCTTGCTTATACTGGGCAGTGTCGGGTTCGTGAATTACCTCGTGGACCCTCTCTGGTTTTATGATCATAAGCTGGGCATTAACGATATTCAAAAGCCATTTAATGAACGCCAACAAAAAACGAATCATTTAGCTTTCAGTGATAAAACATATGATACGCTCATTCTCGGAAGCAGTCGTATGACTTATGTAAACCAGTATGACTTCGTCGGGCACAATGCTTTTAACTATGCTGTCGCGATGGGCTCTACAAAAGAATTTCAAAAGATGATTGACTATGCTGAAGCAGCCAATGGAAAACCGTTTCAAACTATTGTCATTGGTCTTGATTTTTTTGATACAAATATACATGTACAGGGGAGACCAGCTCCCATTGACCGTTATATAGAAGAAGTCGATGAACCCTTTTACCGACTGAAGAACTTACTGTCATGGGATACATTCAAAATTTCAATGGAAAACATTACGCATTCCTATTCTGGTGAACATTACCCCGATCGCAGTTATAATCGCGATAATGTTGTCGATGTGGAAAAACGAGAATTAAAAGCCACCGAAAAAAGAATTTATGATGTATTATCGCGATACGAAAACTTACACTATGAATATGATGAAACATATAAAGAAACCATTGAACAGATTGTAGCGCAAAATCCCAATTCTCATATTATCGCACTCACAACTCCCATCACGGCCGTCCGCTTTAAAACAGAGCTCGATAGCCCGGTTGTAAGGGCTGGCTATGAACGATGGCTTCGAGAAAGTGTCGATGTATTTGGAGAAGTTTATCACTTCAATGACATCAACAGTATTACAAACGACTTACGTCATTATTTTGATACAAATCATTTTTACCCTCATGTAGGCCGCCTTGTCGCACATCGAGTGATCGACTACCCAAACCTTGATATCCCAGATGATTTTGGCAAACGGCTGACGAAGCAAAACATTGAAACCTATTTAATAAACAGTCCATTAGGGGGCACACTTTCTTCCTCTTTGGAAAAATAAGATGCATGAAGAGCCAATGTTTCTTTCAAAAGAGCAAGCAAAGGATTGCGATTAGGCCCGTTCTTCTCGACTAAAATTCTGTTGTTTATTGTGTTACAATAGGCTCTAGCGGATATAATGCTTAATGGAAAAATCATTCTATATATGTTATATATAAAGGTAAATTAAGCTAGCAAAACAAGAATCCCATCACTATGAGGAAGGTTGAAAACTGTGGAACATAACTCGTCGAATTTTATTAGAAATATCATAAAAGAAGACTTGGAAACTGGTAAACGTGATCATGTCATTACTCGTTTCCCTCCAGAGCCGAATGGTTATTTACATATTGGGCATGCCAAGTCGATTGTGCTGAATTTTGATTTGGCAGACGAATTTGGAGGAAAAACCAACCTCCGTTTCGATGACACAAACCCGTTAAAGGAAGATACAGAGTTTGTAGAAGCTATTAAAGAGGACGTTAAATGGCTCGGATATGATTGGGAAGGCTTATTTTTCGCTTCTGATTATTTTGAAGAGATGTATGAAAAAGCGGTTTTGCTGATTAAAAAAGGAAAAGCCTATGTCGATGACCTGTCTGCTGACGAAATTCGTGAATACCGCGGCACTTTAACTGCACCAGGGAAAGAAAGTCCATACCGGAACCGCTCTGTCGAAGAAAATTTAGACTTATTTGAGCGCATGCGCAAAGGTGAATTCGGTAACGGCGAAAAAGTATTGCGAGCAAAGATTGATATGAGCTCTCCGAACATCAATCTTCGTGACCCGGTCATCTATCGTATTTCTCATGCAACACATCACAACACAGGCGATACATGGTGCATTTATCCAATGTATAGCTTTGCACATCCGCTTGAAGATGCTATTGAAGGTGTAACACATTCCATTTGTACGCTTGAATTCGAAGACCAGCGTCCATTGTATAACTGGGTTGTGGAAGAATGCGAAATGCAAACAAAGCCACAGCAAATTGAATTCAACCGCTTAAACTTAACAAATACGGTTATGAGTAAACGAAAACTGAAACAGCTTGTCGATGAAGGCTATGTAGACGGCTGGGACGACCCTCGTATCCCGACCATTTCTGGTTTAAGAAGAAGAGGTTATACACCTGAATCCATTCGAGCATTTTGCCGGGAACTTGGTGTATCAAAAGTGTTCAGTACGGTTGATTCGCAAATGCTCGATCACTTTGTAAGAGAAGACTTAAAGATGAAGGCGCCTCGTACGATGGGGGTTCTACGCCCGCTTAAAGTCGTAATTACAAACTACCCTGAAGGTCAAATTGAAATGCTAGAAGCGGAAATTAACCCGGAAAATCCAGAGATGGGAACAAGACAAATCCCGTTTTCAAGAGAAATTTACATTGAGCAAGAGGATTTCATGGAAAATCCTCCAAAGAAATATTTCCGCTTATTCCCTGGGAATGAAGTTCGTCTCAAGCATGCTTACTTCATTAAATGTGAAGAAGTCATTAAAGACGAAGACGGAAACGTAATTGAGGTCCGTTGTACGTACGACCCAGAAACAAAGAGTGGCACTGGCTTTACTGGTCGTAAAGTAAAAGGAACGCTTCACTGGGTGGAAGCGACTCAAGCCATTCCTGCCGAATTCCGTTTATATGAGCCGCTCATTTTAGACGAAAACGAGGAAGAAAAGGAAGCGGGCGAGACAGAAAAAACGTTCTTGGACCATGTAAATCCAAACTCCTTGCAAGTGGTCAACGGCTTTATTGAGCCAAACATGAAAGACATTCAAGCACAAGATAAATTCCAATTCTTTAGACACGGGTATTTTAATGTAGATCCAAAGCACACGACGGAAGAACGTCCTGTATTTAATCTCATCGTGTCACTAAAAAGCTCGTTTAAACTGTAAGGACTAGCTTCTTTAGACAAAAGGGAGTAGCGAAAAAGGAGGTCTTTTCCTTTTTTGTTACCCCTTCTTTTTATATTCCATAATTCAAACTAGAAGTAAGATGCCTATGAATGGAGTGGAAAACATGAAAAAAGAAATCATCGACCGATTCACTACTTATGTCCGAATGGATACACAATCAAATGCCGAAAGTGATACATGTCCATCTACACCGGGACAACTTGCATTAGGCAATTTGTTAGTCGAAGAACTAACAGCGATCGGCATGGAAGATGTCACAATGGATGAAAATGGATATGTGATGGCTACTTTACCTGCTAATACCGACAAGCCTATTCCAACAGTTGGCTTTTTAGCTCACTTAGATACCGCCACTGATTTCACAGGTGCCAATGTAAAGCCACAAATTGTGGAAGGGTATGATGGTCATGATATTGTGTTAAATGATGAGCTCGAGGTCATTTTGTCGCCTGAACAATTTCCTGAGCTTAAACAATATAAAGGTCATACGCTCATCACAACAGATGGAACCACGTTGCTTGGAGCCGACAATAAAGCCGGTATTGCCGAAATTATGACCGCAATGAATTACCTCATTCAGCATCCTGAAATGAAGCACGGAAAAGTCCGGGTCGCTTTCACTCCTGATGAAGAAATTGGAAGAGGCCCTCACCAATTCGACGTAGCTGCGTTTGGAGCCGATTTCGCGTATACGATTGACGGCGGACCGCTTGGGGAGCTTCAATATGAAAGTTTTAACGCAGCTGGTGCAAAGGTCACGATACATGGAAAAAATGTTCACCCCGGAACAGCGAAAGGCAAAATGATTCATTCTGCTAAAATTGCAATGGAGTTCCAACGAAGACTTCCAGCAAATGAAGCACCGGAACATACAGAAGGATATGAAGGCTTTTATCATTTGCTTTCCATCGAAGGCGATGTGGAGCAAACCGTTCTTCATTACATCATTCGAGACTTTGACCGTACTTCTTTCCAAGCACGAAAAGATTTTCTTCTGAAGGTGGCAGATGAACTGAAAGAAGAATATGGACAAGAGCGTGTGATGGTGGAGATGAACGACCAATATTACAATATGAGAGAGAAAATTGAACCGAAGAAAGAAATTGTCGATACGGCTTATGAGGCTATGACCAATTTACATATTGAACCGATTGTCCAGCCTATTCGAGGCGGAACAGACGGATCTCAATTATCGTATATGGGCTTACCTACTCCTAATATCTTTACAGGGGGCGAAAATTTCCACGGACGGTTTGAATACATCTCGGTTGATAACATGATTCAAGCAACGAATGTCATCATTGAGATTATTAAACTTCTTGAACAAAAGTCCGACAGATAATGTTTTAGAGTGCTCAATCAAAAGGGTAAAAGGAAGACCGAAACCTATCTAGTTTCGGTACTTTCCTTTCACCCTTTTATGCTTTCCAACGAAACCATTCGAACGGTTTTCTCTTGTAAAAATAGAAGTCGTACAAGTCATCTAGGTGAATACAATAGTACAAGTACCCTTAATTTATGTAGGAGGTAGAACATGAATGCATTTTTAAGTTACTTGCTATTGGGAATTTCATTATCAGCGCCCATCGGTCCCATTAATGCGGCTCAGTTAAACAAAGGGATTCATAACGGATTTTTTCACGCTTGGCTAATTGGAATCGGTGCTATGTTTGCCGATGTTCTTTTTATGTTGCTCATTTATTTTGGGGTAGCCCAATTTTTAACTACTCCTTTTATGAAATCCTTTCTATGGCTATTTGGTTTTTTCATTTTAGTTTACACAGGAATTGAAAGCATTATCACATCGAAACAACCGATTCAAGCGAATACCTCCACCCATGAATCTCCCAGTAAATCCTTTCGCTCTGGCTTTTTCATGGCCATCTCTAACCCTCTCAACATTTTATTTTGGCTTGGCATTTACGGCTCAGTGCTCGCCAAAACAAGCAGTACATACAGTCATACCGAATTGTTTTTATACAGCGGAGGAATTTTTCTTGGCATTTTTATTTGGGATGTCTTCATGGCAGGAATTGCAAGCGGGTTTAAACGATTTATGAGCTCAAGGGCATTGCAGTGGATTTCGATCGGTGCAGGTTTATGTCTCATCGGGTTTGGACTCTATTTTGGATATGAAGCGTTCATCCTTATTTTCAACTAATCCAACCGAGACAGTCACCCATTTACGTCTTCCTTAATAGTGTAATGGTGTAATGAAGGAGGAGACGTAAATGGGAACTATTTTGGATAAAGTTTGGATTGAAGAGCACTTCAGCACACTTGACCGATGGCAGCAATCCGCGTACGAGGCTTTCTCTGCAACCATCGGAGATAAGGAAAATACGTATCCATGTATTCCAGGAAGACAAGGCTTCCTCACGAATAATCTACGTTTCAGCTTTGTAGGAGACCCGCGCAAGTCCGAGTCGTTACAAGAGCTCGCCCATGCCTTAAGAGCGTACGGCTTATGTTCGCGAGACACAGGAAAATATGCGTCATTGGTTGTCTTTTTTGAAACGCCGGAAGAAGTTCTTCACCAATACAATGTGGAAGATTACCGAGAGTTATTTTGGACCGTATTAAATGGTGTTACCGCATTCGATGAGAAAGAGTGGCCGGAACATATCCCGACAGATCCCGCTGACCACCAATGGGAATTTTGTTTTGACGGCGAGCCGTATTTTGGTTTTTGCGCTACCCCGGCTCATGAAATACGAAAAAGCCGGCACTTCCCATGTTTTTTAATGGCCTTCCAGCCACGATGGGTCTTTGAGGAAATTAATGATTCTACCGTATTTGGACGCAAAATGAAAAAAGCAATTCGAAATCGTCTTGTTGATTATGACGGCATTCCAGCCCATCCTGATTTAAAATGGTACGGACAAGAAGACAATCATGAATGGAAGCAATACTTTTTAAGCGATGACGAGACGACCCCTTCCAAATGTCCATTTATGCGCATGAAAAGCAAACTATCCGCTTTTCTTTCAAATAAATGATACTGTTGTTAAGAAAGGCTGTCCGCTTCTCTCCACCTTTTTCTCATTATGATGGTCGCCAAACCGATCATTAACAAGAACAGCAGACTCACATACAAGCCGGGTCTGCTTATTTGTTCACCTGCTGTTCCTAAGACAGCCGCTACAATAAGAAACATGCCCACTAGATTCTTCCCCCGCCTCCATCCGGACAATCTCATCAGTTTCCAATGGGTGCATAAAATAAAAAGCCAATTATATAAGAGCATGAGACCGGCGGCGGTGGTAATGTATTCGAAAATTTTTCCCGGCAATAAGAGCGCGATAATCACCGACACAAGCAAACCTCCTGCTGTAAACAAGAATGTAGGAATCGGCACTTTCCACTTCCCTTTTTTATTTAAAAAAGTGGGAGCATCTTGATCATTCGCTAATGTTATGAGCATCGTAATGACAGCATAAAGGGCCGCTACCATCGTAGAAAAGCCGGCAATAATAAGAATGCCGTTTAATACATCGGCGACGTACGGCAAGTCATACGGTTTGAGTGCGGTAATAAAAGGACTTTCTTTCGTATGGAATTTCTCCCATGATATAAGGGATAAGGCTAAGGCAAGAGAGCCGACATAGATGACCGTCAGCACAATAATCATCACCCTGCCTGAGCGCGGGGCTTCTGCTGGATTTTTTAAATCAATAGCTAACAGCCCCATCACTTCAATGCCTCCATATGCATAAAACGCATAAAGGAGCGCAAGCCACATCCCTTTAATACCTTCTGAAAAAAAATCTTCGTAATTTTGAGTCAATGCGTCTTCTGTTCCCGCTTCGCCTCCACCTTGCCACATCACAATGGCCGCCACGATAATGAACATGAAAATCGCAGCTGTTTTGACGACACCAAAGATATTTTCAATCCGTTCAAAACCATGCATCCCGGTTAATAACACAAGAAGGCCGAGAACGGCATAAATGGCAGCAAATATCCATAGCGGAATGTCCGGAAACCAAAATTGTGTGAAAATGGCTAACGCAATGAGCTGACTCCCCATAATAAGCACTTCGGATATCCAATACATCCAGCCATTGCTAAATCCTGCCCACCTTCCAAACGCTTCTTTCGCATAGGAACGAAAAGAGCCTTCTACCGGATGGTCAGCAGACATTTCAGCCAAGGCATCATATACAATATATGTTCCGATGGCCGCTAATATAAAAGGAATCAATATCGCCGGCCCGCTTTTTTCGATGGAAAGGCTGGAACCAAGAAAAAAGCCGGTCCCAATTGTACATCCCACCCCAAGAAGGGATAATTGCCACCATGTCATGCTTCCTTTCTCTCTGCTTGATGATCCCAAAAGGCTTCCTCCTTTAGCTCAACGATTTACGGCGAAACGGCAATGTCATGCAGCGGATGCCGCCCCCTCCCTTCTCTAGTTCATTCACGTTCACTTCAATCAACTTCTTCTTCATCAATTTTGGGTGCTGCTTTAACATTTGCTTATGAGCATTTTTACTAATTAGTAAAGTTTCCGGGTCGATATTAAGAAAATTAATATCTGGAATCGTTTCGTATTCATCCACCCAGTACACTTCAAATCCATGACGCTTCAAGAATGTCTCTGGCATATCGTAACGAGACAGATCTTTTGTTAAAACATTGACCGGGAAATAGCGTAAATAACTCTTAGAGATGACTAAGTCTGCATTCGCGACGTTACAATTCATATCTAAATGAAGTGTATCTGAACGGCGTGGTAAATCTATGACACCAATTTCTGAGAAACCGGCCTCAAAAATTCGATCCTTCACCTTTTCTACACTTTCTACACTTGTCCGCATCCCAATATTGATAAAAACCGCATCTCGGTTCAAAATGAGCACATCGCCAAATTCCAACGCTTTGACATCATTATTTTCCCCTAATAAAAAAGCGTCCGGAAACCACTTTTTCATGAGTAAGTGGGCCTGTACATACTCGGGTTTCCTCATGGAGATACCTGCTTCCCCAGGCAGTACAACATTCCCGAATACACACGCAAGATCACGAACAAAAAAACGATTAATGAGCTGTTCACTTAATGCTTGGTCTTCTTTTGACAGTTCTTTACCGTAATCGATGACCTGAACACCTGCATGTTCTAAAGCAGCTCGAAGCTCTGCATGGTTTTCCCATGCTTGTTCCTGGTTAACCGGAGCACTCCATTGCACATCCTCAGCTGTCTTCAAATCCGGCACATCTAATTTTGAAGGAGAACAAAGCATGACCACTTCTAGTTCCCCATGTTCTGACCAGCAGTTTGGTTGAAAAGATACCATATGTGATACCGCCCTTCCCTTAAAATATATCTTCCTTATCGTTACCAGTTTAGGTTGAATCATGTAAAAGAAAGACAGCACATATCGTCTTTTTCTACCTGTAATAGTTCATCATAATCCTTTACAATAATAGAGCCTCTTATTTTTAGAGAGACGAAATAAAAAGAATGCGAGGCTTATTCACATGTGGACAAATAAAAACGTATGGATTTTACTCACAGGGGAATTTATCGCAGGTTTAGGATTGTGGCTTGGCATTATCGGAAACCTTGAATTCATGCAAGACAAAGTGCCGTCAGATTTTTTAAAGTCCGTCATTTTAGCTGCTGGACTCCTTGCAGGGATTGCTTTTGGTCCACTTGCCGGCAGACTCACAGACCAAATCAGCAAAAAAACCGTTATGCTTGTTGCTGGATTTGTTCGAACTGTCAGTGTCGTCTTTATGCTCGTGGCGATTGAAACAGGTTCTGTTTGGTGGATGGTTGTCTTTCTAATTTTCATCCAAACATCTGCCGCTTTTTATTTTCCTGCTTTACAAGCCGTCATTCCTCTTATTGTTGAAGAAAAGGATTTACTGCAATTGAATGGGATTCATATGAATGTCTCCACCCTATCCCGTATTATTGGAACTGCTGCTGCCGGTATTTTACTTGTGATTATGCCACTTTCCATGTTGTACGTTTTATCACTAATTGCTTATTTCGGACTCTTTATTCTCACGTGGTTTTTTCGCTTCGATGAATCTACCACTTCATTACCGAAAGAGCAAAAATCAGCTTCAGCGGGGGGAGGCTTTCAAGATGTATTCCCTGTCATTCAGCAACTGCCAATTGTGTTCATGACCCTTTTATTGACACTTGTTCCCCTTCTATTTATTGGTGGCTTTAACTTAATGGTCATCAACATTAGCGAACTTCAAAACAGTTCTGCCATTAAAGGCTGGATTTACACTACAGAAGGGATTGCTTTTATGCTCGGTGCTTTTTTCGTCAAAAAAATTGGGCATAGCTTTTCACCATATAAAGTCCTGTTTTTCTTTTCCTTCATGATTGGTTTGTCTCAATCATTGCTTTACTTTGCTCATATTCCTTTTATCTCGGTTTTCGCCTTTCTTTTATTCGGCTTTGCTGTAGGGTGTTTTTTTCCGACTGCCTCTATGATTTTTCAAACAAAAGTTCCAAAAGAGTTCCACGGAAGGTTCTTTTCTTTCCGTAACATGCTGGACCGTTTAAGCTTCCAAGTCGTTCTTTTATTAACAGGTTTCATGTTAGACGCCATCGGCCTGCCGTACATGACGCTTATCTTCGGGATAAGTTCTCTTCTCATGACCGCTGTCTTTTACAGTCGTTTTCGAAAACTGAGGGAAATAGGTGAGCTGGAAGAAAAAGCAGGATAAAACAAAGAAAAGGACCTGTCATCATCGACAAGTCCTTTTCCTTATGTGTACAAATACACGTTATTTAGCTAATACAGGCTGCGCGGACAAAAATCTTTTCTCTTCTGGCTTTAGCTTGCCTTCTTTCGTTAATACTTGAATAAAAGCATTGGCAATAGCTGGATCAAATTGTGTTCCACTATGCCGTCTTAATTCATCCACAGCTGTTTCAATTGATAATTTCTGTCGATAAGAACGATTCGTCGTCATTGCATCAAAGGAATCTGCGACACTTAATATACGAGCTCCTAGCGGAATCTCCTCCCCTTTCAAACCAAGAGGATAGCCTCGACCATCCGGACGTTCATGATGAAAGCGAACCATATCTGAAATGCCTAGTTCTTCAAACCTTTTAATACCCTTTACGATTTGGAACCCATCTTCCGGATGTTTTTTTATAATCTCATACTCTTCATCCGTTAGCCTGCTCTCTTTTTGCAAAATAGCATCTGGTGTTCCAACTTTGCCGATATCATGGATCAGTCCTGCTAAGTAAATCGCATCTACTTCCGTTTGCGGCAGTTTTAATTGTTTCGCTATATTACGGGCATATTCGGCCACATTACTTGAATGAAAAGCGGTATACGCATCACGCGTATCAATGGTTTTGGCTAACGTCAAAACCGTATTTAATAGCGTTTCCTCTTGATCCTTTTTCCCACGATAGTTATGTAATGACACTGTCACCACTCGTTTGACAATCAGCATTAATAAAATTAACGCTACTACTACAAGCATCATGATTGGATCAGGCGATTTGAAAAGAAATAGTGACCCAAGCAATAAAAAATTCAGGAAAAAAACCTTTGGGAGCGATGGTGTAAATATAGATATAAATACGACTGGGTAGGCATATAAACTAAGCAAAAGAGGCGAGTCAAAAAACCAATTTAACATAATCACGGCTAAAACTGATACTAAAAACAGTATTTTAAAAGTACGACTATATTTCGGAAGAGAGATTGGACAAAAAGCTCCCTTTTCCATGCATCGTTTTAATTCTTCCATTCTATTCACCTTCTTCTTAACTATATTTCCCCGCCCTTATGCCCTCCCTACCCGAGCAACTAAATGACAAAAGAACCATAAAATATTCTACGGAATGATTATATAATACTAGACTTACTTTAGGGAAATTATATATATCCGTCTCATCAATAAAGAAATCATCCATCGTTAGAGGTCATCTGCTTATGTCTAGAAAATTCGGCATGACGCTGTTTGATCATGCCGAATTTTTTAAATCGATTCATCTAAAATCCTCTAACAGAAGCAACCATTCAGAAGGTCTTGTACTACTGAACCTCTATTTTCTTTTTTCTACGAAAAACATCGAAATCGCTCCCAATCCAACATGGGTGCCGACAGCTACTCCCATCTGCATCATATAAATATCGCCTGAAAAATCAGTTTCCGTTTGAATTTTCATCTTTAAACTTTCCGCCACTTTTTGGTCTGATGTATAGCCGATGATAATAAATTCCGTCAATTCCTTATCATTTCGTTTGCAGAACTCGCTGACATAATGCTGAAGAACCTTTTTCGTTCCTCGTTCCTTTGCCACAATTGCTCCTTTTCCAGCCTTCATGGTCATAATCGGCTTTAACATTAAAATTTTCCCGATAAATGCGCTTGCATTTGTCAGTCTGCCGCTTTTAATCAAATGATTTAAATCATCGACCGAAAGAAAGTGTTTCACATTCCTTTTATACATTTCATTGAAATTCACAATTTCTTCAAAGGAAGCTCCTTGCTCCCTCATAATGGCGCTCTTTAACACTAGCCAACCGCTTCCATGACTCATACAGGTTGAATCCACTACATGGATTTTAATTGATGAATGAGGGGTTTGCTCATAAAAATACCCTTTTGCGATAACAGCTGATTGATACGCTCCGCTCGTTCCGCTAGACATGCAAATACACAATATTTCCTTATATCCGTCTTGAACCGCCTTGTTCATGATGTGTAAATATTCTGCTGGACTCGGCATACCGGTTGTCGGAAACTCGTCTAACTGATTCATAATTTGATAAAAGTCATCTGGTTTTATCTCTACTCGATCTTTATAGACATTCCCATTCATATTAATGGTCAGCGGGGCCAAGCTTATATTGTACCGTTCCAGTACTTCGTCGCATAAATCACATGTTGAATCAGCCATTATCTTTATCATCTATATCCTCCAATAAGCCACTCTCTGCTGTTAGCTTAAATTAATCGTAACATTGTATGTTTCGGACTTTTTTTAATGTTTGTTTAGCATGGTGAAAAAAATGCTTTTAAAACCCGTCAATCCAACTAGTATACCTTATTAAATCCACTTCGGAACAGCCCCTAAAAGAACCCATTAGAATGCCCCATAAGGCTTTGATTCACTCTCAAAAATAAGGTATAGTTAGATATCAACTAAAACCACCCTCCATTTAAGGATGTGTTACTATGCGTATTAATAAATATATTAGCGAGGCTGGAAAAGCATCTCGACGTGGTGCAGATAAACTTGTGGAAGAAGGAAGAGTCACCATCAACGGAAAACCAGCCAAAATCGGCAGCCAAGTACAGCCGGGCGATGATGTGCGCGTAAACGGCTCTCCTGTAAGGCTTGCACGAAACAATGTGTACATCGCTCTCAATAAACCTGTCGGCATTACAAGTACGACAGAAAAAGGAGTCAAAGGAAACATTATCGATTTAGTGAACCACCCGTTAAGAATTTTCAACATTGGACGACTGGACAAAGATTCAGACGGATTAATCCTTTTAACGAACGATGGCGACATTGTAAATGAAATTTTACGTGTGGAAAATAAGCATGAAAAAGAGTACATCGTATCTGTGGACAAACCCATTACCCCGGAATTTGTGAAAAAAATGTCCGAAGGGGTTAAAATATTAAATACGGTTACATTACCTTGTAAAGTTGAAGCATTATCGAAATTCGATTTTCGCATCACACTAACACAAGGACTTAATCGTCAAATTCGCCGCATGTGCGCCGAGTTAGGATATGAAGTGTACCGACTGCAACGAGTTCGAATTATGAACATTCATCTAGGCAATCTTCCCCCAGGACAATGGAGAGATTTGTCTAAAAAAGAGCGGACTCAGTTATTTAGAGAACTGAATTATGAACCGAAGGAATGGTAATCAGGAAAGTGTTGGACTCTCCTTCACTTGAATGTCTATTTCTATACATTAAAAAGCTGACTCTATAACACACAGAGTCAGCTTTTTAAAATTGTACCATTGAATCATCTATAAACCTTCAACCACTTCCTGATCCATACGACTATGCCGAGAGCGTTTAAACCAAAAGAACGCACCCACTAATAGTACTAAAAACATTCCTACCGTAAGAAACGCTACACGATTCTTCTCCCACACACTTTGCTCGGATACTTGAACATCTAAGCCGAGAGAAGAAAGCACTTCCTCTGCAGGTACATACACTTGTCCTTCTTGCTCATAAGGAGCCGCAGAAAAATGAGGGGCGGGTGTAAGTTCATTCTTATCACTCGGTGCACCACTTCCGCTCACTTTGGCTTCTTCTTGATAGCGCTCCATATTGCGACGATAAGCCGTCTCTCCTACCGTGAAATTCAAGGTTTGACCATTGCTAATGATGGTCCAGTAATCTGCAGGTCCTTTAGGATCACTATCGTAAAGATGGACAGGATACACGTTCAAACGTGATTCATATAGACTCTCCAAGTCTTGGATTGAAATCATCGTCGTTTCATCTACAGTATGCACAGGAAATGCAAGTTTGGTCTTTTCCTCATCAAGACGGGCACTATTACTATTTTTGTAGAGATACAAGGTCTCGAATGGTTTTTCTGATGGTACAGATGCAAGTTGGGCTTCAAAGAAATCAAATATGGCACCAAGCACAGCCGCGTAAGAATACGTATGATCTCCCCGTTCAACCGTAATATATTGTGCATTTTGCAGTTTTGGCATGACAGCTGACACAATGGACCCTGGTTTTTCTTCGCTACCAATTTGTACTTTAAACGAGGTAGTCGTATCAGCTGTCCCTTGTACAACGAAAGCAGGAAGGTGTTTCACCGCACTTAAATCATAGTCTGTTCCTTCAATATTTACTACCGTGCCTCCACCTTCCGCTCTATCCGTAATTTTCGGAGCTGTTGGAGCCATAGCGCGGAATCGGTCTGGAAAGCGGGCAGCAAGCTCAAGCGTCCCTCTGCCTCCAAGGGAATTCCCTGTAATGAATACACGCTCACGGTCTACCGTGAATTCTTTTAGCGTTTGTTCAAACGATTGCTCAAACGAATAAAGTGCCTGATTTTGTCTCCATACCGGGTCTTGTGTCCATCCGTTAGGGGAAAGTAAGATGTAATTATATTCTTCAGCATATTGTTCAAGCGGTAAATCATGTTGCATCAGTCGATAGGTCGGGGTATGTTCGTTCCCTGTACCTCCATGAAGCATATATGTAAGTCTTGTTTCATTCGCATCGTAATTAGTGGGAATATACAAAGAGAATGGAACGATGCGATTCGCCTCAAGAGTTACTGTATTTCCGTTTTCATCCTTAAACCCATCTCCTGATGCCATATAGAACGACTTCCATAACCATCCTGTCCGGCGCTTTCCATCCGCTACATCATTCATGTAGTCTGCCCATGTATAGTCAGGTTCGACTTCTTCCCATAACCCTCCATGCCATGGATTAGAAGGCTTCGGAACCACGACGTCACTCACCTCTATGTCTTCATCTGAACGGTCCACAGCCTTTGTGACATCCGCCATTTCTTTTGCTTGAACAGTCAAATACCCTTCTTCCTGAAAGCTCACTTTTCCCATCAGTTCCATAACTTCTGCAAGCGGAACATAATAGTCGCCATCCTTTATCTCAACAGCTCCTTTAGAAAAAGTAAAAGGCTGATTTTCTATGCTGCGCTCTTTGTTTATATCAACGGGATTGATCGCAGATTTATTTCTTCCACCCTGAACAGGCAAGTACTCACGGAAATCATACACACCAGCGTTCATTTTACCATCTGCTTTCCTATTTAGGTAAAGCTCCCACACCTTCTTCGTATATTCAATTGTTGTGGCCCTCTCCCCAAATCCTGCTGTCACTAGCTTGTCATAAACCGTATGACGAATGTGCAACTCACCTTCAGATACTTCATAATCAAAGTAGGGAGCGTATAATTTCTTTACATCCTCAAGATGAATCATAAGAGCCCCATCTTGTCCCACGTAATACGTGTGATCCAATTCATACATTGTTAACGGGTCATAGACACCGACTTTTACCGTTGGGTCGAAGGGAGAGAAAAAATCAAAGAAAGCTACATTATTCTTTCCCCCGTCTATTCGGAAAAACCATGTTGAACGGTCACTTGAAAAATCTATATATGGTTGCTCGGATAATTCTTTTGCTGCTTCTGTTTCATGGACCGTCAAATGACTAAATCCGAAAAAACATACAATCACCATCATATGTTTCACTAATTTGTTAATCATTGATATCTCCTTCCATACTACATTAATTGATATTGATTATCATTATTAGGTAATTAGAAGGATTTTGCAATACTTTTATAGAATGAGCAGGAAAAAGCTTTTCAATCTTTTAATGTATTTAAAATATGCACCAACTCTCTTTTCATCGTGCAAACATCCAGTCGGTACTTATTTTCTCGTTTAAATGTATCCACTATAGTATTTGAAAAACAGTTCCTCACTACGGTTAAAAATACTTATTAATTGAGAACCAATCCTATTAATTGAAAACCTCAAAGTACTCTTCCTACATAAAATAGTTGCCCCATTTTTCAACTAAAACGATTTTTTTGTAATGATACTCTAGAAAATATTAAAAATTTATCCTTGACAAAACACCAAGATTTATACAATAATTATTTTTGAATTAGAATTATTTTAGATAACGAATTATGATTAAAAGCGAATGATAATTTGTTATCTACGATCTGGACAACTTGTCCCACATTTACTATTTATAAATTTTAAAACACACTAGGAGGAAATAATTATGTCTTTAATCGGAACTGAAGTAAAACCATTCAAAGCATCAGCTTACCACAACGGAGAGTTTATCGAAGTTACAGAAGAAAACTTAAAAGGTAAGTGGAGCGTTATTTGCTTCTACCCTGCAGATTTCACATTCGTGTGTCCTACTGAACTTGAAGATTTACAAAACCAATATGCTACATTAAAAGAAATGGGAGCGGAAGTATACTCTGTTTCTACTGATACACACTTCACACATAAAGCATGGCACGATCATTCAGAAGCGATTGGTAAAATCGAGTATGTAATGATTGGTGACCCATCCCAAAAAATTTCTCGCAACTTTGATGTATTAAACGAAGAAGAAGGCCTTGCTGATCGTGGTACATTCATCATCGATCCAGACGGCATCATCCAAACAGTTGAAATCAATGCAGGCGGCATCGGTCGTGATGCAAGCGCAGTTGTGAGCAAACTTAAAGCTGCTCAATATGTTCGCAACAACCCAGGTGAAGTTTGCCCAGCAAAATGGCAAGAAGGCGCTCAAACACTTAAGCCAAGCCTTGATCTTGTAGGAAAAATTTAAGGAGTGTCCTCCATGTTATTAGATGCAACAATTAAAGCACAATTAGCCCAATATCTTCAAATGATGGAGGGCGATGTGCTGCTTAAAGTTAGCGCAGGGGCTGATGATGTTTCCCGCGACATGCTGGCTCTAGTAGACGAATTAGCCACTATGTCACCGAACATTAAAGTTGAGAAAACACAATTAGAGAGAACACCTAGCTTTAGTGTCAACCGTATCGGCGAAGACACTGGAGTCACTTTTGCAGGTATTCCTCTTGGACATGAGTTTACTTCATTAGTATTGGCTCTACTTCAAGTAAGCGGAAGAGCTCCAAAAGTTGAGCAAAAAGTCATTGACCAAATTAAAAACATTAAGGGCGAGTACCACTTTGAGTCTTACATCAGTTTAAGTTGTCACAACTGCCCTGATGTAGTTCAAGCACTGAACTTAATGAGCATTTTAAATCCTGGCATTACCCATACGATGATTGATGGGGCCGCATTTAAAGAAGAAGTAGAAAGCAAAAATATTATGGCTGTACCAACTGTGTTCCTAAATGGTGAATCTTTCGGTAGTGGCCGTATGTCAGTGGAAGAAATCCTTGCTAAAGTAGGCAGCACACCAGATGCATCCGAATTTAATGATAAAGAGCCATTTGATGTTCTTGTTGTTGGAGGCGGACCAGCAGGTGCAAGTGCCGCTATCTACGCAGCACGTAAAGGAATTCGCACAGGTATTGTAGCTGAGCGCTTCGGCGGTCAAGTGATGGATACAGTCGGTATTGAGAACTTCATCAGTGTTAAATACACAGAAGGTCCTAAGCTCGCAGCAAGCCTTGAAGAGCATGTGAAAGAGTACAACGTTGATGTCATGAATCTACAACGTGCAAAACGTTTAGAAAAGAAAGACCTTGTTGAGATTGAATTGGAAAACGGTGCTGTTCTGAAAAGTAAGACCGTTATCCTTTCAACAGGGGCTCGTTGGCGCAATGTTGGCGTTCCTGGCGAAGCAGAATTTAAAAATAAAGGCGTAGCATATTGCCCTCATTGCGATGGTCCATTGTTTACAGGAAAACATGTCGCAGTTATTGGCGGCGGAAACTCTGGTGTTGAAGCAGCCATTGACCTGGCAGGAATCGTAAAACATGTAACCGTTCTTGAGTTTATGCCAGAGTTAAAAGCTGATTCTGTCCTGCAAGAACGTCTATACAGCTTGCCAAATGTAACAGTTCTAAAAAATGTTCAAACAAAAGAAATTACTGGAACTGATAAAGTAAACGGGATTAGCTACATTGAGCGCGATACAGGAGAAGTTCGTCATATTGAATTATCCGGCGTCTTTGTTCAAATTGGCTTAGTACCAAATACAGATTGGCTAGGTGACACAATCGAACGTAATAAAATGGGTGAGATTGTTGTCGATAATCATGGCGCAACAAACATTCCTGGCGTGTTTGCTGCAGGGGATTGTACGAACAACCCTTATAAACAAATCATTATTTCAATGGGATCTGGCGCAAACGCATCTCTTGGTGCATTTGACTACCTCATTCGAAATTAATCGATAGAGTGATTGAAAGCCCGTGCACGATTTAAAATGTGCACGGGCTTTTAGTCATTTTATACTGAATTAAAAAATTTATTTACTGAATCATACAGTTTTTTTCTACTTAACTAAACTGCAGATACAGCATTTGCATATGCCTCTGCTTCTTTAGATACATTACAATTCTCATAAATTTGAAACTCCATACAAAGCACAGCAAAATGATTGAATAGTGGGAGTAAGTCATTTTCTTTTAGGAGATTCAAAAATTCCAGATTTCAAAATACAGCATATTAAGATTTTTGGTAGCTCCCCTTATTAGAAGGAACAATGATTCGAAGCACCTTGACAAGTATAAAACTGAAGATAATCCGATGAGCTAATAGTGCGGTTCACCTTAATATCTTTAAAGAAAGTATTTATTTTACTAATGTCTTTCATAGATTAAAGTTGATGGATACTATATGGAAAAAGGTAGGCTACTGTAAGATGTTTGTCTTGGATTGATAAACGATTCAACTTAAAAAAAACGCCGAATTCTAGTCTATTTCACCAGAATCCGGCGTTAATTCATCGACCAATTCGACGAATAATCGTGATTACAATAACTGTCATTCCTAACAAGGCAAGAAGAAGATAAACATCTGCTTTCGTATATTCTCCAGTTGATTCTTCGCTTCCTGACTCCTTCGCTTCATTGTTCATCATTGGTTGGTTTCGATCTTTTCTATTATCGTTGCCATCACCTGTAGCTGGTGTTCCACCCATACCTTCCATATTTTCAATCAGATAAGATTTTTGTTCTTCCATTGTCATGGAATCAAAATCTTCTGGTAATGAAATAGGCGGATTTCCTGATTGAATTCGCTCTAAAAATTGAGCAAATTCTTCCTCTGTCATGGAATTAATGTCAAGTCCACCCCACATCCCTTCATTCATTTGTGGGGGAGCACCGTTCTGAGGTTGTTCCCTATTACTATTTCGCCCTTCCATCTCTGACATGTTAGTAGTCGTCTCGTCTGCTTCCACAACAAGTTCTCCTGATAATTGGGCTAAAATCGATTCACTTCGCTGTTTGGCAAACTCAGGTAAACTGTTATCACCACTCACACCTTCTAAAAACTCTTCAGTAGTGAAAAACTTAGATGGATCACTCTCAATATAGGGCTCTAACAGTTCTCCTAGCTTCGTTGTGATTGCTGCTACATTTTCTTCTGTTAAAACTTCTGTTGCGATTTGTTCTACATACGTTTCATACTGTGCAAACAGCGTTTCATCGCTTAATAATACGTTTAGTAACGGACGTTCTGATAAGGAAGTACCTGAAACCGGCTGGTAAATACTAAAATTAATGGTATCTTCGCTCAATAAATCTCCTGCAGGCATCATGCCTCCACCACGTTGATTGCCTTCTTGTGGCATCATTGCTGGGTTGCTTTGACCATTCCCTTGTTCCTGCCTTCCATCAACTTGAGGACGCTCTGGCATTGGAGTTGGATCAACATTCTCCGCTTGAGGTGTCGTATTCTGTGCAGGTTCTGATCCATCTGGGGCATTTTCATTAACATTCATAGGGGGGCCTCCTCTTCCTCCCCTATTAAACCCACCAAATGACATATTATAATCCCAAGGCAGAATTGAAAATTTACCATTTTCATCTTCATATAAATAATAATTATGCTTTAACTGTCCTTGATAGCTATCAAGACTAACGAGGGCTGTATTCATGGCAAAATAACGAAGCATTTCATCTGTATTTAAGTACTCGTTATACCCTTCACCATCATTTATTGCTTTGATCATGGAAATTAGTTCCGAATCTTCGACCGTTTCCTCATTCATTTTCACTTCAATTCCTTCGTAGTCTTCAAGAGAATCACTGATATAAACGAGGTCACTTCCGGTACCATCTGGCTTGTACAAATATCCTTGTGTCGTACCATAATTTGCAGCAATAAATGTTTCATCAATTGCTTCTATTCCAAGCATGAGGCCATAATACTCTCCATTGACCATGACCTTCATATAAGAGTGAACAGGTGCTGTAATTCCCATTTGCTCCATTAATTCATAAGAGACAAACTCTTTCATCTGGGTCGTATCACTAAAGTTATTATTTAAGTTCAGCTTCGTTAAACCGTAATAGCTTTGGGTAGAATTATAGTAATTAAAATCTATTTTTAAACTATACCGCTCTGATTCTTCATCCCTCGCTACGGAACTTAAGGAAGAGTTCCCTTTTGTTCGAATGGCTATATTAGAGACTTCTTCACCGTTAATCGTAACTGAAGCCTCCTTATATTCCTCATCCAACGGATTAGCTAATATATCCTCCCAATCATCCTCATCGATGGTGATTTCAATTGTGGAAACAGCCTCTTCATCAAATAACTTTTCTTTATAGGAATAAGGTGAATCTACACTTTCAAGTTCAAATTTTTGAACGAAGTAGATCGACCCTATAGCAAATAAAATCGCAGCAAACATGATGGAAAGAATCCATCTCGTTTTAATAGGCATCATCACACCTCCATTACATTTGTTCACCTAGCGTTTAAGGAAACAAACTTTTTGTTGTTCTTTTTCCTTTTTTATACGTCAGGTTCATTTTTACTACGTTGCTCCTTTTCAGAGAAAAAAAGGCCTAGTTGATTAATAATGGCGGCAAGATCCCCTGCCGCCATAAAATGAATCTCCATTTGATTAAGCAGTAAAATTGCCATCATAGCTGATCATAACTGCCGATTGCACGCCTTTCATATCTGAAAGATTCGTAAGGAATCCCAGATTATCATCCTTTATACGTATCTCATACGTAATCTCATAATGGTTGCCTGGCAAGACAGACTTCGATTTGATTGTATGTTTTTTCGCATGACGTGAGACAATATGCTCTACGGATTCTTCAACTGAATTTTCATCATATTTAATAACTAATAAAAATGGATTTTCAATTTTTATTTTGTTCACAAATAAAACTAACACTAAACCAATTAGAATGGAGCCCAGAACAGCTAATGGAATAAAGCCTGCTCCACATAAAATTCCAACTACAATTGCCCAAAAAAGGTACACAATGTCCATCGGATCTTTAATCGGTGTTCTGAAACGGACAATGGACAATGCACCAACCATACCAAGTGATAATAAAACGTTAGAAGAGATTCCCATAATAATGAGGGCTGTTGCCATCGTCATAATCATGAGGGAGATATTAAAGGTATGTGAATAAATCACACCTGAAAATGTCTTTTTATAGACTGTATAGATTAATAAACCTAAAATAAACGCTGCCACTAACCCAACCATAGAATCAACAATCGAAAAGCTCGTTGTTTTTTCTAAAATGTTCGATTTAAAAATATCATTAAAGCTTAAACTTTCCATTTCTATTCCTCCAAGTCATCGATTATAAGGTGGGTAAACATTACCCATACATTCTACTTATCTGATATTTTGAATATGTTCCTTTTCGCCTATCCCCAATTTGAAGAAGCTTTTTGATGACATCTGGCAAAAACTCATCATATTTAACTTCAAGAACAACGATATCAGGGTTTGTTTCAATCATCGGTAAATCAACGTTCAACACATCATTGTTTCGAAAGCTAGTTTTAATATCACTATCAAAGGTGACCCTTACGTTTCCATAATGATAAATAAAAACTTCCCTCTCATAATCAACCACCGTTACCGGCTTTAGGTGATACAACTTCATTTCAATATATAATTCTCGTATCAGGGATCGTTCATCGTACTCCATCCAGTCAATGTCTCCGACCCTCATTCGTTCATATTCATCAGCCGTTATTCGACATTTCTGCTTGTACGTTAAATTGTTACGTTTACTCTTCTTTTCAAGATTAAGAAGGCTTGTGTTATAGTCATATAACCGAACTCGAAATTTATCACGTTCGTAATAACCTTCCTTTTTCTGTGTGAGTGCTTTATTATCAAAATTATCGAAGTATACACTTCTAATGAGATATTTACCATCTTTATTCGCATAAGGATCGATTTCCATCACATGCTTCAATCGATTACGAAGCAAGTAGCAATCCATTTTTGATAATTCATGTTTGAGTTCCGTACGACCTTGTACTCCATTCAATGTCATTGCTTTCATATCTTCGATGCTCCTTTCTATTAATTTGTCCATGGTTACATTATTAGGCATGAACCTTAAAAAACGCTTAAAAAAACTTCACAAACTTTTTACAATAGAACAAGCACCTTCATCGAGACAAAGACTGTAAAATAAAAAAGAGACCACATATTTGTGATCTCTTATCTCGGTAATTTCACTTGAAAAATAGTTCCTTTATTTCCATTATTATCTAGAACTTTAATCGTACCCTGATGACTTGATACAATCCAATGCGCGATAGCTAGTCCTAGACCTGTCCCGCCTTTTTCTCTTGATCTCGCTTTATTCTCTCTAAAAAAGCGTTCAAAAATCCGTTCTTTATTTTCCTCACTAATTCCAATCCCTGTATCACTTACTTCCAAAACGACCTTATTGCCTTCCAGGTAGGTTTTGATTCCAATACTTTCATTCTCCGTTGTGAACTTTAAAGCATTATCCAGAAGAATAACTAATAGTTGGTGAATTCTGCTTTTATCTGCCGCAATTTGAATCTTCGTATTTAAATGCAGCCATACTTTTTTATCATCCATTTCCGCAATCTCAATATAAGGCTGACACACATTATAAATGAAGTCATCCACATCAAAGGTCTCGATGTTCAATTGAGATTCTAATGAGTCCGCACGAGCAAGTGTAAGTAGGTCTGATGTTAATTGAGACAGTCTTCTTGTTTCAGACAAACTAAGGGCAATACTTTCAAAAGTGTCTACAACTTTGTTATTTGGTTTTGTCAGCATTAGCTCAAGTTTATTTTGAATAATGGTTAACGGAGTCCTTAACTCATGTGAGGCATTTTCAACAAATTCTGCCTGACGATCCCATGACTTAATAATGGGTTTCATTGTTTTTTTAGATAGAAGATAGCTTGTTGTAATGGAAAGAAAAATACTCACAACAGAGCATAACAGTAAAATCCATCCAAAATTCTCGATTAAGTTTCGCTCTGCATCAATACTAATCAGTAGCTGAGTATACTGAACATCATGGTTCTCCTCATTTTTATAGGACAACGACCGAAATGTATATTGATCATTCAGGCTAATACTAGTGATTTCATCCAGCGGTTCCAGACTGAATTCTATCTCCTGTAAATACCCTTGATAGAAATGGGTACCGATTTGTTCTTGATTAACAATTTCACCCTCACTATTCCAATCAAGCACAATAATCCTTGGATTCAAAGGCGGATTATCTTGATCTCGATTTACACGGTCAGACGGAGGATTGGGTGGTAATCCTCGATATGGTTCCTCTACTATTTTTTGTTTGAAAAATAAAAGCTCTTCATCTGCTTTCGTATAGAGAGTGCTTTGAACAAGACTGAAAATAATCACACCAAATATCGCAAAAATAGCTGTAAAAGCAACAAAATTGAAAAGCATAAATGTAAACTGCTGCTTCGCCAATATTTTTTTCTTACTCATTTTCATGACCTTCTTCAGTCAACATATAACCTAGTCCCCGAAATGTTTTTACATATTGATCATAGTTAAACGGTTTAAGCTTTTTTCGAATATGACTTGTGTACACTTCCACCACCGTATTCGTCGTATCCGATTGAAATCCCCAAATCCGATCAAAAATCTGTTCCTTTGTCAGAATGGTTTCTTTGTTATTAATTAAATACTCCAGTAAATCAAATTGCTTGCCATTAAGCTTGATTGGTTCTTCACCTATCATAGCTGTTTTCGTTTTAATATTTAGTTTAAGGTCTTTGAATACAACACTATTTTCCTTGAATTCCCCAATCGTTCGTCTAACAATGGCTTCTAATCTAAGTAAAAGTTCTTCCCGATGGAACGGTTTCACTAAATAATCATCTGCCCCTAAACGGAGACCTTGGATTTTATCATCAATACCATCCTTTGCCGTTAAAAAGATAACGGGTGTCATAATCCCTTTCGCTCTCAATTCCTTAAGAACCTCATAGCCGTTCATATTGGGCAGCATTACATCCAAGATTATAATGTCATAAATATTTTGCTCTGCTAAATAGAGCCCTTCTTCTCCATCAAACGATTGAACCGTTTCATATAATAACTTAGTCGATTCAACAATGGTCTCTGAAAGAATCGGATCATCTTCAACGATTAATATTTTCATGGTACCCTCACTTCTTCATAAACTTTTCTTTATCTTATCAGTATACTTGCTTTACCTTAAGGTATTCTTAAAAATTGTTCTTCACTTGAACAATTGAGAGAAGGGTCTACTCGATCTTAAAAATGGCAACGCATTAGGTCAACTTGTTGTAATAGTATAAAAAAGCTTACCCTCAAAAAAATTAGTAGTTTCTTTGAGGGTAAGCTTTTTATTGTTTGAGAAAATATACACCTGTAAGTTTTTTAAAGCCCAGTTGAGTGTAAAGACGAATCAAGTCTTTACGTCATTCTTTATTTATCTAAAGGCACATTCAAATGTATGAATTGAGCAATCATCACAAAAATACTATGCTCAAAAATTATGAGGAAGATTCTCTTTAATTGGATTGAATCATTAAGAGCAGTCGTTACTTATGATACGGTTCACCGTAGTTATTTAAGAGGCAAAAACAAGTCATTGGTACATATAAAGTTCCAATGACTTGTTCCAATCTAATTTCACTTAATAATAAATCTCTATTTCTACTTCAGGGATATTTTGATTAATTTAAATAATATTCTCCCTAAGAATAAAACTTATTGTAGAACCCTTTTCTATAAGGAAATTTAGTATAACTAGAATTTTCTGTTTTAAGCGCTTATTCTTCTTAATCTTTTCTCGCTCTTCATAAACAAACTTTCTCACCAAGTTTTCTAAATAGTAAGAAGTATTCCTTTCAAGTTTCATGGTGTAATATTCTGAATGCCTTGATAACATATTTGATATCCATATCAATCCATCAGCATAAAATGAACTACCGATATCATTCAATAGTTTAGAAATTGAATATAATACTGACGGATGCTGCCCCATATGCTCAGATACATCCTTAATCAATCTCATGTTAGTTACTTTTAATGAATCCCACTCTTTTGTAGAATCATTCCATTGTGTTTGTGCAAATAAGTAACTCTTAATAATTTTATCTACATACCAGCTTCCGTCATTAGTCAATTCAACCATTTTATCTTTGAATTGATTCCACACAAACCAAAAATTATCATAACTATGCATTCTATCTTCAGCAAAAATAAATTTTTGAAACATTTCGGCTATTGGTTCTGTTGAGCTGAAATTATCGATAAATGGTTGAATCAATTGTGGCACGTCTTTAATTTCTGAATTCAGAACTAGATAAGCATATCTTTCCAAAAATTCTTGACGAACCATATATTCAACTTTATCACCATCTCTACCTTTTGTTAGCTCTCTGGCGAATTTGGCAATTATTTCATGAGCAATAGCAATATGTTCTTTAGAATGTAGTTTTATAGGCATCATTTTTAGAGCATTTGATAATATAAACAACTCTAGCTCTTGAATATTACCTAAATCTGAAATTGAAAACTCGTTATCAACCATCTTATTCAGGTTCATCTCATTCTCAATTAAAAACCTATTCAATAGTTCTCCTAAATCAAATTCGTATATACCATCTTCAAAGCTCTTTTTGCGACTTTCGTCTATTAATTCATTATATTTTGGCTTTAATACTAGATAACCCAATAGCAAGGAATGAGCATTATCAAATTCTTTTTCCCACATCTTATGAATTGCTACCATAGAGAAAATATTGAATCTTTCAGTTGACATTATTCCCCCAACAGATTCATCCTTTAACAGTATTAGTAAAAGCAATAATTTTATCGTTTGTCTTTCTTCAGGAAATAAATCCATCAGTTTTGGTAATGAAGCAATTGTTTCCTGCAAACCATCCCCTACTTGGTAAACATAATTTGGTTGTACACAGGATGCCACTTTAGCAATAATAGTGTCCTTACAAAACTCTCTTTCTTCATCATCCAATTTATCTATATAATGCTCAACTAATACCGCACATACACATGATGGTATTTGATTATTAAATAAATGAAATAACTCATTTTCAGCATATGTTTCTTGAGATAGATCCGTGTTGTAATGCTCGTTAAGTTTTTCTAATATTTCTTTTGCATCCTCTAAAGCATTTTTAGGGTTACTTTCATATCTCTCATATTCCTTAGATTTGTCATCGTTTTTAGATTTGAAATCAGCCCACAACTTCAAAGAAACATATCTCATATGTTCGTTATACGCATTTTGAGTTTCCTCTCTAAATGCATCGATTTCTGGGTCAACTTCAGGTTTGAACTCTATCGATATGCCTTCATCAATCTCTTCAGTACTAATACTCATTTTTCGCCTATCCATTCTCGCTAAAAATAATCTCCACGTCTTATCAGCTTCATTTTGTTCAGGATCTGGTGGGAGTTTACTATAATAATCATCAAGGATATTCCATAGAATTTCCTGACGTTTCTTCGCTTCTTCCTCTCCAGATTCATGCGTTGAAAATACTTGATAGTTTAGACATAGACTTTCTAAGGTCCACTTACGATGCTTATTTTCACAAGTTTCTAGCCTTTCATTATCATATATATTATTTTTACTAGAACCCATGTTTTGTCCTATCGAATATAGTGTTTTAGCACCTCGTTCTGAAACCAATCTATGAGTGTCGTGAATAATAAATTCTCTAGTTCTAAATAAAATTTTTGCAATATCAAATGTTTTTTCTGGATATGCTAACACGACACTCGTCACTACAGATGAAATCGAAGCGCTATCAGAAATCCTAAGTAGATAATTCAACCAACTCACTAACACTTCTGCACCTGTTTTTTCAGCTAGTTCTAGAAGAAACTTTTCTAGGGCCATGTGTAAAGATTGCAATAAATTAGGACTTACTGGAGAACTTGTGCCTCTGTAAATCTCCCACAAGCACTGACTAACGTACTGCTTTTTCTGTCTACCATCACTTAACTTAACTTCAACTTCTGTTATAGTATCGAGTCTAGAGGCTAAATCTGAATAAATATATTTCTTTACAGATTTATTCGTGAAATTTACTATGAAGTCCATAGTTGCTTTAGGTTTAATATGGAGCAACCAATAAATAGGACTCTGATAAGCACTAGCAGGAAAATATTCTATACCGTCTTTCTCTAAACCATAGTGATGTTCAACTTCATCTCTCCAGCTCGAGAACATATGGTTTTCTTTTGGTTTATAAGTCCAATAAAAATCAGCTAACTCTAAAATCTCTTCAGGTATTACGCTACAGACAGGTAAACCATCAACCTTTGTCAAGATGAACTTTGCTAAATCATAATAAGGGTCTCTATGATTCTTCCATTGATTACTTATTATTTTGGTGATAATATCTCTCAATTCCGTGCTTAATTCATATGAGCCATTTATAATTGTTTTAATAATGGTTTCTAGTTTTTCATCTCGTCGATAGTAAAGATCCCTACGAATAGCATCTTGATAAAACTTCAGAGCAATAAGGCCAGCAAATCTAGTAGTATTTCCTTTTCTGAATTTTTCATTCCAATCATTAATTATAGGCAAAACAAAATTAATATTTTCAGTTCCTATTATTTCTAAGTTATCGAAAACAAACTCGATTAATGCCTCCCATCCGACTCCTTTTGGCTTCGTTAGAATGTTTTCCAGAGTAAAAAGATTTATATCTTCAATGCCTAATTGCTTAAAGAGTTCCTCATCTACTTCTTTACAAACAATCCTTAATATAAACGTTAATCTTTTTAATAGGCTACAATCATTTGACAATAACTCATTCTTAAATACATCGAAAAAATTTCTTGAATAGTTTGAAAGCAGAATTGAGGCAAATAATTCATCTTTCCAGAAAGAATCAATTTCATTATTTTTAATAGTTTCTTCAATAAATTCTACAATTTCATAGTCCTCAAGTAATAGTTTTTCAGATATCCAGTTTCTTAAACATCTTCTTATAGGCAAGGATTCACCAATTGATACAAAAAAATCGTATTCATCAGACCTATTAGTGAATTCTTTATTTATAATTTTCTCTAATGCCCATTCTTCATAAATATCATGAGTTATGAAATAACCCACGTCTTCATATCCCAACATTCCGTCTTTCATTAATTCATCACATTGTTTGCCTTGATCAGCTGTTACATCAACAAAAAATTGACCTGTATTTGCCCTTTGTGCTGCAATCTCTAGGAAACACTTTTCTCTTTCTGGTTTACTCTTTTTTATTCTTTGCTCCCATAACTCAGATTTGAATTCAACATAATTAATTTCATCAATATCCTTATAAAATTTCAAATATTCATTAAGATAGAAGGGATTCCTTATCAATTCTAGTAACTTCTTATCTTTCGGCAGAGTAAAAGCATTCTCATTAGATATAGTGATTAGTTCTTCCTGTTCCAAAGGGTCTATCCCGATATTTAATGGAGCAATTTTATATATCTCGAAAAATTGATAGTTAAGATCTTTAAGATAGGTATCTCTAGTTGTAAAAATAACTTTCCAGTTATCTTCAACTATTGCTGATAATAATTCTTTGAATGGGTCTGTATTCTTCAGATCTAATAATTTTTCAGCTGAATCAATTACTATTGTTTTACGCTCCATATCTTTATGAACACCAAGAAAATCTCTCAGGCCGAATTCACCAAATATATCATTAATATTTCTTACCTCAAACTCTGTAGCTTTAAAGATATAGAATGGAACATCTTCTTCATAACTTTCATAAATTTTCTTTACTAGAGAAGTTTTTCCGACCCCTCCTGCACCACTGATAATACATACTTGATTAGAATCATCAATGAGCAGTTTCAGTTCTGTCTCTCGCTTGATTTCAAATTTTTTATCATTAAAGGCAATCTCAGTATTTATGTACTTTAATAAATTCTCACTATGTTTTTGCATATCTTCTAGTGCTGAATACATACTTTTTTCTAATGTAAAAAAGTGTTTCGCTAAAATATCATTTTTTACAGCGACAAAATCAGATTCAAAAAAACTGGCTAATTTCCACTCTAAACTTATCTCTAATGTTTTTGCTAACTTTTCAATCTCCTTTAACCCTTGAGGCATCTGTCCTTTGTTTTGTCCCCACTCTTGATTAGAGTAGACATACAACTTATTCACATTAGGGTAGTCCCTTTTTAATTTATTTAATGTATCCTCTAATTCTTTCTTATGATTGGAAAGTGGAGTTTCATAGAATTTTGCTTGCCACGCAACTATTTCATCATCATTAACCTTAATAGGATTTGTTTCTATTGCTGACTGATTCTTATATCTAAATATCCCATACTCCAAATTAAATTCTTTACAGAATAGCAAGTAACTAAACCATTCAAAGTTATTCTGTGGATTTTCACTAAATTTCGCCTTAAAAATATCCCAATTTGGTTTTATCATAGATATCACCCCTTCTATTTTCATCAAGTTCGTGCAAATATAGGCTCTTTAAATTGCTAGTATGTTGAACTTCAGGCCCGGCAGAGAAATGATAATATTCTCTAATCCATTCTTTATTACACGTTTGAAATATCTTCTTTATTTTTTTATTCTCCATATTCCTACAGCTCTATTTTATTTTACCAATAATTTTATTTAAACAAATATTTTGCTACTGAATAAGAATAGCAAAATTATAAGATAAAATAATTCTTGCATTTACTGATAGAAAAAAATACTCACTGCACTAAATAGTTATTTAATGAAGTGAGTCCTTTTCTCTAGATATTTCTGGATTAATAAATTTATGAAAACATACAATCTATTCGTTATGTAAAAGGTAAAGAAAGACGGCAGATTCATTTCTTATCTGTCGACTGTATCTTCTCTACGATTTTTTGGGAGCTATCTTCCCATAGCTAAACTCTATTACAGTTTGGTATATTTCCCTCTCTCCATGAGCCAGTTATTACTCCTTTTAACAGCCCACCAGATAGATTTTTGTATTGCCGTCTTATAATAAGACTGAACCGCCTCGTTGTAGAAAGAGGACGATTCAAACAGCTTTACCAATTCCTTATTTGTAAAAACTCTACCCTTTTCAACTTTCTTTTCAAAATCAAGTATAAAATTTAACGTTTCTTCATTAAGGTTAAACTTTTCAACCATCACCAATGGAATTTCTCCTTTTCAAATTAATAACAGTACCCGAAGAGATAACTTGTTGCTGCTCAACACGGTATTTTATATTTACTAAGTAATTGGAAGAATACTTGGATGCTCAAACGTGCCAATGGTACAGTCAAAGGCAACATAATAAAAGCATAAATGGTTCCCCAAACTAAGACACCCTCTACATTAACGCCAGTAAAACCACCCGCTGTATAAGTTCTAAGGCTTCCTCCCCTGACAAGATACTCACCAAATAAAGCCCCAATAGTTCCACTATAGAGGGTTATAAACAATGCCGATATTAGACTCAATAACCAAAGTTTTTTGTTTGATACATTTTCTCGTTTTGCAAAGTAAGATCCTAATATTGAAAAGGTTAATACAAAGGGAATAAACGTTGCGTAGTATAACCATCTCTCTCCAAATAAAGATGTAAAGCCACCTGCTAATCCTTGTGCAACTACCATAAATATAAATGAAATACAGAACGATAAAATTAAACCGAAAATAATTCCAATAATAATTCCCTTTGTAATTTTCATTACGATGGTTCCCCCTTAATATATGAAATTGATTTTCAACCTAATTTTTTATAAATATCCCTTTTTATTTTAACAGAAATATCCAATTGATTTTACAATTTTTCTTGTAGAATCATACACACAAGTAAAATTAATTATCCACCAATATATTGGTAAAAATAGGGGTATTCTTAATGAACCTAAAAGAGGCTGGGACATAACTAGCCAAAAATAATGAAAAAGGGTTCTCATCATCGCACATTGATGATGAGAACCCTTTTTTTGTTGATTCGTTAGATTGGTCCATGGAGAATTCGATCTAGAGGCGATGTACTTTCGTACATTCACCGCCATGAATGCAAACCCTAATTCGTTTTTTTACGTTGTCTTTGCCCCTTACGGACATTCGAGTGAAACGCAAATTAGCCTTCAGATATCCAAAAACTGGTTCTACGTCAATCTTCCGTTTTCCGTAAATTTCACCCGTTTTTTCTTCTGAAAGCAGCTCTTGAATCATCTTCTTTTGTTGTTCCCACTTTTCGTTATAATGGATTCTGCGGTTATTACCTTCCTTCGCTTTCGTACATTGTGAACGAAAAGGACAACCTGAACAGTCCTCACATTCGTACACATTGAATGACCTTGTAAATCCGTAACGGTCTGTGCGATGAGACTCGTAACGAAACGTCAACTTATTCCCGTTGGGACAGGTAAAGGAATGATCTTCTTCATGATAATCCCAATTCGCTGTCCGAAATGGATCATTCTTAAAGCGTTTTTTCTTCTCTTTCCGATACATACTATGTGTGATAAGAGGCGTACGGTTTCTGTTCTGCACATCGAGGTAGTTCTCTTCACTTCCATATCCCGCATCTGCGACAATATAGTCTGGGAGTTCAAAGTAGTGATGTTCAATTGCGTCAAGAAACGGACGAAGTGTTCGTGTGTCCGTTGGATTTGAAAACACATCGTAAGCAAGTGTGTATTGACCTTCTGTCGCAATTTGTACATTATACCCCGCCTTTAGTTGACCATTCTTCATGTAGTCATCCTTCATACGCATAAACGTGGCATCATAATCTGTTTTTGAATAACTATTCCGTTCGTTAAAAATCTCCAGGTCTTTCTCATACTTACACTTACGTTTCACAAAGTCTTGAAATTGCTTATACGCTTTCTTCGGCTCTTTTCTGCTTGATCGAAGTTGTTTTCGTTCATTGGCATCTTCACTTGCTTCAATTTCTTTTGTCAACTCTTCAACCTTTTCTTCTAGTTTTTCAGTGATTAGAGATAATTCTTCAACAGAAAGTTCGTCCGAACTTTCTCGTTCGATCTGTGGAATAATTTCTCTTTCTACTAGTTCGTCATACAGCTGGGTTGATTTCTCCAAGAGACCCGCATGATACTTTTCGATTGATTTGCGCCAGACAAATGTGAACTTATTGGCATTCGCTTCAATCTTCGTTCCATCAATAAAGATTGCTTCATTATCAATCTCGTTCTCTTCGACAAGTTGACATCGAAACTGGACAAAGCACTCACGAAGAAGCACTTGAACTTCTGGGTGAACACGAAATCGATTGATTGTACGATAGCTTGGCTCGTAACCTTGAGCTAGCCACATCATACGTACACTATCTTTGAGAAGCGCTTCAATTTTTCTTCCTGAAAAAACGGACTGTGTGTAGGCACATAAAATGACTTTCATCATCATGCGTGGATGGTAAGCAGGACACCCCGTTTTCTGTAAGAAGCCGGCAAAGGCTTCATCTGGAATCTGTTCAACGAGATGGTGAACGGCGAAGGCAATATCATTTTCTTGCAATTTTATTTCTAGATCTAAAGGCAAAACCACTTGATTCATGTTATAATCTTTAAACATAAGGACCCTTCTTTCCGATGAAATTTGGTGTGGTAACTTTATTTTATCAGAAGTGGTCCTTATTTTAATCTAAAAATAAACAAAGCCGGTGAAATTTTACTCGTTGTAAAATTTTACCGGCTTTTTCATATCAGAGGAGGGTTTTGTCCCAGCCTCATTGCTTTTAAATAAGTTAAGAAAATTAGAGTTTTTGTTATATAACTACTAAAACGAATATAGCTTACAGTTCAGGTTTGACTAATATTATTTCATTAGGTTTAAGGCCCGTCCGAGTGTATAACTCAGGTATTTTTTCTCCTTCTAGCCCCGCTAAAATTAAAGCAAGCTTCCCTTGTTCAAAGGCATTTTGTACGGATTTTCCGAAGGCAATAGCAGAATAAAACTGTGCAGCGAATTCTCTTGCAGCATCATCGTAGACGGCTTCATTCATACCTATTGCACAGTCAATGTGTTCCGTTACAGCTTCTGCTTGTCCACTTGAAAAACAGTTATTAAAAATAACGAGTTTAATTGAATCAGACATTGTCTTCATTAATAGGGTAACCGCCTCTTTAGATAGAAGACTTGTAGACCCTTCCGTCGTTTCTAGTACAATATCATGGTCTGGAGAACCGTGACCACTAAAATGAATTATATGGGGTTTGACTTCGTTTATAGCTTGTAAAATATCATTGGAACGTACTGCCCATCGAGATTGTAAATTGATTGAATCCCGGTGTTCAGAAGCACGAATCTTTTCGTGTATGAGACGAATTTCTTGATCTAATCTTAATGAACTTTGGTCAATAGGATTGGATGCTAAAAATAGAACGTTTATTTTTTCTGGAAGTGATTCGAAGTTAATTGATATGGGATTGGCTGATATTTCTTGGCTAATTCTTTGTTGTTTTTTTAACTCATCTGTAATAGCTTTTGTATGTCTTAACTCAGCAGTTTTATTCTTCTTTAATTCTCTATCTTCTGAGCGCCGTAATTGATCTAACGCTTGATTTAAAGATTTAATTTTATTAGCTTTTTTTCCTTTAAGGTCACCTATTTTTTTTTGAGTATTAATCAGTTCTCTTTGTTTAGAATTAAGAGTCGAGGTACTTTTTGTACTCTGTATAGTTTTTAATGCCTTTGCCAACTTTTCTTGCTCTTTACCTATATCCTTTTCAATATTAGCAATTTCCTTTTCTAACCCTTGAACTTTGTTCCGATACATTGTAGCACTCATAATAGCCACCCCATTACTTTGATTTTGAACATAAGTCTTCCATCTTTAGGACAAATATATTTAAAGCAATCGCCTTTTTTGAACCGTATTTTAAATGATAAAAGAAACTACCGAAATAAATCGATAGACCAAAAAAGTTTAATATTAATAGAATCGGTATTTGTACTGTCCACCATGGACAATAAGATACCACCTTCCAGCTCCTTCGACAGAAATATTTACAGGCGTGCGAGTGTAGTGGCCGCCATAATACTTGAATTTCCGTCCAGCTTTATAGTGTTGGAAGTTGATACTATCCACCAGAAACACATCAGCAGCATGTTTCAATTGGACTTCAACTGACAAGGAATTGTTAGTGTCAGCAAATGGAATTTGAGCCAAGATAACCACCCCCTCAAAGAAAATTTTATCATAAATTGGAAATTCAAGGGGTATTTTGTATTATGTCGTTCAATTAAATTAAAGACTAATTCTTTGTTAAAGAGAAGGGAGTAGAAACTGTTACACTTAAAAATATGGGCGTTCTAATGTTAAGCACGTTGACATTAAGTAGTATTCTTATAAAAATTCGCAAAGAATATGATGAAGCTATTTCAGAACCTTATTTCTCCTATCTAATATTTCATTGTAAAATCAACTTGAAGGAGGTAATGAGATGGATATAAAAAAAGTAGCTATTTATGTAAGGGTAAGTACTGAAGAACAAGCCTCGGAAGGCTATAGTATTAGCGCTCAATTACAAACCCTACGACAATATGCACAACTTTATAATTGGGAAATCGTCGACGAGTATGTGGATGAAGGGATCTCCGGAAAGAATATCACCGGCCGCCCTGCTATGCAAAAACTTGTAGCAGATGTTGAACAGGAAAAATTTCAGGCGGTACTTGTATGGAAAATCTCACGTTTATCGCGGAATATGTTAGATACTCTTACTTTGTTAGACAAATTTGAAGATTACGGAGTAAAGTTTATCTCTTATTCCGAGAACTTTGATACCAGTAGTCCAATAGGCCGTCTAGTCGTTCAGCTAATGGCTTCTATTGCCGAAATGGAACGAAATACATTGTCTGAGAACGTTAAACTTGGTATGAAACAACGAGCCTTAGAAGGTTCATGGAATGGCGGTGTTATATTTGGTTATGATTCTATTGAAAAAGAGCTCGTAATTAATAAAGAGGAAGCTGAAGTAGTAAGAATGATATTCACTCTTTATTCACAAGGTAAGGGCTTAAAAGCCATAGCAAATCAGCTTAATAAAAATGGGTATCGAACCAAACGTGATCGTCATTTTTCTATAAATGGAGTGGCAACTATTTTAGACAACCCGGTCTATAACGGAAAAATTAGTTGGTTAAAGGTTGAAAACTGGGATAAGAAGAGAAGAAGAGGCAGAAATGATAATCCTATTTTAGTAGAAGGTCAGCATGAAGCGATTATCAATGATGAACTTTGGAGTCTTGTTCAATCTCGTAGGAAAAGTAAATCGTTCAAGCAAAGACAATCCAACGAACCGTTTCTATTGAGCAGTATCTTACGCTGTCCTGATTGCGGACAAGGGATGGTACCTTCAATTACTACTTACACTTTAAGTGACGGAACCAAAAGAAAGCACAGATATTATGTTTGCAGTGATTTTCACAACAAAGGATCAGCAGCCTGTAAAGCCAATTCAGTTAAAGCCTATGATGCTGAAAATGCTCTGTTCCAACGTATAGAGAGCTTTTTATCCAATAAACAAAAGTTTGATGAAACTATTAACTCACTAACAAAAACCTCAATTGAATCCATAAAAAAATTAAAAAAAGAACTGGAAGAAACTGATTCGAAGTTAGAGGAAACACTAGCACTTCAGAATAGATATTTAGAAGCTTTTGAACAAAATCTTTTTCCTGTTACGATTTTGCAAGAACGATTACAGCAAGTGGCTATTGAAAAGAGTAAAATTGAACAAAAAAGGAATAACTTAATAACGGAAATAAGTAAATCTGATACAAAAATTATTCCTCCAGAATTGGTACATCTTCTATTAGGAAAATTTGTAGAAGTCTATAAGTCCTCTACTAGAGATAAACAAAAGCAATTGCTACAGCTGTTGGTTAAACAGATCACTGTTGGACGAACAAATGATCAGCTACGTCAAATTGATAAGGTTGAGCTTGAATTTGATTTTACGGAAGTTAACCTTTCAAACACATTTACACTTATCCATATGCTATATTTAGAAACAGAAAAAGAAGGCTTATCAACACCTTCTATTTCTGAATCAAATGGAAAATATCCACCTTATCTTCAACTTTTTTTGCCTCTATTTGTGGTACGGTTCATTCCGATTAATCCGAAACGCCCGGTAGATCTGCTCCAACAAAATTAAGCGCATCAGTTGATGAGGAAAAGTCATTTTAGAAAACGACAATGTGCCGTTTGCTCGTTTCATGACATCGTCGCTTAATCCGAGCGATCCGCCGATGACAAAGGCGATTTTACTTTTTCCGTATGTCGCCAATTGATCTATATCTTTAGCAAGTTCCTCAGAAGATTTCATTTTCCCTTCAATTGCGAGAGCGATGACATGCGTATCTTCTGAAATTTTCGCTAAAATACGCTCGCCTTCTTTTCCTTTCACTTGCTCCATTTCAGATTCACTTAAATTTTCTGGTGCTTTCTCGTCCGGCAATTCAATGATTTCCACCTTTGCATATGTGGATAACCTTTTTAAATATTCATCAATTCCTTGCTTCAAATACTTTTCTTTCAGTTTTCCGATCGTTACAATCGAGATATTCACAATCTATCCCCGCCTTACAAACATCTTTTCCACAGTTTTTATCCACATATCCACAATGCTCATCCACATCTTGTATGGGAATATCAGTTCTCTACTACATATAACGCCTCGTTTTGACAATATCCACAAGTAATCGACTCTTCTCTTCCGTCCATTTCATTAAGGACAGGCAACATTTCTGTTTCATCTACAATAATATCAAGCGCTAATTCCACATGTTCCTTACAGCAAAAAATTTTCATCATGCCCTCCAAAGTTATCCACACTTTATACACAACAATCTTTTTTTGGTACTTTTAAACATCATCACAAAAGCAAACCTAAGCAGCTGATTCTATTGTTTTAAACAGAAACAGCAGCTACTTAGGTTCCAACTTCACAACTTTTAACCGTTAAAACGTTTCCTCTGTCAACTTAAGATTGACCGTTTGTTTTTTACCTTGACGATAAAAGGTCACCTGCATCGTGTCACCAATATTTTTTTCTGTATACAGATGTTTTCGTAAAGCAATAACATCTTGAATTTCTTTGCCGTCTAGTTCCACAATTACATCAAATTCAGTTAAACCAGCTTGCGCAGCAGGTGATAAAGGTTCAACACCGAGAATGGCGACACCTGTCACAACCTCTTTCGGTAACTTTAACGTTTCTCGCAGATGATAGCCGGAAATTTCACTAATTGACTGCAAACTTACTCCCATATATGGTCGTTGCACTTCGCCAAATGTTTCTAAATCCTCAATAATCGGTCGTGCGATGTTCGTTGGAATCGCTAATCCAATTCCTTCGACCTCTTGCTGGGCAATTTTCATAGAGTTAATCCCAATTAATTTCCCTGCAATGTTTACAAGCGCTCCGCCGCTGTTTCCAGGGTTAATAGCCGCATCTGTTTGAATAACTTCTGATTGCCAATCCGCAATCCCATCTCCATTTAAATCTTGGGGAATCACACGATTTGTTCCAGAAATAATTCCTTGTGTCACAGAACCAGAAAACTGCAGCCCCAGTGGACTTCCAATCGCAATTACTGGCTCTCCTGGTTTCAATGTATCTGAGTCTCCGAATTCCGCCACCTTTGAAACATGCTCGCTTTCAATTTCCAATACGGCCAAATCCGTCAGCACATCACTGCCAAGCAGACGTGCAGGAACACGAGAGCCATCTGTCATGCTAACCTCAATTTGATTCGCGCCATCGATAACATGATGATTCGTTACAACAAATGCACGATCCCCTGCTTTTTTATAAATTACACCTGAGCCTGTACCGGCATCTGCTTGTTCTTCATTCCAAAAGTTCGACTGCTGAATGTTGACGACTCCAACGACCGCATCTGATACGATGTCTACCGCTTTCGTCACATCTGTTGTGACGTCTACGGCCACAGTTTGCTGAATGGAAGAGTTAAGGTCTGAACGGTTGCTTTGCTCGTTAACCGTTGTTTGGTAAGGGAGAATGTTCAGCTTAGATAAAGTTGGAATCGAGAATAAAATGATAAGAGCACCTATCATCGCTCCTCCTAAGGCAGATAAAAATAAACCGCCACGGCTTCTTTTTGCTCTCCCTTCGCGTCTTTCATATCCTTCATCATAATATCCCACTCTGTTCACCTTTCCTTTCACTATACGTGATATCAACATATTTCCAAGCTCATGACACCTTCATTAGGAACTATTGCCCATTTTGATGGGTTACCCCTACACTTAAAACTACAAATAAACAAGTTCGGTCGGCTTTTTAGGATCGGTATCATATAAACGAAATTGATGACCTACTTCATACCCTTTTGATTCTAATACTTGTGTCACCGACATTCGGGCGATTTCCTTCATGTTGTTATCTTGACTTAAATGAGCTAAATAAATGCGCTTTGTTTGATCACCGATGACCTCTGCCATCGCTAATGCCGCATCTTCATTGGAAACATGGCCTACATCACTTAAAATACGGCGTTTTACACTCCAAGGATAACGTCCCATCCGGAGCATGTCGACATCATGATTGCTTTCAAACACAAAAGCATCGCTATTTTTAATAATGCCCTTCATACGGTCACTCACATACCCTGTATCGGTAATCACCGTCAATTTTTTATTCCCTTGATGGAAAACAAAAAACATTGGCTCTGCCGCATCATGAGAGACACCAAAAGATTCGACTTGTATCCCTCCGAATGATTTTACTTCTCCAATCTTAAAGGTAAAGCGCTGGTCTAACGGTATGTTGCCTATTAGGCCTTCCATCGCTCCCCACGTTTTTTCATTCGCATAGATGGGAAGCTTATACTTTCTCGCCAATACGCCGATCCCTTTAATGTGATCACTATGTTCATGCGTCACTAAAATACCTGAAAGCTGTTTAATATCTCGATTTACCTCTTGAAAGAGAGTTTCCATTTGTTTGCCACTTAATCCGGCATCGACTAACAGTGATTGCTCTCCATCGCTGACAAAAATCGCATTTCCTGTACTTCCGCTTGCAAGTACACTAAAATGCATCTCCATACTCTTTCACTCCAATATTTACGAATTCCCTTTTTTAATGATTTGCCCTTCAAATGCATTAACAAAGTAATCTGTTTTATCGTCCACCACAATATGCCATGTCGGTGTTAATACTTGCGAACTTGATAAAGGGGCAAACGTATAATAACCTAGTTCCACCTTCGTCACACGGCTTCCCGATGTTAACTCATTTTTTTGAAATAAATTTTCGATCGCCTTGATAGGTGGTAATATTTCCTGACTATCGTCCATTTTTTCAAGATTGGAAAGCAGTGACTGTTCGTAAGAAATCATCTCATTTTGTTCATTTAAATGAATGACTAGCATCGCACTTCCACTTGAATTATCATAAATCACTTTTCCTTTATATTGTTGATAAAAAGTGATGGTTTTATTTTCTTTATCAATATCCCACAGCTCATATGAATCGCCGTAAAGGATATTTTCCTTCAAAAATTGGCTTAAACGGAAGGTCACATTGGAATCTGGCAGCACGACTGGTTCTGAAAATGTTCCTTGTAAAACATAGTCATTTAATCTCGTGACGTCCTGCTTCTTAATTTTCTTTATTTCTTCATCTGTAAACACTTTACTTTTCGCATTAAAATACGTCTCTTTAGCGGGTGTTTTCGGGAGATTAATATACGTAATTTTCTCTTCTGCCAATTGCTCTTCAATGCTGATTTCCGCAATCATATCCAACTGACCTTCATTACGCTTTTCTAAAAACTGATAGGCCAAAAACAAGTCTAAAATTAAGAAGGTAATAATAAAAATTGTTTTTGTTTTACTCCAATCCATTTATATCCCCTCCCTCTCCCGGCTGTTTTACCTCATACCACGTTTGATTATAGAGATAGAACCATGCTGGTTCAAGGGACACTACTTTAGAGGCAGGATCTTCCCGAATCAGTTTATAGCCAACGACCACATCTTTTAATAAAAGAGGGTTAAACTTAGACTTTTGCTCAATTTGTTCCATAATTTCATTACCTGGTGTTAGCTTGACAGGATAGCTATCCAACGGCAGTTTAATAAAGCGATAAATTGGACGCGAGTACCGAATAATCTCCGTACTTCCCCATCGCTGATAAATCTCGGTCATTCCTTGAGCATTAAAAACAGGATGATTGTCTTCATATAATCGATAAACAACCTCTTGTTTATCGCGATCCCAGCTTGCAAATCGATACGTATCCGTCCATCCTCCATGATCATTCACAAAACTGAAGCTTCGTTTTAATAATTGTGAGCTCTCCATATTATCATTTTGAATGTTAATTGGATTCACATAGACCATCACATTAATCGTAGAATCTACTTCTAATAGACGCGACCCATCTGTGTAAAGGTCTTCGTAAGCTAATGACTCTTTTCTCACATAGCTTGGGTCACTAAATAACGCATCTCGAAATTTCTCTGTTTCAATTTTATCAGTGTAATATTGAATACGGTTAATTTCAACCGGTCCTTTTGGAAGAAAAATGGCTCGTACATCATTAATCTTGTAAGCAAGATATGGTTCATATTCATCCTCAAACCTTTTATTAATCCGCTCTAAATCTTCCTTCATAACATTTTCAATGGATGCTTCGTAAATTTTCCTGCGTTCGTAGTCAACAAAGTACGCAGAAACTTCCTCGTCTTGTCCTTCTTTAAACTTCAACACAACATGGTCAAAATAAATAGAAGGTAACGATTTCTCATTCACTTGAAACATAAGCTGGAATGTTTGGATCGCAATGGTATCTGGATAAACTAACTCAATAGAATCCTCTTCATGCATAAAGGACAAAAATTCGTCTTTCGACACCGTGGCGGAAATATTTTGGAAATCATAAAAACTTCCTTTCTTCATTTCCGTCATCCATTTGACAATATGCTCTTCCTTCGTCGACCCATAATGTCCTTTTTCTTCATGATAAAACACTTTCGTCGGACGCAGATGATCTTCCAGTTCCCTTTTCGGACTAATCATAATATCCTGCTGAATATACTCTGTATTTTCAATTTCATCATAAGCAGGTTGATACGTCCATAAGTTCCAGGTTAATACTCCGCTAATAATAATTAGTAAAGACAACAAAATGGTTTTCACTAACTCGTACTTTCTCATACCCATTCATCCTCATTTTCTCTTTCAATCGGAAGAGTAAAATAGATGGTTGTTCCAACGCCTTCTTTACTTTTAGCCCATATATTTCCGTCATGCGCCAACACCATTTCTTTTGCAATAGCAAGGCCCAGTCCTGTCCCACCTAAATTACGGGAACGTGCTTTATCCACTCGATAAAAACGATCAAAGATTTTATTGACATTATCCGATGGAATTCCTACTCCCTCATCCTTTACACTCACGACAATTTGTTCCTCTCGCTGTTCGAGTGAAAAAGTAATCGTGCCTCCTTCAGGAGAGTATTTAATGGCATTGGAAATGATATTATCCAGCACTTGTGTAATCTTATCTGGGTCAATGTAGACATAAATAGACTCGCTTGGAAGCTTTCGTATAAACGAAATGCCTTGCTCTTTCGCCATTTCAAATCGGTCAATAATATGCTGATAAAACTCGGTGAAATTCACGACATCTTTTGAAAAACGATAATCATGGCTATCAAGCTTGGACAATTGCAATAAATCATTCACGAGTCGAATCATTCGTTCTGTTTCCGTTTGGGTGACATTTAAAAACTTAGGTGCAATATCTTCATCTTGCCATGCTCCATCAGCTAAAGCTTCCAAATAGCTTCGCATCGTTGTTAACGGAGTTCTCAGCTCATGCGAGACGTTGGCTACAAATTCTCTTCGTTCTTGATCAATTTTTTCTTGTTCTGTAATATCATGCAGCACCGTAATAATTCCATTAATAAGCCCGGTTTCTTTTTGAATCGTCGATATCGTTGCTCGTAAAATGAATGGCTTTTGATACACACTAAAATCAAGAATTAAAGAATCTTTATCTAGAAGCTGCTCAAATGTATATTCTTCCGAAAGCCCTAACAGCTCTACAATTGGTTCTGATAACACTGTTTCACGTGAAACATTCAACATATTGGCTGCTGGATCATTAATGAGAATGATTCGTCCCTTTCGATCGGTCGCAATCACTCCATCAGTCATATGGGCCAGGACAGAGCTTAGCTTTCTTCTTTCTCCCTCAGTAGTTGCCTGAGCTTCCTGTAACTTTCTTGTTAAATTATTGAAGGTTAAAGCAAGCTGACCAATTTCATCATAGCCATAAACTTTGGCTTTTCTTGAGAAATTTCCTTTTGCCATCTCTAAAGCTTGTCTTCTCATCTCTGACATAGGTCTTGTAATCGTTTGGGCTAGAAGAACACCCAATATTGCTGTAATCCCTACCGCAATAATCGTCCCCTGAGCAAAAATATTATTAATTCCCTTCATTTGATTGTACACATGTTCCATCGTTGCCATAATATACACGGCCCCAATAATTTCATTCTGTGCTGAACGGACAGGAATCGTCAATACACGGATTCGATGACCATTTTTAGGGTCAATAACAATTTTTTCTGAAGTTGTTCCTGCCAATAAAGCCCGTTTGACAGCAAAATCAGATGTTTTTTTCCCGACGACGCTTTGCGGATAAGGATCGGACGTTCCGACAATTCTTCTATTTTGATCAATAAATTGTACTTCGTTAATATCTTTAGACGCAAAATCTTGCAATACAGCTTGAACGTCTTCTTCCAATGTAGGAGAAGCCTCGTCTCTTTTTTTCTTCGTTTCTTGTTCCAAATTATAGGCAAGCAAATTGACTCTCTCCTCAATGGAATGAGAAAAATTCGTCACAAGTTGCCTTTCCAGCTGATTGACAAAATAAGCCCCGATAATTTGAATGGCAATGGCAATAAGCAGTACATAAATCAACACAAATTTTAACTGAATGGATTGGTAAAATCGTACTTTCTTCATGCCTTTACTCCTGCTCAGGATTGCGCAAATAATACCCTACTCCTCTTCTTGTTACAATCCATGTAGGATGGCTTGGATTATCTTCAATCTTCTCCCGAAGTCTTCTTACCGTTACATCCACTGTGCGCACATCCCCAAAGTAGTCATAGCCCCAAACTGTTTGCAAAAGATGCTCACGTGTCATCACTTGTCCAATGTGCTTAGCTAAATAATGAAGCAGCTCAAACTCACGATGAGTCAGTTCAATCGTTTCTCCCCGCTTAGAAACAATGTACGCATCAGGATGGATCACTAGTGAACTAATATGAATCTCATTCGTTTCACTTTCTTCTTCTGCCACCGGTGTTTGTTGATGACGTCTTAAGTTCGCTTTCACACGTGCTAGCAGCTCTCTCGTACTAAAAGGTTTCGTTACATAATCGTCTGCCCCAAGCTCCAGACCAAGTACTTTATCAATTTCCGAGTCTTTAGCTGTTAGCATAATAATCGGCATGTCATATTTTTTCCGTACTTCACGGCAAACTTCCATCCCATCTTTTTGAGGAAGCATAATGTCAAGTAAAATCAACTCAGGCTGAACCTCTTCTACCTTCTCCAATGCCTCAATCCCATCATAAGCACAATGAACCTCATATCCTTCTTTTTGGAGATTAAACTTTAAAATATCTGCAATTGGTTTTTCATCATCTACTACTAAAATACGTTTATCCATAACGATCGTTCTCCTTCGCTTCAATTAAAGAATCATGTAATCGCTTCGTAATTATCTATCATTTTTTCAAATCCACTTTCTTATTATACTTAATCCTCTTACAAACGTCATATCATGCTCTCTCCTTGTTTAAAATAGGAGAAAAAGACCTATTCATATATATCCATTGTATTAATCATCATTTTTTCAAATCCTCTGTCATCACAGCGATAGATAGAGGAAAACCTCTAGCTTTGCTAGAGGTTCATCTATCATCCATTTTTAAACTAAAAAGAATAGTCGATTATAAAACGAATCGACTTCATCATATATACAGCGCTTTGATATTTTACACCAAGAGTACTTTCACTATAAGTGCTTCTTTGATAAAAGTCGAATAAAAAGAAAAAAAGCATGATAAAATATCATGCTTTTTAAGGATGGCTCGGGACGGAATCGAACCGCCGACACAAGGATTTTCAGTCCTTTGCTCTACCAACTGAGCTACCGAGCCATATGTTATTATGCGCTTTAAGATAAAATGGCGGTCCCGACGGGAATCGAACCCGCGATCTCCTGCGTGACAGGCAGGCATGTTAACCGCTACACCACGGGACCAAAATTTATACACTTTTATTTTAATTAAGAAAGATGACCCGTACGGGATTCGAACCCGTGTTACCGCCGTGAAAGGGCGGTGTCTTAACCGCTTGACCAACGGGCCACAGTTATCATGATTAATTATAAAAGTGAGCCATGAAGGACTCGAACCTTCGACCCTCTGATTAAAAGTCAGATGCTCTACCGACTGAGCTAATGGCTCATATTATCTCGGCGACGTCTTTTATAATAACACCATTTGAATACACATGCAATACTTTTTCATAAAAAAATATTAAAAAGCCTTCTCCTCCAAAAAGGAAGCAGCAAATGGACTACTAGAAAGATGCGCGATGAGATGCAAACCTGATTCATTTTAGCATACCTTCATACAAAAGAGAACCTTCAAAGGAAAAGCATACTTTCCCCTGAAGGTTCCATTTAAGCAAGCGATTAACGCCTGACTCAATGTATTAATTGTATAAGCTGCGAATCACATTCGTTTGATTACGATCTGGTCCGACAGAGAATGTGCAAAGAGGAATCCCTGTTAATTCTGATACACGCTCCACATAACGACGTGCATTCTCTGGAAGTTCATCCAATGTTTTTACGCTTGTAATATCTTCTGTCCAACCAGGTAGTTCTTCATACACAGGCTCACATTTTGATAAAATTTTAAGGCTTGCTGGATACTCATCAATGATTTCGCCATTGTAACGGTAAGCAACACAAATTTTTAAAGTTTCAATGCCTGTTAATACATCAATAGAATTCAAACATAAATCTGTCAATCCACTTACACGACGCGCATGGCGGACCACTACACTGTCAAACCAGCCAACACGGCGAGGTCTTCCTGTTGTTGTACCATATTCGCGTCCAACTTCACGAATTTGATGTCCGATTTCATCATGTAATTCAGTCGGGAATGGGCCGTCTCCTACACGAGATGTATAAGCTTTCGAAACACCGACTACATGTTTAATTTTATTCGGGCCGACACCTGTTCCAATTGTAACACCGCCAGCTACTGGGTTAGAAGACGTAACGAATGGGTATGTACCTTGATCAATATCAAGCATAACCCCTTGTGCACCTTCAAATAGAACACGCTTGTCTGAATCTAATGCATCATTTAACACAACAGATGTATCACAAACATATTGCGCAATTTGTTGACCGTACTCATAGTACTCATCCAAAATATCTTCTACTTTGAACCCTTCAACTTCGTACATTTTCTCAAATAGGCGATTTTTTTCTTCTAGGTTACGTATTAATTTCTCTTCAAACGTTTCACGATCTAATAAATCCGCCATGCGAATTCCGATACGTGCCGCTTTATCCATATAAGCAGGGCCAATCCCTTTTTTCGTTGTCCCAATTTTATTATCGCCTTTTCGTGCTTCTTCCACTTCATCCAACTTTAAATGGTAAGGCAAGATAACATGGGCACGATTACTGATACGTAAGTTATCTGTTGTCACTCCACGCTCATGTAAGCCCTTCAATTCTTTCACAAGTGCTTTTGGATCAACAACCATTCCATTTCCAATTACACAAATCTTATCCTTATAAAAAATACCAGATGGAATTAAATGTAATTTATATGTTTCACCATTGAATTTAATTGTATGACCTGCATTGTTACCACCTTGATAGCGTGCAATCACTTCTGCATTTTCTGAAAGGAAATCGGTAATCTTCCCTTTTCCTTCATCTCCCCATTGTGTTCCCACAACAACAACAGATGACATATTCCAGCACCTCCGCTTAATCAACACGACTTTTCTTAACTTCATTTAACGTTAATAAGTGTATCAATTCAACGTAGTAAAGTCAATTAAAATCCGAACAATTAATCTATATATCTATCTATATGTTCGTTATATAAATCCATCTAGAAAATTTAACATGATTAAAAGGGAAAAAATCAAGTTGTTTTAATCAAAAATTGTAATGCTTCTCCATCGAATGAAGCTTTGCCGAATGATTAATTGAAAAATATAAATTAGTGGTGCATTGATGAAAAAAATGTTGAGTGATGAAATAGTATATTTATATACCGGTCAAAAACAGCTCAAAAAGAAGAGACAGAAGGAACAATCCCTCTGTCTCTTTTGATTTAAGCGCCTGGTGGAATGCCAGAATCATCGAAGCGGCGCTCAAGGTTCACGAATTTATTATACTCTTTGACAAACGCTAATTGAACAGTGCCAACAGGTCCATTACGCTGTTTGGCGATGATGATTTCAATGATGTTTTTATTTTCACTTTCTCGGTCGTAGTAGTCATCACGATACAAGAAGGCTACAATATCCGCATCCTGCTCAATACTCCCCGATTCACGAATATCCGACATCATCGGACGCTTATCTTGTCTTTGCTCTACACCACGGGAAAGCTGTGACAGCGCAATAACCGGTACTTTGAGCTCACGAGCTAATGCTTTTAAGGAGCGAGAAATTTCCGATACTTCCTGCTGACGGTTTTCACCGCCACCTCTTCCGCTTCCTTGAATCAATTGAAGATAGTCAATTAAAATCATGCCAAGTCCGTTTTCCTGCTTTAAGCGCCGACATTTAGCCCGAATTTCACTTACTCGAATTCCTGGCGTATCGTCAATAAAAATACCCGCATTGGATAGAGACCCCATGGCCATCGTTAATTTTCCCCAGTCTTCCGACGTCAAGGAACCTGTTCGTAAGTTTTGTGCATTAATATTTCCCTCTGCACAAAGCATCCTCATGACAAGCTGATCGGCCCCCATCTCCAAACTGAAAATCGCGACATTTTCATCTGTCTTAGTCGCAACATTTTGCGCAATATTCAAGGCAAAAGCAGTCTTACCAACAGACGGGCGTGCTGCGACAATGATTAAATCATTGCGCTGAAATCCTGCCGTCATTCGATCGAGCTCAGCGAATCCAGTCGGAATCCCCGTAATATCTCCCTTCCGAGTATGAAGAAGTTCAATATTATCATAGGTTTGAACGAGAACATCTTTGATATTTTGGAAAGCCCCTGTATTTTTTCGTTGTGATACCTCTAAAATATTTTTTTCTGCTTCATTTAAAAGCCCTTCTACATCCTCTTCCCGCGCATATCCTTCAGAGGCAATGTGAGTGGCCGTTCGAATCAATCGCCGTAAAATCGATTTTTCTTCTACTATTTTGGCATAATATTCGATGTTGGCTGCGGTTGGAACCGAATTTGCCAAATCACTTAAATAAGAAACTCCACCGATTTCTTCTAAAATCTTTTGGTCAGCTAAATCCGCTGTAACCGTGACTAAATCAATGGGCTCCCCTCTGTCCGAAAGATTCAACATACAGTTAAAAATCTTTTGGTGAGCAGCACGATAAAAATCTTCTGGAATCAATAATTCCGAAGCCAATGTTAAAGAGGAAGGCTCTAAAAATACAGCTCCTAAAACCGCTTGCTCTGCCTCAATATTTTGAGGCGGGAGACGGTCGGCAAAAAGATCACTCATATTATTTAATCGCCCCTCTTTTCAACAAATTTATTGTTCTGATACATGTACTTTTAATGTAGCTGTTACTTCAGGGTGAAGCTTCACCGTCACATTCGTATACCCAAGGGCACGAATCGCATCATCCATTTCCATTTTGCGCTTATCCACTTTAATGTTGTGGTTCTTTTGTAATGCTTCAGCAATTTGTTTACTTGTAATGGAACCGAATAAACGTCCGCCTTCTCCTGATTTTGCTTTTAATTCAACCGTTAATTTCTCTAATACTTCTTTTAATTCTTTAGAGCTTTGCAGCTCTTCTGCCGCTTCTTTCTTTTCCTTATTCTTCTGTCCTTCTAATGCTTTCAAACTGGCATTTGTTGCCTCAACGGCCAGTCCTTGCTTAATCAAAAAGTTTTGAGCGTATCCATCAGCTACATTTTTGACTTCACCTTTTTTTCCTCTTCCTTTTACATCTTGTAGAAAAATGACTTTCATTCTTTTTTTCCTCCTTCTAAATACTCATCAATGACTTGTTTCAATTTTTCTTCTGCTTCACTTAGCGTAATATTTTGAAGTTGGGTAGCCGCATTGGTCAAATGTCCTCCACCTTGTAAGCCTTCCATAATCACTTGCACATTAATTCCACCAAGTGACCTGGCACTAATGCCAACTAGTTGATCTTTTCTTCGGGAAATGACAAAAGATGCGACGACACCATTAATAGAAAGCAGTGTATCAGCTGCTTGGGCGATCAGTACTTGATCGAAGTTTTCGTCCTCTGTGCCTTTTGAAATGGCAATCCCAGCCTTATAAATTTCTGCATTTTTAATGAGCTTTGCTCGTTTTACATATTGATCCATGTCTTCTTTTAAAAACTTCTGCACAAGTACCGTGTCAGCACCGTTAGATCTTAAAAACGACGCTGCATCAAAAGTTCGCGAGCCTGTCCGGAGCGTGAAACTTTTCGTATCCACAATAATACCGGCAAGTAAAGCAGTAGATTCTAATATGTTAATTTTAAAACGCTTTGGCTGATATTCCAACAGCTCTGTCACTAACTCGGCTGTTGACGACGCATACGGCTCCATATAGACGAGCAGTGGGTCTTCAATAAACTCCTCACCGCGTCGATGATGGTCGATCACTACTACGTGTTCCATTTTATTTAATAGCCTTTCTTCAATTACTAAAGATGGCTTATGAGTGTCTACAATGACAAGTAACGTATCCTCCGTGGCAATGTTTAACGCTTCTTCAGGTGTAATGAAGCGTGACCAAAGATCTGGTTGCTTCTTAATTTCTTCTAAAAGTCTTTGAACGCCTGAATCAATTTGATTTGGATCAAGAACAATGAAACCTTCTTTTTGGTTCACTTGTGCGACCTTTAAAATGCCGATAGCGGAGCCAACTGCATCCATATCAGGGTATTTGTGACCCATTATAATGACTTTTTCGCTTTCCGTCACTAATTCTTTTAACGCGTGAGAGATGACACGGGCACGTACACGGGTTCGTTTTTCCATCGGATTCGTCTTGCCCCCGTAGAATTTCACTTTCCCATTTGGCTGCTTAATGGCGACCTGATCGCCTCCCCTGCCTAGAGCTAAATCAAGGCTTGATTGGGCAAGCGCTCCTAATTCCGGCAAAACCGATGCCCCTACTCCAATTCCTACGCTTAACGTTAACGGTGCATTTTGCTTCGCTGTTTTTTCCCTTACATCATCTAAGATAGAGAATTTGTTCTTTTCCAAGTTCATCAAAATTTGTTCGTTCATGACAATTAGAAAACGATCAGAGGAAGTTCGTTTAATAAAAATGTCTGTTTCATGCGCCCACTGATTAATAAGGGATGTCACTTGACTATTCAAATTGCTTTTTACCTGGTCGTCCATTGCTTGTGTCACTTCATCATAATTGTCTAAAAAGATGATACCTAAAACAGTTCGTTCCGCTTCATACAATTTTTCAATTTCTGCTTGTTCAGTGACATCAAAGAAATAAAGCAGTCGTTCATCTCGTTTGATGACGACTTTAAATTTTCGTTCATTCAACGTAACGGTTTCTGTTTCCACCTCTTGTTTAATCAAAGGCACAATGCTTTCTGCTACATCATACAAAGATCTTCCTACTAATGTATCTTCATTAAAGCATGAAGCAAGAAACGGATTTGTCCACTCCACTTGGTAATCATCATTAAAAAGCATAATTCCAATGGGCATTTCCATTAATGCCTCTTCCCCTACTTTTTTTAAGCGGTGAGAAAGCATGGACACATACGATTCAAATTCATTGAACAACATTCGTTCCATTTTAATAAAAATCACTAGTACCGACAATAAGCATAAAAACCCAATTGCTCCTATCAGCCAATGCTTATACATGACAAAACCGAATAAGATTAAAGCAAGGCTATATAGCAAGTAAAAGGGAAAACGAATGATGTTCTTTTTATCAAAGACAGGCATCCATTTCAGCTCCCAATCTTTAATTTCCTAATTTCATGACTGCTTGTTTTTTTGTTTACGCAAATCAAATCCTAAATCAATTATACCTAAGATTCGAATAAATTGAAGGAAAAAAGGAACGATTACAGTCAAGACAACAATCATGACAGGAACCCATTTTCCCACTGATTTTTGATGAAAGTAGTAAAAAAGGAAAGCATACCCTTGCACAACCATCAGTAATTGTAAAATTTGAGCCACATTAAGCACGCTAATATAAAGGAAAGATCCTTTTTCCATTTCTAAAAAGGATAACACCAATACAATCAAATAATACCAAAGCAAACTTTTAGGAAGTTTAAAACTTCTGAGTGGCGGAAACTTTTCAATAGAGTAACCCATCTTTTTTAGAATTGGAACGGACGCCCACTGTGTTAAAAAGGCTAAAATAAAACCTAAGATAACAAAAAAGGAGGGCAGTAAATATCGAAGAGTTTCAAACGATTGCTCCAGCAGTTCCATTTGCTGCTCACTTGTCTCTTGTCCGAGTGAACCAAGCATTTCTTCCGTTGTTTGCATCGATTCCTCAAAAGCTGTCTCAAGTTCCGTTAGCATATTTATATTAGCAAAAACACTCGTCATGACAAATAACAAGACTAAACTCACACTAAACATGACCGTTCCACCCATTAAGATGGAGTAGCGGCTTTTTTCTCTTTTATATAATTCTCCAATGAGCGTTCCACTCAAGCCAAAGGCAAGCGTTAAAGGAACTAAAAAAACAGTTCCAAACAAACCTGTTAAAATGAGCGAACCAATAAAGAATGGCACTACATTTTTCCAACCGTGGCGAGCTGTAAATATTACAAAAGGGATCCCTAGCAATAACGAAAAAAGGCCGCCTAGTAATGGTATGTACAGGGAAATAAACAGCATGGCCGTAAATAAAGCTAGTAAAACGGCTCCTTCCGTTAAGTAACGTGTATTTTTCACAATTCCACCTCAAACTTCTATTGAACTCTTCCCTATTTTATCGATTTGGCGTGCGGTACGCAAACGTTAGGAGTCACTTTCTCTCTCATCCGAAAATGGAACCTTTGTTTATATACCATCTCTCTCATTAGAAAGAGGCTGTGCGACTCATTATGAACTATGTATAGCTTTTAGATTCTGTTTAACTCATACTCATTTTACGAAAAAAAGACAGTAAGAATGTGTTCTTACTGTCTCTTTTCATCTTATTTATTATTCGCCTGATACATATGGAAGTAATGCCATTTGACGAGCGCGTTTGATCGCAATTGTTAATTTGCGTTGGTATTTAGCGCTTGTACCAGTTACACGACGAGGTAAGATTTTACCACGCTCAGAGATGAACTTTTTAAGCATATCCACTTCTTTGTAATCGATATGAGTGATTCCGTTTGCTGTAAAGAAGCAAACTTTACGGCGTCTGTTGCGTCCGCCTTTACGTCCTCCTGCCATTGAATTGTCCTCCTTCCTTGTTATGCGTTACGTTCACACAAGCTGATTTCCTCTAACTGAACTTAGAACGGCAAATCATCATCTGAGATATCGATCGTTTCTCCGCTGTTTGCGAATGGATCATCATCTACTCTTGTGTATCCGGATTGTTGAGAATTACGGTTCTGATCTTGACCGAATGGAGAGCCTTGTCCAGAACCACCTGCAAAGCCGCCTTGGCCACCGAAGCCACCGCCGCTGCTTCCTTTCGGTTCTAAAAATTGCACACTTTCTGCCATCACTTCTGTTACATATACACGTTTGCCGTCTTGACCTTCATAGTTTCGAGTCTGGATACGACCGTCAACTCCAGCCAAACTTCCTTTTTTCAAAAAGTTAGCGACATTTTCAGCAGGACGACGCCATACAACGCAGTTAATGAAATCTGCTTCACGTTCGCCTTGCTGGTTGGTAAATGCACGATTGACTGCTAACGTGAAAGTTGCAACCGCTACTCCGTTTGGGGTGTAACGCAATTCTGGATCTTTCGTTAGACGTCCCACGAGAATTACGCGATTCATCATCAGAACCACTCCTTCAGGATTTCAAAAAATTTATTTAAAATAAACGATTATTTTTCTTCTTCTTTAATTACGATATGACGGATAATGTCTTCGCTGATTTTAGCAAGACGATCAAATTCTTGAACTGCTGCTGTTTCAGCTTTTGCATTAACGATCATGTAGTAACCGTCACGGAAGTCGTTGATTTCGTAAGCTAAGCGGCGTTTGCCCCACTCTTTTACGTTTTCGATTTCAGCACCATTTTCAGTTAAAATGCCGTTGAAACGCTCAACTAAAGCTTTTTTCGCTTCATCTTCAATGTTTGGACGGATGATATACATAACTTCGTACTTTCTCATCACTGTCACCTCCTTTTGGTCTAACGGCCCTTAAAAAGGGCAAGGAGCAATAAAATTATTACTCACAATAGTAGATTATAGCACATCATTTTTTAACAATCAACATGAACTCAATAAATTCACTTTTCATTCATCGATTCCATTCAACAGCATCCTTTCGGAAGCTCACCTCGTTCTTACACGTTGAATCTAAAATGCATGACGTCGCCATCTTGCACGATGTACTCTTTTCCTTCAAGACGAACTTTTCCAGCTTCACGCGCTGCTCCCATCGTGCCTGCTTCTAATAAATCTTCATAAGCAACTGTTTCCGCTCGAATGAAGCCGCGCTCAAAATCAGTATGAATAACACCGGCACATTGAGGAGCTTTCATTCCTTTTCTAAATGTCCAAGCACGCACCTCTTGTTCTCCAGCTGTAAAGTACGTCGCTAAACCTAATAGGTGGTAAGCTGCTCGAATAAGTTGATCCAATCCAGACTCTTCAATTCCAAGCTCTTGAAGGAACATGTCTTTTTCTTCGCCTTCTAGCTCTGCAATTTCAGACTCAATTTTTGCACAAATAACGATTACTTCCGCATTTTCACCTGCTGCAAATTCTCTTACTTGCTGAACGTACGGATTTTCAGAAGCATCTGCTACCTCATCTTCTCCTACGTTTGCTACATATAAAACCGGTTTAATCGTTAACAAATGAAGGCCTTTTACGATACGCATCTGCTCGTCTGTAAACTCCACTGCACGCGCAGGCTTCTCTTGTTCAAAAGCTTCTTTCAACTTTACAAGGATTTCATGCTCATAAACTGCTTCTTTATCTTTTTGTTTAGCTAATTTTGCTACACGATCCAAACGCTTATCTACGCTTTCCATGTCCGCTAAAATAAGCTCTAAATTAATCGTTTCAATATCAGAGATTGGGTCTACTTTTCCTGCTACGTGTGTAATATTGTCATCAGCAAAACAGCGAACAACATGACAAATAGCATCCACTTGACGAATATGGGATAAAAATTTATTCCCTAACCCTTCCCCTTTACTTGCTCCTTTAACAATGCCGGCAATATCTGTAAATTCAAACGCCGTCGGTACTGTTTTTTTCGGTTTGACTAGCTCTGTCAATCTTTGCAAACGATGGTCTGGAACTTCTACAATTCCAACGTTAGGGTCAATGGTACAGAACGGGTAGTTTGCGGATTCTGCACCCGCTTGTGTAATTGCATTAAATAATGTAGACTTCCCAACATTCGGAAGGCCGACAATACCTGCTGTTAATGCCATCTTTCTTCCACTCCTCTTTTTCGAATAATCAAGTCAATTTGCCACTTGATTAATATAAATACAACTAAGTAATTCTAAATTTCTAAAGGCTTTATCCTAACCGGTTTTTCTTGAACCGAAAACAAATTAGTCTTTCACAATTATAGTGAGTCGAATGTAAAAAAACAAGTTGCAACCTTAGGTGTTCACTCGTTCATGGCATCACTTTTTCCAGGCAATAAATAGCCTCTTCCATTCCCTATGCTAGGAACCCGTTTTCACGCTTCCTGATTTACACTCACTTTTTCGATATCTACTAAACAATCATAGAGGACACTGCCAAGCCGGTTATCGGATTCCCCGTTCGGTGTTAGTAAATTGACACTTCCTCCGAACCGTCCCCATTGCCCTTCGTCGATATTAATCGTTTTAGGGTGGGCCTGTTTCATAATTTTCACGACTCCCTCTAATTCTCCTCGTCCGTTAAACACACGAACACGATCATCTTCAAGAAGATTTTTCTCCTCCGCTATATCCTTGGATACTTCAATTTTAACTACTTGCATATTTGAAATAAACGGATAATGCTGAGAATGGTTCGACCTCATCGGGTGAATGGATAACAAGGTGTATGGGTGGCTTTCCGCTAATTGCGGATTACTAATAGACGATTCCTTGGGAAATAATTTTTTTAGTTTCCCATCTAACCCTTTTTGTACGGCCGTAAGTGATGTGAATTCGTATTTTCCTGTCGGTGTTTCAAAAACCCGCTCTTGCCACGGCACGTCTGCGACCGGCAGCAACAAATGCTTTTCCTTTTTTAAACGCTCCAAGGTGTAACCTTTTTTCTCTAAATCTCCAAGTCCTATACGCAAAAATTCATCAATGGAATAGTCAAAATACTCCCCAAACCCTAATCTTTTCGCTAATTGTGTCCAAATCCACAAATCAGACTTAGCTTCTCCTGGGGGCGATACGACTGCTTCACTGTAGTTCATATACGCATGATACATAGAAGAATAGTAAATATCTGTTTCCTCAAAGACCGTCGTAGAAGGCAACACATAGTCAGCTGCTTCCGCTGTATCGGTCATGACATGATCAATAACAACGACAGTATCAACAGATTGAAATGCCTTTTTCACTACATTCGTGTCTGGTACTTGCGTGAGTGGATTGCCACATGTGACAACAATCATCTGAATGCGAGGATTAACAGCTTCTAAAATCCCCTCTGCCTGCTTCATCATGGAAAAAGAACGCGTTTCTTTTTTCAGATGAGGTAAAGCTAAAGCTGTAGTATCAAAGCTTCGTCCCACTTGTAAATTTCCAAAATTCGCTCCGCCTCCGGGAATGCCAATGTTGCCGCTCACCGCTACTAGTGCATCAACTAAACGAATCGTATTCCCTCCATTTTGATAACGCTGCATCCCTAACCCTAGATAAGTCGTAGTGGGACCGTCTCCATATACATGAGCCAATTTCGTAAAAATCTCCCGCTCCACTTCAGTCGCATGGATAATTTCATCCCATTCGGTCTGTTGAATTAACTCGTAAAGATCTTCATAACCATGTGTATATTTTTCAATAAAGGAACGGTCTTCCATCCCGAGAGCAAGAAGTTCTTTCATTACACCTAAAGCAACGAGACCATCCATTCCCGGCTTTACTGATATATACTCATTGGCAATTTTAGCCGTTGCATTAAAAATAGGATCGATAACAGTAATTGTGGCTCCCTTTTTCTTAGCCTGTTGCAAATGCTGAAATAGATGCATATTCGTTCTAGCTACATTTCTTCCCCACACAACAATATGCTTGCTATTGTAAACATCTTCAGGAGAGTGACCGTAAGAATTTCCAAAATCCCAGGTTTGCGCTTCAATCCCAGCTCCCCAACAAATACTTCCTGTCAGCTCCGTTACGCCGCCAAAACAGTTAAAAAAACGTTGGTCTAGATTTTTCAAAAGGCCACTGTTGGCATAGTCATGGCTATGCAACACCGCTGTTGAGCCGTACTCAGCTTTAATCGCTTGCATTTTTTCCGAAATTTCCTCTAATGCCTGTTCCCATGAAATTTGAATAAATTGTCCGTCCACTTTTTTCAAAGGATAAAGGAGACGATTTGGAGAATTTGTCTTTGTCTCCAACATCCTTCCTCTCCCACATATTTTCCCTTGTGTTATTGGATGCAAAGCATCTCCTTCCACCTTGGTCACTTTATCATCCTCAACAGTTACTTTAAACCCACAGCTGTCCCAACAATTCAGTGGACAAGCGGATATTTGTTCTTTCGCCACTCTTCTCCCTCTCTTCTGTTCATCCATTTTACAATTAATGTTTCCTTAGTATAAAACAGGGCGAAAAAAAAAGCATGAGTTTATTCCTCATGCTTCACTAACACTTTTTTCATTTTTCTTGCAAATTCTCTTCTAGGCAACATGACACTGTGATCACAGCCTTCACATTTGATTCGTACATCCATCCCCATTCGAATTACTTTCCAGCGATTCACTCCACATGGATGTGCCTTTTTCATCTCTACTACGTCATAAAGTCCAAATTCTTTTTCCATTACGATGTTTCCCCTTTCTCTTGCTCTCCTCATCCTTAAAGAGATGATTCATGTTTGGCTTTTATCGGTTCTTCCATCCGGTTATACATCACCATGCGCGGAAATGGAATTTCAATTCCGTGTTCGTCAAATCTAGTTTTCACTTCTTTCCGAATCATTCTAGCAATATGCCATTGTTTCATCGGCTTGACTTCACATGTAATACGCAAGACCACTTCAGATGCTCCTAAATTTTGGACACCTAACAACTCAGGTGGCTTTATCATCTCTTCATATCGGTTTGGCAACTCTTGTAGTAATTCAGCCATAATATGTTCAGCTTTTGCAATGTCTTCCTCGTAAGCAATGCTAACATCAACAAATGCGATACTATTATGAATCGAGAAATTGGTTACTTCTACAATACTTCCGTTTGGAAGAATATTCAATTCACCTGTCCAGCTTTTTATTTTAGTTGTACGCAACCCGATTTCCTCTACAGTTCCTTCAAAGGTCCCAATTCGAACATAATCACCTACTGAAAACTGATCTTCAAAAATGATGAAAAAACCGGTAATCACATCCCGAACAAGATTTTGGGCTCCGAACCCTACAGCAAGGCCTACAATGCCCGCTCCTGCTAACAATGCTTTCACATCAATCGTCATCGCTTCCAAAATCATCATAAACGCCACAAAATAGACGACATATGTCCATATATTTTGCAACAGCCTCATCAATGTAGCTTCACGTCGTTCAGAAATTTTAAGCGGACTTTTCTTTCTTACTTCAAATACTTTATTCAAAGCAGCCTTGCCGAGCTTAATAAAAAAGGCAGCTAACACGAAAATTAGAATACATTTAACCATGCCTTCTCCAACTTGAGTCCATAGCTCTTCATTGGCTAGGCGTTTTAATAGTGACTCCCACACTGTCGATAATGACCACACCATAACTACCTTCCTTCGTTCCTTTAGTACGAACTTATTTATTGTAGCAAGTTTTGATTATGATTTGTAGCGGTTCATAAAGGGATAAAGAAGAATAGCCGTCAGCAAATACAGATTTAACAACCCATAAATGGGGTATAAAATAGCAATAAGCTTCGAGAATCCGATGTATGTAAAAGGAATCATCAGTAATAACGTAAAGCCAGCTGTTATCCAAATAGGAATACGCTCGTTTTGATGTAACCTTGTGATAATTCCCAAAATCCCTGAAACCGCTGTCGTATAAATTGCAACTAACAGCAAGAGTGTCATAAAAATAAGCATACCATAAGGAAAATATTTCAATATGGCAAACAAGGGGATTTCATATAGAGCCAGTTCATTTGCTACTTGCATCAATGATTCATTATACACGAAAGAAATCGCCCCGAGCAGCAGTCCGCTCCCTAAGCTGGCAATGACAATTTCCCGTTTACTTTTAATTTCTCTCCCTACTGCAGCCATGACCGCGACGAGCGGTAAAATATTTAAAGCGGTAAATGTAAAGCCAGCTGGCCAATTCGCTTGAGATGTCCACGTTAAAGCCCACGGGTTTCCATTTCGAAACATAAACATGAGCAAAACGGCAATGAGTCCTATAATTAACACTGGAATCACAAGAGAATTTACACGAATCATCCCTTTAATGCCTTTTGTAAAAATTAGAGCAACTAAAGCCGCGAACAAAAGAATCCCTAAACTGAAAGGAATTTGGAAGGTTTGCAAAGTTGCCCCACCGCCTGCAATCATTACAACTGTTGTCGTAAATAAATAAAACAAGATTAAAATATCGTAGACCACTGACCATTTCGGTCCGACTAAGGCGTGTAAAACCGGTTGAAAATGTTCGCTTTTCTGCTCATAACTGATCACCATCACGACATAGCAGGAAACGGAAAAGATAATGGTAAACAACAAGATGGCCAGTCCACTTTCTTCCCCAAAAAATTGCCATAGCTCTCTTCCGGAAGCATAGCCTGCTCCAATCATTGTCCCCATAATTAAAAACATCCATTTTAACCCAGATCCCCACATTTCCGTTCCTCCCATCTTTTTTTCGCAATGACGTATAGAAACCATAGAATGTTCGTATACTGTTACTACTATGTAAAAGAGGTGAAATCTATGAATCTAAAACCTTCTGTTTTAGACAGTCAAAAACAAGGAATACGGGTCTCCCCTGAGGATGAACAAGCATCTTATCAATTAAGCCGTCATTTACTCTCTCTTTTGCCTTCTTCTTCCCACAGACCGATTGTCATCGTCTGTATCGGTACAGACCGCTCTACTGGTGATTCTCTCGGCCCTTTAGTTGGAACCAAACTAGCCGGTCGGAACCTCTCTCCTTTTCACGTGTACGGAACATTAGAAGAGCCGGTTCACGCCATGAATCTAACAGATACCCTTAAGCAAATTAATCGTTTCCACAGTAATCCGTTCGTTATCGGAATTGATGCCTGCTTAGGAAAGATGAAAAATATTGGTACAGTTTCTATTGCGGCAGGTCCTGTCAAACCAGGAGCCGGTGTAAACAAAGATTTGCCTCCTGTTGGGGATATTCATATGACGGGGATTGTCAATGTTAGCGGATTTATGGAATTTTTCGTTCTTCAAAATACTCGCCTCTATTTGGTCATGAAACTAGCCGACCTTATCTCAGACAGTATTATTAAAGCTAGCTATCAGTTCCCATTAAATGAAAAATCATCTCCGTTTCTTCAACGTTTTGGCAGATATAAAGCATAAAAAAATCTCTTTACAAATTGCAAAGAGATTTTCTTCTTACTGTTCTTTCGATGAAATCATCTGAAACATTTCAATTAAACGTTCTAAATCATCTTTAGAAAAGAATTCGATTTCAATTTTCCCTTTAGATTTATTTTGCTTAATAGTTACAGACGTACCTAGACTCTCACGTAAAACCGCTTCTGTTTCTTTAATAAAAATATCTTTTTTTGGTTTTGCTTTTGTTTCACGTGAAACATTTTCATTTAATTGTGTAATGTAATGCTCTAATTGCCGAACGTTCCAGCTTTCTTTTATGGCTTTATGAGCAACGGTCTCAATGTTTTCTTTGTTTTTTAAACTCAATAACGCTCTGCCATGTCCCATTGATAATTGGCCGTGTGAAATCAAGTTTTGAATATTTTCTGGAAGATTGAGCAAACGTAGCTGATTAGCGATATGAGGGCGGCTCTTCCCTAAACGGGAAGCTAACTGCTCTTGAGTAACATTTAACTGTTTCATAAGCATTTGGTAGGCTAAAGCCTCTTCGATAGGGGTCAAGTCTTCTCTTTGAAGGTTTTCGAGTAAAGCAAGCTCCATCATTTGCTTTTCTGACAACTCTCTTACAATGACAGGCACTGTGGTCAAGTCTGCTTCTTTTGCTGCACGGAACCTTCTTTCCCCTACAACAATTTCATATCCTTTAATACTTTTTCTAACGACTATAGGTTGTAAAATGCCATGCTGCAGAATCGATTCTTTCAATTCTTCAATGGCTTCTTTCTTAAACACTTTACGAGGTTGATAAGGATTAGGCCTTAACTCTCGAATATCCATTTCTTGGACTGATTCTTCTGTTTGAAGCTCTAATCCTGCGAATAGAGCATTAATGCCCTTCCCTAATCCTTTCGCCACTATACATCACTTCCTTTGCAAGCTCCGTATATACTTCAGCTCCGCGAGATTTTGCATCATATAAAATAACAGGTTCTCCATGACTAGGTGCTTCACTTAAACGAACATTTCTTGGAATAATGGTTTGGTATACTCGATCTTGAAAATACTTTTTTACTTCTTGTGTCACTTGAAGACCTAAGTTCGTTCTCGCATCTAACATGGTCAGTAGTACACCTTCAATGCGCAGATTAGAATTCAAATGCTTTTGGACAAGACGAATCGTATTTAATAACTGACTTAATCCTTCTAACGCATAATACTCACACTGCACTGGGATTAAAACAGAATCTGAGGCAGTTAGAGCATTAATTGTCAAAAGTCCTAAAGATGGAGGGCAGTCAATCACAATGTAATCAAACTGCTCTCGAACGGATTCTAACGCTCTTTTTAATCGTACCTCTCGAGACATTGTAGACACTAGTTCAATTTCGGCTCCTGCTAATTGAATCGTAGCAGGAATAATCCCTAATCTTTCAACAGAAGTAGGATACACCACATCCTTTGCATTCATGTCCTCTACAATCACATTGTAAATACAAAACTCTACATCTGATTTAGAAATGCCTACACCACTTGTTGCGTTTCCTTGCGGATCCGCATCTACTAATAACACCTTTTTCCCATGATACGCTAAACATGCACCCAAGTTCACCGCCGTGGTAGTTTTTCCGACTCCACCCTTTTGGTTGGCGATTGCAATGATTTGACCCACGGTGTCACCTACCCTCATTTTACATGAAATCGATCTATCTCCATTTTACCATTAATTTTCAGAATTTTTATCATATGATAAAAAACCTCACCCTATTGTCAGATGAGGATGAAGCTGCTTACTATGTTTTTTTAGGAACTTTAATTGTAATTTGATAATATTCTTCAAATTCTTCTTCTGTCGAATCAATGGAAATTCCGCTATCCGTTACCATAGATAAAGACTGACGAATGGTGTTAAGGGCGATTCTTGTATCTTTACTAAGAGATTTTCTCCTCGCCTTTACTTTTGTCGTCTTATCTTCTAGCAGTTTCACAACTCTTTCCTCTGTTTGCTTTACATTTAGTTGCTTCTCCAGAATCTCCTGCAAAACGGTCAACTGCTTTTCTTCACTTTTTAAAGGGATTAAGGCACGTGCATGCCGCTCAGTAATCTTCTTCTGCTTAATAGCGTCTTGAACGAGCTCCGGCAACTTTAATAAACGGAGTTTATTGGCAACTGTGGATTGCCCTTTTCCTAACCGCTGTGCTAAAGCCTCTTGTGTTAAACTATGTAATTCAATGAGCTTAGCATAGGCTAAAGCCTCTTCAATTGCCGTCAGTTCTTCACGCTGCAGGTTTTCAATTAACGCCACCGAAGCCGTTTCCGTGTCATTCAATTGCTTTACGATAGCAGGGATCGTCTCCCAATTTAAACTTTGAACAGCCCGCCATCTTCTTTCTCCAGCAATTAGCTCGTATAAGTCGCCCTCTATTTCTCTAACGACAATCGGTTGAATAATCCCGTGTGTTCGGATTGTCAGGGCTAATTCTTCAATTTTATGCTCATTAAATACAGTACGCGGCTGATAACGATTCGGTATAATATTCAAAACCGGTATTTGCTTAATCTCTTCCTTATGGACAAGTTCTTCCTCTAACAATTCTTCATCTTGTTCTACTTCATTTTTTTCCTTTAAGTTAAAAAAGCGAGAGAAAGCAGATTTCATAGTCCTACACCACCTTCAGGAAAATCCCACTTAAGATTTCGATATTTACACTTTATTTCCTGCTTTTTATCTAAAGAAAATAGAAAGGCGACACCAATGTTTCATATGAAACATTGGTGCAAACCTATTCTGATGTTATTCAATTGGCGTTTTTAGAGGGGTACCAGGCTTTCTCGGATACTTTTTAGGTGTTTTTTGCACTTTTTTAATCCCGATAATATGTCGCTCACTTTTTTCAAATGGCAAATAAAGCTGCTCAACCCATTGAAGCTCCCCGCCTAATACTTTCATCGATTTCTTCCCTTTTTCCATTTCCTCTAAGGCTGTAGCGCCCTTCATAGCCACAAACATTCCTTTTTCCTTCACAAGAGGCAAACAAAACTCGTTCAATACAGAGATTCTTGCTACAGCCCTTGCTGTCACTAAATCAAACGTTTCGCGATGGGAAGGGTTTTGACCGAACGTTTCAGCGCGATCATGATACAAATGCACATTGTCTAATCCAAGTTTTTCCGTCAGATGAGACAAAAAAGTAATCCTTTTTTGCAGCGAATCCACAATGGTTACGTGAAGATGAGGAAAACAAATCTTTAACGGAATGCTTGGAAAACCAGCACCTGCTCCGACATCACATACATGCTGAACCTGTTTAAGATCAAAAGTAAAGGCAAGAGAAACAGAATCAAAGAAATGCTTCTCTAATACATCTTCATAATCTGTGATGGCCGTCAAATTCATTTTTTCGTTCCACTCTACTAACGTTTCATAATACACATCAAACTGTGTCAGCTGTTCTGGTGACAGTTCAATTCCTTTAGCATGAAGAAGCTGCGTAAATTGTTCTTTATTCATCGGAAATTCCTTTCATCGTTTCATGACTTTTTAGTACATTAACCTGAAATTTTAGCAATGCGTCCTTGTTCGATGTAAACAAGTAAGATTGAGACATCGGCCGGGTTAACACCTGAAATCCGTGAAGCTTGTGCGACTGTCAGAGGACGTACTTGTTTCAGCTTTTGCTTCGCTTCTGTCGCTAAACCGTTAATTGCTTCATAATCAATGTCTTCTGGAATTTTTTTATCTTCCAGTTTCTTCAGACGTTCCACTTGCTGAAGTGACTTCTGAATGTACCCCTCATATTTCACCTGAATCTCCACTTGTTCTGCTACTTCGTCAGAAATAGGTGCTTCTGCTGGAATGATTTGATGAATATGCTGATACGTCATTTCAGGACGCTTTAATAAATCGATTGCTCGAATACCATCTTTTAGCTCACTGCCTCCTGCTTCTCGAATCATCTGTTGCACTTCGGCAGTTGGCTTAATAATGATGGACTGCAATCGTTCTTTTTCTTGTTCAATTTGCTCTTTTTTCGCTAAAAATTGGCTATAACGTTCATCTGAAATTAACCCAATTTCATGACCAATATCTGTTAAACGTAAGTCCGCATTATCATGACGTAATAATAAACGATACTCGGCTCTTGATGTTAATAGACGGTAAGGCTCACTTGTTCCTTTCGTTACTAAATCATCAATTAAAACACCCATATAGGCATCAGAACGGCTTAAAATTACCTCTTCTTTTCCAAGTGCATTACGAGCGGCGTTAATTCCAGCCATTAATCCTTGACCAGCCGCTTCTTCATAACCTGATGTCCCGTTAATTTGACCAGCTGTGTACAGATTTTTTACCACTTTTGTTTCTAATGTTGGCCATAATTGCGTAGGAACCACAGCATCATACTCAATTGCATAGCCAGCCCGCATCATTTGAACATTTTCAAGACCTGGAATGGTTGAAAGAATTTGACGTTGTACATGTTCTGGTAAGCTTGTAGACAGCCCTTGTACATAGACCTCTTCTGTATTTCTCCCTTCTGGCTCAAGGAAAATTTGATGGCGCGGCTTATCGTTAAAACGGACTACTTTATCTTCAATTGACGGACAGTAGCGCGGTCCTGTTCCTTTAATCATCCCCGAATACATCGGAGAAAGGTGAAGATTTTCATCAATAATTTGATGAGTTTTTTCACTTGTATATGTTAACCAGCAAGGAAGCTGATCGGTAATGTATTTAGTTGTTTCATATGAAAAAGCACGTGGAACTTCGTCTCCAGGCTGAATTTCCGTCTTGCTGTAATCAATCGTATGACTATTGACACGAGGAGGTGTTCCTGTTTTGAAACGGACTAAATCAAAGCCAAGTTCCTGCAAATGTTCAGAAAGCTTGATAGACGGCTGTTGATTGTTCGGTCCGCTTGAATACTTCAATTGACCTAAAATAATTTCACCACGCAGGAACGTTCCTGTTGTAATGACCACTGTTTTCGCTGTATATTTAGCCCCCGTTTGTGTAATAACGCCTTTACACACACCGTCCTCTACGACGAGGTGCTCAACCATTCCTTGCATTAAAGTTAAATTTTCTTCATGTTCAAGCGTCTTTTTCATTTCATGCTGATAAGAAAATTTATCCGCTTGTGCACGAAGAGCACGAACAGCAGGACCTTTTCCTGTATTTAACATTCTCATTTGAATATGAGTTTTATCGATATTTTTACCCATTTCTCCGCCAAGAGCGTCAATTTCGCGTACGACAATTCCCTTCGCAGGCCCTCCGACCGAAGGGTTACATGGCATAAATGCAACCATATCTAAATTGATTGTTAAAACTAACGTTTTCGCTCCCATTCTAGCGGAAGCAAGCGCAGCTTCACAACCTGCATGGCCAGCACCGACAACGATGACATCATAATGGCCTCCATCATATTGATAATTCATGGATATACCTCCTTTTATTTTCCTAAACAAAATTGAGAAAACAGTTGATCAATTAAACTTTCGTGAACCGCTTCCCCAATGACTTCTCCTAACAATTCCCACGTTCTCGTTAAATCGATTTGTACGATATCAATTGGAACCCCTTGCTCAACACCTGATAACGCTTCTTCAATCGCGTTTTTCGCTTGCGTTAATAAGGCAATATGACGGGTATTTGATACGTACGTTAAATCATGAGCTTCAACTGAACCTTCAAAGAATAAGGAAGAGATGGCTTCCTCTAATTCATCGATGCCCTTTTCTTCTAATAAGGATGTTGTGACGATTGGATGATTTTCTGCTAGCTGCTTCACTTTTTCCATATCAATTTTCGGAGAAAGATCCGTTTTATTTACAATGACAATGAAATTCATCCCTTGCACCGCTTCAAACAATTGTTCATCTTCTTTTGTTAAAACATCATGATAGTTGAGTACAAGTAAAATTAAATCAGCCTTCTTCAAGTATTGACGGGATCGTTCTACCCCAATACGTTCAACAATGTCTTCCGTTTCTCTAATCCCTGCCGTATCCACTAATCGAAGCGGCACACCTCGAACATTGACATACTCTTCAATGACATCACGTGTTGTACCTGGTATATCGGTTACAATGGCTTTTGTATCATGAACAAGGCTATTCAAGAGCGAAGATTTCCCTACATTAGGACGCCCTACAATAACCGTCGATAAGCCTTCACGTAAAATCTTTCCTTGCTGGGACGTTTGAAGTAAACGTTCAATTTCATTCTTCACTTTTCGAGCTTTTTCAACTAAAACGGTATGAGTCATTTCTTCTACATCATCATATTCAGGATAATCAATGTTCACTTCTACGTGAGCCAGTGTTTCTAAAATCTCTTGTCTCAATCGACGAATCAAATTCGATAAGCGCCCTTCCATTTGGCCAAGAGCCACATTCATCGCCTTATCTGTTTTCGCACGAATCAAATCCATAACAGCCTCTGCCTGAGACAAGTCAATTCTCCCATTCAAAAAGGCCCGCTTTGTAAACTCACCAGGTTCCGCTAAGCGAGCTCCATTGGCAAGGATAAGCTGTAAAACACGATTTACGGATACAAGCCCACCGTGACAGTTAATTTCCACTACATCCTCGCGTGTAAAGGTTTTAGGTCCTCTCATTAAAGAAAGCATGACTTCTTCAATTTTCTGATTGGATTGAGGATCTATAATATGACCATAATGAATTGTATGAGATGGAACTTCTAACAGATTTTTACCAGATACACTCTGAAAAATGCGATCTGCAATTTGGATTGCTTCATCGCCACTTAACCGAACAATCGCAATGGCGCCTTCTCCCATTGGTGTGGAAATGGCGGCAATCGTATCAAAATCTAACATCTCTTCTTCACCCCTTTTCTTTACTATTAAATCATCTATTAAAACGATAACGTCTCTTGATAGCTTTCCCTTATTATTATCGTTCACATTTTTGCAGAAATGAAAACAAAAAATATATGCTATTCCTAACTTCCTAGCATACCATACTTCATATTCAAACAGAAGAAACCGAACTGGGCACTATTTGCGTCACAAGAACCACTTATGCACAACTCCTCCACAAAATAGCACTCATTATTGTAACTTATCAACATGTGAATAACAATTATATTCTTTCCGCTTCCAATAGAACTTTCTTGCCCTTCAAACAAAAAGAGCCCCCAGCAGTCTCTGGAGGCTCTTTCTCATTTATTTGGTTCAATTAAAATTCTTCGTCTTGCTCCTTCCTCAATAGAAAGAGTCTTAACTGAAGGATGTTTTTTTAACGTTTGATGAATAATTTTCCGTTCATGAGCCGGCATCGGTTCAAGCTTCACGCTTTGAGAGGTCTTAGATACTTGAGTTGCTAATTTTTTAGCCAAGTTCTCTAACGTTTGCTTTCGTCGATCATGATATCCTTCCGCGTCTAATGTAACTGTCAAATACTCAGTAGAATAACGATTAATCACAAGCTGTGTTAACAGTTGAAGCGAATGAATGGTTTGTCCTCTTTTTCCAATGAGAACTCCGATGTCGTCACTTTTTAAGCTAAAACTGCAGCGCTTCCCATTCTGATAACCGTGAATCTCGGCTGTTACCCCCATCTCGGCTGTAACAGCTTTTAAAAATTCAGTAGCTTCTTCTATCGGATTTATTACCCGCTCAATTTCAACAATCGCTGGCTTCGACTTAAAGAAGCGAAAAAACCCTTTTCTTCCTTCGTCTATCACGCGAATCACTGCTTTTTCACGGGAAATATTCAGTTTGAGCAACCCATTTTCAACAGCTTCCTCTACAGTTCGACCTTGAGCGGTTACTTTATTCACTTTTTCACTCCGCTTGCTTCCCGAACTGAAGCTTTTAGTTCAGGTCCTTTAATAAAGTACGTTTGGACAATCATAAAAATATTTCCAACTACCCAGTATAATGATAAAGCCGCAGGGAAATTAATCGCAAAAATAATAATCATAATTGGCATTAACCATAACATCATTGCCATTTGAGGATTTTGGTTTTCAGTTCCTGCCATCATCATTTTTTGTTGAATAAAAGTTGTAGCCCCAGCCACAAGTGGCAAAATGAAAAATGGATCTGCTTCTCCTAAGTCAAACCAAAGAAAATTATGGCTCGCAATTTCTCCAGTACGAGTAATTGCATGGAAAAACCCAATTAGAATAGGCATTTGAACAAATAACGGTAAACATCCAGCAAGAGGATTCACCCCATGTTGCTGAAACAACTGCATCGTTTCTTGCTGAAGTTTCTGTTGTGTTTTTGCATCTTTAGAACTGTATTTCTCTTTTAATTTTTGCATCTCTGGTTGAAGCGCTTGCATCGCCTTGGAACTTTTCGTTTGTTTAATCATCAGTGGTAAAAGAATTAAACGAATAATAATAGTTACAGCAATAATTGATAACCCATAACTGTTTCCAAATAGTTCAGCAAAATAAATGATAGTCATTGAAAGAGGATATACGACGTATTCATTCCAGAATCCCTTACTATCAGGGGTGATCGGTTCATTAACCTCTGTACAACCGGCCATGAATGATACTAGAAGCATCAATAACAGGCCCAATAACAGCTTCTTTTTCATGTGAACGCTCCTTTTTCCCTTAAAAATTGAGGATTACCTTATTTACAACTACATTATATAAGGATTAAACCTAAAAACAATATGAATCCACAAATTCATAAGCTCTCAGGTTGATCCATTGACCTCTTTTTCAGTACTTTTGCTCTTCTCAATACATGAGCTAGACTCTTCTTTACTTCTTCATAAGTCATATCAGCTGCTGGCATACGGGCAATAATAACATAGTCTTTATGTTGATCTAGATCTGGAGAAAATTCAAACACAACCTGACGAAGCAAACGTTTTACACGGTTTCTAGTCACAGCATTTCCAATTTTCTTTCCGACAGACAACCCTACCCGAAAATGAAGATGAGTAGGTTGATTCATTGCATATACAACAAACTGCCGATTAGCAAAGGATTGTCCCTGCTTAAATACAGCTTGAAATTCCTTATTTTTCTTGATGCGATATTCTTTCTTCATTAGCAACATCTCCTGTTCTTTTTCAGCTCTCATCGAACAAAGCCACATAATTAGGAGGTGAATCAATACATATAGAGTTAGAAGGTCGAAAAAAAGACCACTGACGTTTCAGTGGCCTACGCTGATAATACTTTTCTTCCTTTACGACGACGACGTGCTAAAACTTTACGTCCATTTGCAGAGCTCATACGGCTACGGAAACCGTGTACTTTGCTGCGCTTACGTTTATTTGGTTGATAAGTGCGTTTCATCTATAAACACCTCCCTGAGGAATATCTGAAAAAGACAGTCTTGAAAATTATAATGAAAAATACCTTGATATGTCAATCTCCAATAACAAAAAAAGGCCAAATAAATATTGAACCCATGTTACAGAATAGCAGAATTGCTGCCATTTTTCAAATGCTTTTTCCAATTTTATTTTTTTATTACCTTTGATCCCGCTTTTCATTGCTGCTTCTTTACTTAAAATGACCACTTTATTAAGAAAACATCCGCACACTTTACCATTATCAATTATTTTCATGCTTCTACAAAAGTTAACAAAAGCATCTTTTTTCTAATAGTAAGCACCAAAAACCTCATTGTGGATAAGTTTTTTCGACATTTTTTACAATCCACAACAATTACTGACAACTGGTACACATTATATGGTGTTGTGGAAAACTTTTCTCCACAATGTGTAGTGCTTGTGGATAAGTTTTTAAAATTCATTGCAACTATTGGTTTTCTTTGATATTATATTTTTGTTTTCACTCTTAACAACTTTTCCACATAAATACTTTATCCACAAACTGTGGATAAGATGTGGACATTATATTCACGCTGTTAATAAATGCAAGCTTTAAAAATGTGGATACTGTCGAATAGTCAACTTTCTTCTATATTATATATTTATTCACATTTATACAAGATAAAAACTCCCACAATATTATTTATCGATAATTAAGCATTGTACAAAGGTTGTACAAATTGAAATAGATATGGGGACGTAAGGAGGGAACGCATTGGAGAACATTTCAGATTTATGGGATAAAGCCTTGGGGGAAATTGAAAAAAAATTAAGTAAACCCAGCTTCGAAACATGGCTTAAATCAACAAAAGCCCATTCTCTTCAAGGAGATATGCTCGTCATTACCGCACCGAACGACTTTGCTCGAGATTGGCTGGAATCTAGATATTCAAATCTGATTGCAGAAACTTTATATGATTTAACCGGTGAAGAATTGACCATCCGATTTATTATTCCGCAAAATCAGGAAGAAGAAGAACTAGATATTCAACCTCCTAGAAAAAAGGTTAAAAAAGAAGAAGTACATGAACTTCCCCAAAGTATGCTGAACTCAAAATACACTTTTGATACATTTGTCATTGGCTCTGGGAATCGTTTTGCTCATGCTGCTTCCTTAGCTGTTGCGGAAGCACCAGCCAAAGCCTATAACCCTTTATTTATCTATGGTGGTGTCGGGTTAGGTAAAACACACTTGATGCATGCTATTGGCCACTATGTTTTGGATCATAATCCTTCTGCCAAAGTGGTCTATCTTTCTTCAGAAAAGTTTACAAACGAATTTATTAATTCCATTCGGGACAATAAAGCCGTTGAATTTAGAAATAAATATCGAAATGTAGATGTTCTTCTTATTGATGATATTCAGTTTCTGGCCGGTAAAGAACAAACCCAGGAAGAATTTTTCCACACATTTAATACACTCCATGAGGAAAGTAAGCAAATTGTCATCTCTAGTGATCGGCCGCCAAAAGAAATTCCAACACTAGAAGATCGACTAAGATCTCGATTCGAGTGGGGCTTAATTACGGATATTACTCCTCCTGATTTGGAAACTCGTATTGCAATCTTAAGAAAAAAGGCAAAGGCTGATGGGCTTGTTATTCCAAATGAAGTAATGCTTTATATTGCGAATCAAATTGATTCAAATATTCGAGAGCTGGAAGGAGCTCTTATTCGTGTTGTAGCTTATTCTTCGCTCATTAACAAAGATATTAATGCTGACTTGGCAGCCGAAGCTTTAAAAGATATTATTCCAAGCTCCAAACCGAGAGTCATTACCATTCAAGAAATCCAACGAGTAGTTGGACAACATTTCAGTGTAAAACTGGAAGACTTTAAAGCGAAAAAACGGACAAAAACCGTTGCGTTCCCACGCCAAATTGCCATGTATTTATCCCGTGAGCTCACAGATTTTTCTCTTCCTAAGATTGGCGAAGAATTTGGAGGCAGGGATCACACAACCGTTATTCATGCTCATGAGAAAATTTCGAAACTGATTCAAACAGATAGTCAGCTACAACAGCAAATTAAAGAGATTACCGAATCCCTTCAATAGTTATTCATTAATATTTTAGGGAAAGTGTGAATAAAAAAATCTTTTTATACACAGTCTGTCCACAGGTGGATAGACTGTGTTTTCAACTAAAAAATCCAGTTATCCACATTTCCACAGGTATTATTACTACTAATACTATCTTTTATTATAAAAAAATATATAGTGTCTCTCATTTTGATTTTGACATTAGGGAGGAACTTTCATGAAATTTACGATTCAAAAAGATTATTTAGTTCAAGGTGTTCAAGATGTAATGAAAGCTGTATCATCAAGAACAACTATTCCTATTTTGACAGGGATTAAAATGGTCGCATCTGAAGAAGGTGTAACGTTAACTGGTAGCGACTCAGATATTTCTATCGAATCATTCATTCCAGGTGAAGATGATGGAAAAGAAATTATTTCGCTAGAAAGAAGCGGAAGTATTGTACTTCCAGCTCGTTTTTTTAGTGAAATTGTTAAAAAGCTACCAAGAGAAATTGTTCAGATCGAGGTCGAAAATCATTTTTCAACTGTTATTCGTTCAGGTAAGGCAGAGTTCAACATAAATGGTTTAGATGCAGAAGAATATCCACATTTACCTCAAATTGAAGAGGAGAACGTTTTTAAAATTCCAGCTGACTTACTAAAGAATATGATTCGACAAACTGTCTTTGCTGTGTCCACCTCAGAAACACGGCCGATCTTAACAGGTGTAAACTGGAAGGTTGATGGACGTCAATTAACCTGTATTGCAACAGATAGTCATCGTCTTGCATTAAGAAAAGCAACCATTGATTCTGAAAACGATGCGCAATATAACGTAGTTATTCCAGGAAAAAGTTTAAGTGAGTTCAGTAAAATATTAGATGACTCGAATGATTTAGTAGATATCGTTATTACGGAAAATCAAGTTCTGTTTAAAACCAAACACCTTTTATTCTTTTCCCGTTTATTGGATGGGAATTACCCAGATACATCTCGCTTAATTCCGACTGAAAGCAAAACGACAGTCACTTTAAACGTAAAAGAATTTCTTCAATCGATTGATCGTGCCTCGTTGTTAGCTCGGGAAGGGCGCAATAATGTCGTAAAGCTCTCTACATTGACAGAGGGAGTGATTGAAATTTCTTCTAATTCTCCAGAAATCGGGAAAGTCATTGAGGAAGTGCAAAGTACATCGGTTGAAGGGGAAGAACTGAAAATTTCTTTTAGTGCAAAATATATGTTAGATGCATTAAAAGCATTAGAAGGCTCAGAAATTCATATCAACTTTACAGGGGCAATGCGTCCATTCGTTATCCGAACAATTGAAGACGACTCGATGCTGCAACTAATTTTACCTGTAAGAACATATTGAGGAATGAATAAGAAAGCTACTAGCAAAGGGTTCTAGTGGCTTTCTTTTCTTTCTCCGTTTTATTTAGTAAAATATATAAGATACACGATTTGAAAGTGAGAGAAGGACATGACAAAACAAATCCGTATTTCGACTGAATTTATTACATTAGGGCAATTTTTAAAGTTGGCTGATGTAATCCAAACAGGCGGCATGGCAAAATGGTTCTTAAGTGAGCATGAAGTATATGTAAATGGGGAACTAGATAATCGCCGAGGGAGAAAGTTAAGAACGAATGATGAAGTAGTAATCCCCAATATCGGGTCATTTATTGTGGTAGACTGAAGTTGGTGACAGTTTGTATATAAAAAATCTTGAATTACGTAACTATCGAAACTATCTCAATGCAGATATTACTTTTGAGAATAAAGTAAATGTCATCTTGGGTGAAAATGCTCAAGGTAAGACTAATGTGATGGAATCTATTTTTGTCTTATCTATGGCTAAGTCTCATCGAACTGCAAATGATAAGGAACTGATTAAGTGGGATGAGGAATATGCCAAGATTACAGGGAGTTTGGAACGGAACAGCGGTCCGTTTACGCTCGAACTGACAATTTCCAAAAAAGGCAAAAAGGCTAAGCATAATTACATCGAACAGCAAAAATTAAGCCAGTATATAGGGGCTATGAATACGGTAATGTTTGCCCCTGAAGATTTAAACTTGGTAAAAGGCAATCCGCAAGTTAGGAGACGGTTCATTGATATGGAGATTGGGCAAGTTTCTCCTGTGTATATGCACGATTTGACCCGATACCAAAAGATTTTGCAGCAACGCAATCAATATTTAAAACAGCTTCAAATCAAAAAGCAATCTGATCAAGCGCTTTTGGACGTTCTTACGATGCAGTTAAGTGAAGCGGCCGCTAGAATTTTAAAAAAGCGATTTGAGTTCCTGCAATTGCTTCAAAAATGGGCAGAACCAATCCACAAAGGGATTAGTAGAGGACTTGAAACATTAAAAATTGAGTATAAAAACTCGATTGATGTATCAGAAAATGAAGATTTGTCGAAAATGATAGAAGCATATCTCGAAAAATTTGATAAAATTAAGAATAGAGAAATTGATCGAGGCGTAACCCTTGCAGGTCCGCATCGCGATGATTTGCTGTTTTATGTAAACGAGAAAGATGTGCAAACATTCGGCTCCCAAGGACAACAGCGTACAACAGCGTTATCGCTGAAGTTGGCTGAAATCGAGTTGATTCATTCAGAAATCGGCGAATATCCTATTTTGCTGCTGGATGATGTCTTATCGGAACTAGATGACTACCGTCAATCTCATTTGCTGAACACAATTCAAGGTAAAGTCCAAACGTTTGTGACAACAACGAGCATCGATGGTATTGACCATGATACATTAAAGCAGGCAGCCACTTACAAAGTGGTCTCAGGAGAAATTAAAAAGGTTAAATGAGGTGGAACTGTGCTGATTTATATTGGGGAAGATGTTGTTGTCAAGGGGAAGGATATCGTTGCTATTCTAGATAAAGATGTCCTTTTAACACCTGCTGAAAATCAATCCTCCTTTTCCCTATCAAAAGATACAGATGTTGATCATATCAAATCATTTGTAGTCACAAACCATACAATTTACTCTTCTCCTCTTGCTTCACAGACGTTAAAAAAGAGATTAGATACATTTCAGAAAAGATAATCACTGTTTAAGTAGTTTTTAATAAAAAGTGTAGGTGATACGGGTGGCAATGGACCAAAAAGAAATACAGAATCCATCTTATGAAGCGGATCAAATTCAAGTATTAGAAGGCTTAGAAGCAGTCCGGAAACGTCCTGGTATGTACATTGGTTCAACCAGTTCAAAAGGTTTGCATCATCTAGTGTGGGAAATTGTTGATAATAGTATTGACGAAGCATTGGCTGGTTACTGCGATGAAATTAACGTAACGGTTGAGGAAGATAACAGCATTACGGTAAGGGATAACGGTCGCGGTATTCCTGTAGGTATACACGAAAAAATGGGACGACCTGCGGTAGAAGTTATCATGACTGTTCTTCATGCGGGCGGTAAATTTGGTGGAGGCGGTTATAAAGTCTCCGGAGGATTGCACGGAGTAGGTGCTTCCGTTGTAAACGCATTGTCGACCTTCTTAGAAGTATACGTTGAGCGAGATGGCCACCTTCATTATCAGAAGTTTGAACGTGGTGTTCCTTGCGAAGATTTAAAAATTATTGGCGAAACAGAAAAAACTGGAACAAGAGTTCATTTTAAGCCAGATAGCGAAATTTTTACTGAAACATTAGAGTATGAATATGATATTTTGGCAAATCGCTTGCGAGAATTAGCCTTTTTGAATAAAGGCATTAAAATTTCGATTGAAGATAAGCGAGTAGAAGATAAGAGAAATGAGTATTATTACGAAGGCGGTATTAAATCTTATGTTGAGCATTTAAACCGCTCTAAAGAAGTCGTGCACGAAGAGCCGATTTATATGGAGGGGGAAAAGGATCATATTTCTGTAGAAATTTCCCTCCAATATAACGACAGCTACACAAGTAATATTTACTCTTTTGCTAATAACATTCATACGTATGAAGGCGGAACTCATGAAGCAGGGTTTAAAACGGCTTTGACGCGTGTAATCAATGATTATGCCCGTAAGCATAATATATTCAAAGAAAATGATGCGAATTTGACAGGAGAAGATGTGCGCGAAGGATTAACAGCCATTATCTCTATCAAACATCCAGACCCTCAATTTGAAGGGCAAACAAAAACGAAATTAGGAAATAGTGAAGCAAGAACGATTACTGATTCAGTATTTGCTGAGAAGTTCGAACAATTCTTGTTAGAGAACCCTTCAGTAGCAAGAAAAATCATTGACAAGGGAACTATGGCAGCAAGAGCTAGGATGGCCGCTAAAAAAGCGAGGGAACTAACTCGTCGTAAAAGCGCGCTGGAAATCTCTAATTTACCTGGTAAGTTAGCCGACTGTTCCTCGAAAGATCCTTCTATCAGTGAATTGTATGTAGTAGAGGGAGACTCTGCCGGTGGTTCTGCTAAACAGGGACGTGATCGTCACTTTCAGGCAATCCTTCCTCTTCGCGGAAAAATTATTAACGTAGAAAAGGCGAGATTGGATAAGATTCTCTCTAACAATGAGGTGCGTGCTATTATTACAGCACTTGGTACGGGGATTGGTGAGGACTTTGATATTAGTAAAGCTCGCTATCATAAAGTTGTTATTATGACAGATGCAGACGTAGATGGCGCCCATATTCGTACGTTGCTACTCACGTTCTTCTACCGCTATATGAGAGAGATTATCGAGCATGGCTATATTTATATTGCACAGCCTCCGTTATATAAAATCTCCCAAGGTAAGCGAGTAGAGTATGCTTATAATGACCGCCAATTAGAAGAAATCTTAAAGAGTTTTGGAGATAATCCGAAACCTGGTATTCAGCGTTACAAAGGTCTAGGGGAAATGAACCCTGGGCAGTTATGGGAAACAACAATGGATCCCGAGACGCGTACATTGCTTCAAGTCAATTTACAAGATGCCATTGAAGCGGATGAAACATTTGAGATTTTGATGGGCGATAAAGTGGAACCAAGAAGAAACTTCATTGAAGAAAATGCGAAGTATGTAAAAAATCTAGATATTTAAGATAAATGCAGGATAGAAAAACTCTATCCTGTCTTTACATATATGAGTTCATCATCGGTTATTTAACCTATTCTAAAATGAACTTCGTAAAGGAGGTTCTCCCATATGGAAGAAAAAAACAATTCTCAAATCAAAGAGATTAACATTAGTCAGGAAATGAAGTCCTCATTTTTAGATTATGCAATGAGTGTTATTGTTTCGAGGGCTTTACCGGATGTACGCGATGGGTTGAAACCAGTACACCGACGTATTTTATATGCAATGAACGACCTTGGAATGACTGCGGATAAACCATATAAAAAATCAGCCCGTATCGTTGGGGAAGTTATCGGTAAGTACCATCCGCATGGAGATTCAGCTGTTTACGATACGATGGTACGGATGGCACAAGATTTCAGTTATCGCAATATGCTCGTAGACGGGCATGGGAATTTTGGTTCTGTGGACGGAGATGCAGCAGCAGCAATGCGTTACACAGAGGCTAGAATGTCTAAAATTTCAATGGAAATTTTGCGTGACATTAATAAAGATACGATTGACTATCAAGATAACTATGATGGATCCGAGAAGGAACCTGTTGTCCTTCCAGCGAGATTCCCTAATTTACTTGTAAACGGTTCTTCTGGAATTGCGGTAGGGATGGCGACCAATATTCCTCCTCATCAATTGGGAGAGGTTATTGACGGGGTATTGGCACTTAGTCACAATCCAGATTTAACGATTGCTGAGCTCATGGAATACATTCCAGGTCCTGATTTCCCGACAGCGGGACAAATTCTCGGTAGAAGCGGAATTCGAAAAGCCTATGAAACGGGAAGAGGCTCTATTACGTTAAGAGCAAAAGTTGAAATTGAAGAGAAGAGCAATGGAAAACAAGTTATTCTTGTTAAAGAACTCCCTTATCAAGTCAACAAGGCGAAATTAATCGAAAAGATTGCCGAACTTGTACGTGATAAGAAAATTGATGGAATTACCGATTTACGTGATGAATCTGATCGTAATGGGATGAGAATCGTTATTGAAGTTCGACGTGATGCGAATGCCAATGTCTTGCTTAATAACCTTTATAAGCAGACAGCTCTTCAAACAAGCTTTGGGATTAACATGTTGGCACTTGTAGAAGGGCAGCCAAAAGTGTTGAACTTGAAGGAATGTTTAAAATATTACTTAGATCACCAGATTATTGTTATTCGTAGACGAACAGAATTTGAGTTAAGAAAAGCTGAGGCAAGAGCGCATATTTTAGAAGGGTTGCGCATTGCATTGGATCATCTTGACGAAGTTATTTCCTTAATTCGCAGCTCGCAAACGACAGAGATAGCAAAAGAAGGATTAATGACGCAGTTCTCTCTATCCGAAAAACAAGCCCAGGCGATTTTAGATATGCGACTTCAACGTTTAACGGGATTAGAACGTGAGAAGATTGAGGGTGAGTATCAATCCTTACTGGCACTAATTTCTGAGTTAAAGGCGATTTTGGCTGATCAAGAAAAAGTATTAGAAATCATTCGTCAGGAATTACAAGAAGTGAAAGAGCGATTCAATGACGAAAGAAGAACAGAAATCGTTCTTGGTGGAATAGAGACGATCGAAGACGAAGACTTAATTCCTCGTCAAAATATTGTCATTACGTTGACACATAACGGGTATATTAAACGTCTGCCTGTATCGACTTACCGTAATCAAAAACGCGGTGGAAGAGGAATACAGGGGATGAATATGAATGAAGATGACTTTGTCGAACATTTATTGACAACTTCCACGCATGATACAATTCTATTCTTTACGAATAAAGGGAAAGTATACCGTACAAAAGGATACGAAATCCCAGAGTATAGCCGAACAGCTAAAGGACTTCCTATTGTTAACTTGCTTGGGGTCGAAAAAGGCGAGTGGGTTAATGCGATTATACCGGTTGAAGTGTTTGATGAAGAATCGTATCTGTTCTTTACGACTAAAAAAGGTATCTCAAAAAGAACGACCTTATCTTCGTTTGAAAATATCCGTACAAGTGGCCTTATTGCAGTTGGGTTAAAAGAAGATGATGAACTCATCTCTGTTCGAATGACAGATGGAACGAAAGATGTCATTATCGGTACGCAACAAGGAATGCTTATTCGATTTGCTGAAACGGATGTGCGTGCGATGGGACGTACGGCGACAGGGGTTAAAGGAATTACCCTTGATGATGATGATGAAGTTATCGGTATGGAAATTTCAGAAGAACAAGAAGATATTTTAATTGTGACAAGAAATGGATACGGAAAACGGACACCAACAACTGAGTACCGTTTGCAGTCTCGAGGAGGTAAAGGGCTGAAAACGTGTAATATCACTGAAAAGAACGGAACGGTAGTAGCATTAAAATCTGTTACGCTAGAAGATGATATTATGGTGATTACAGTGGACGGAGTACTGATTCGAATTTCTTCGCAAGATATCTCTCAAATGGGACGTAACACGCAAGGTGTTAAGGTTATTCGATTAGGAGATAATGAATATGTATCGACCGTGACAAAAGTACAGCCAGAAGATTTAGAAGATGGCGATGAATTGGAAGCGGAAGAGAACGAAACAGAAGATGTAACAGAAGAGTAAAAGCGACATCATTAGCTGAGAACATGGTTTTCTATAAAGCCCTGTCATGTTTATCCTGTGAAACTGCAGAATGACGTGATAGGGTTTTTTTGCTGTAATTAGTAGGAAAACTCATTACATGTAGACGAAAAAAATGAATTAGCGTTCTACAAGACCCTTTGGTAAAATAAAACAAAGGACTAATGTCATAAATTTCACTTTTGGAGGACTAGCATTGAAGGTGCCAGTGAATCAACTACATGAAGGATATAGATTGCTAGAAGATGTGATTGTGAATCACGACCAGGTTATTATCCGCAGAAACAGTATGCTGACTGGTGAACTAATTAGAGTATTACAGGCTTATCTCATAAATGATGTCAAAGTACAAGTGAATCTAAATCCTGAGGAAGAAAGCAGCAATGCATTTCAGAGAGAGTCTGCATTAGAAGTGGAAAAGGGATCGTCCTTCACTTCCTTTTATTTAGAGGCAATTCAAGAATATAAGAAGATGTATTTAAATTGGGAGCGGGGATCTGTTGTTCAGATTAATGAAGTTCGTGAATTACTACTTCCACTTTTAGAGCTTGTGAATGAAAATCCTCAGCATATATTTATGCTTCATCACTTTAGTACAAAAGAAGAGTATATGTACCAACATCCGGTAGCTGTCAGTTTAATTGCCCATTTTATTGGCAAGCAAGTGGGGTTGCCTAAAGGTGATTGTATCCAATTAGCTATAGCTGGTTTTTTAATCGATAGCGGGATGAGTAAAATTAATCCTAGTATCATTTTAAAGAAAGGGACGCTTCTTCCAGAGGAATATGAGGAAATTAAGCGACATCCTATTTATAGCTATCAAATGATTAAAAATGTTTCAACTTTAAACCCCGAAAGCAAACTAGCTGTTTTACAGCACCATGAACGCTTAGATGGAAGTGGTTATCCTTTAGGGAGTGACCAAACAAAAATTCATAGCTTCAGTCAAATTATAGCCGTCTCTGATGTTTATCATGCGATGACTTCTGAACGGGTATATCGAAGAAAGCAATCACCATTCAAGGTATTGGAAGAAATGATTCAAGAGAGCTTTGGGAAATTTGATATTAAATATATAGATACACTAGTTCAAGCAATAAGTAATTTTTCTGTTGGAACTAAGGTAAGGTTAACAAATAATAAAACGGGTGAGATTGTTTTTATTAATCCTCAAAATCCAATTAGACCTTTAGTTAGAATGGAAGAAGATAATGAGTTTATTAACTTATCTCAGCATGTAGATTTATATATTGATGAAGTATTATAAAAAAACCATGATTTTTTCATGGTTTTTTTTAATGAAAAAATCATTGCAATCTATTTCAAGCTATGATAAGATATTAAAAGTTCACAGCTGACACACACATAACATTCTAACGAGAATAAAAAAAGTGTTGACAGTGAAAAGGTGATTATGATATTATGTAATAGTTACTTTTGAGAGAATAAAAGTTCTTTGAAAACTGAACAAAACAATAAAACGTCAACGTTTAATTTTTATTTTATGAGCAAGTCAAACATTTCTTCGGAGAGTTTGATCCTGGCTCAGGACGAACGCTGGCGGCGTGCCTAATACATGCAAGTCGAGCGGACAGATGGGAGCTTGCTCCCTGAAGTCAGCGGCGGACGGGTGAGTAACACGTGGGCAACCTGCCTGTAAGACTGGGATAACTTCGGGAAACCGGAGCTAATACCGGATAACACCGAGGACCACATGGTCCTTGGTTGAAAGATGGTTTCGGCTATCACTTACAGATGGGCCCGCGGCGCATTAGCTAGTTGGTGAGGTAACGGCTCACCAAGGCGACGATGCGTAGCCGACCTGAGAGGGTGATCGGCCACACTGGGACTGAGACACGGCCCAGACTCCTACGGGAGGCAGCAGTAGGGAATCTTCCGCAATGGACGAAAGTCTGACGGAGCAACGCCGCGTGAGCGATGAAGGCCTTCGGGTCGTAAAGCTCTGTTGTTAGGGAAGAACAAGTACCAGAGTAACTGCTGGTACCTTGACGGTACCTAACCAGAAAGCCACGGCTAACTACGTGCCAGCAGCCGCGGTAATACGTAGGTGGCAAGCGTTGTCCGGAATTATTGGGCGTAAAGCGCGCGCAGGCGGTTCCTTAAGTCTGATGTGAAAGCCCACGGCTCAACCGTGGAGGGTCATTGGAAACTGGGGAACTTGAGTGCAGAAGAGGAAAGCGGAATTCCACGTGTAGCGGTGAAATGCGTAGAGATGTGGAGGAACACCAGTGGCGAAGGCGGCTTTCTGGTCTGTAACTGACGCTGAGGCGCGAAAGCGTGGGGAGCAAACAGGATTAGATACCCTGGTAGTCCACGCCGTAAACGATGAGTGCTAAGTGTTAGGGGGTTTCCGCCCCTTAGTGCTGCAGCTAACGCATTAAGCACTCCGCCTGGGGAGTACGGCCGCAAGGCTGAAACTCAAAGGAATTGACGGGGGCCCGCACAAGCGGTGGAGCATGTGGTTTAATTCGAAGCAACGCGAAGAACCTTACCAGGTCTTGACATCCTCTGACAACTCTAGAGATAGAGCGTTCCCCTTCGGGGGACAGAGTGACAGGTGGTGCATGGTTGTCGTCAGCTCGTGTCGTGAGATGTTGGGTTAAGTCCCGCAACGAGCGCAACCCTTGATCTTAGTTGCCAGCATTCAGTTGGGCACTCTAAGGTGACTGCCGGTGACAAACCGGAGGAAGGTGGGGATGACGTCAAATCATCATGCCCCTTATGACCTGGGCTACACACGTGCTACAATGGACGGTACAAAGAGTCGCGAGACCGCGAGGTGGAGCTAATCTCATAAAACCGTTCTCAGTTCGGATTGCAGGCTGCAACTCGCCTGCATGAAGCCGGAATCGCTAGTAATCGCGGATCAGCATGCCGCGGTGAATACGTTCCCGGGCCTTGTACACACCGCCCGTCACACCACGAGAGTTTGCAACACCCGAAGTCGGTGAGGTAACCGTAAGGAGCCAGCCGCCTAAGGTGGGGTAGATGATTGGGGTGAAGTCGTAACAAGGTAGCCGTATCGGAAGGTGCGGCTGGATCACCTCCTTTCTAAGGATTTTTACAAGAATCGTTGACGAAAAACGTTTTGTTCAGTTTTGAGAGAATTTCATTCTCTTTTCTTATGGTATGGGCCTATAGCTCAGCTGGTTAGAGCGCACGCCTGATAAGCGTGAGGTCGATGGTTCGAGTCCATTTAGGCCCACCATACCACTTTTATATTGGGGCCTTAGCTCAGCTGGGAGAGCGCCTGCCTTGCACGCAGGAGGTCAGCGGTTCGATCCCGCTAGGCTCCACCAATGATTGTTCTTTGAAAACTAGATAACAGTAATAGCTGAGGAAAGTGAAAGCTTTTCTAATGTAAGAAACATGTAGCCGTAAGGCGAATGGTTAAGTTAGAAAGGGCGCACGGTGAATGCCTTGGCACTAGGAGCCGATGAAGGACGGGACTAACACCGATATGCTTCGGGGAGCTGTAAGTGAGCTTTGATCCGGAGATTTCCGAATGGGGAAACCCACTGTTCGTAATGGAACAGTATCTTTACCTGAATACATAGGGTATGGAAGGCAGACCCGGGGAACTGAAACATCTAAGTACCCGGAGGAAGAGAAAGCAATTGCGATTTCCTGAGTAGCGGCGAGCGAAACGGAATTAGCCCAAACCAAGAGGCTTGCCTCTTGGGGTTGTAGGACACTCTATACGGAGTTACAAAGGAACGAAGTAGATGAAGAGGCCTGGAAAGGCCCGTCGAAGAAGGTAACAACCCTGTAGTTGAAACTTCGTTCCCTCTTGAGTGGATCCTGAGTACGGCGGGACACGAGAAATCCCGTCGGAAGCTGGGAGGACCATCTCCCAAGGCTAAATACTCCCTAGTGACCGATAGTGAACCAGTACCGTGAGGGAAAGGTGAAAAGCACCCCGGAAGGGGAGTGAAAGAGATCCTGAAACCGTGTGCCTACAAGTAGTCAGAGCCCGTTAACGGGTGATGGCGTGCCTTTTGTAGAATGAACCGGCGAGTTACGATCCCATGCAAGGTTAAGTTGAAGAGACGGAGCCGCAGCGAAAGCGAGTCTGAATAGGGCGAATGAGTATGTGGTCGTAGACCCGAAACCAGGTGATCTACCCATGTCCAGGGTGAAGTTCAGGTAACACTGAATGGAGGCCCGAACCCACGCACGTTGAAAAGTGCGGGGATGAGGTGTGGGTAGCGGAGAAATTCCAATCGAACCTGGAGATAGCTGGTTCTCTCCGAAATAGCTTTAGGGCTAGCCTCAAGATAAGAGTCTCGGAGGTAGAGCACTGATTGGACTAGGGGCCCCCAACGGGTTACCGAATTCAGTCAAACTCCGAATGCCGAAGACTTATTCTTGGGAGTCAGACTGCGAGTGATAAGATCCGTAGTCAAGAGGGAAACAGCCCAGACCACCAGCTAAGGTCCCAAAGTATACGTTAAGTGGAAAAGGATGTGGAGTTGCTTAGACAACCAGGATGTTGGCTTAGAAGCAGCCACCATTTAAAGAGTGCGTAATAGCTCACTGGTCGAGTGACTCTGCGCCGAAAATGTACCGGGGCTAAACGTATCACCGAAGCTGTGGATGGACATCTACGATGTCCGTGGTAGGAGAGCGTTCTAAGGGCGGTGAAGTCAGACCGGAAGGACTGGTGGAGCGCTTAGAAGTGAGAATGCCGGTATGAGTAGCGAAAGATGGGTGAGAATCCCATCCACCGTATGCCTAAGGTTTCCTGAGGAAGGCTCGTCCGCTCAGGGTTAGTCGGGACCTAAGCCGAGGCCGAAAGGCGTAGGCGATGGATAACAGGTTGATATTCCTGTACTACCTCCCCACCGTTTGAGCAATGGGGGGACGCAGAAGGATAGGGTAAGCGCGCTGTTGGATATGCGCGTCCAAGCAGTAAGGCTGAGAAGTAGGCAAATCCGCTTCTCGTAAGGTTGAGCTGTGATGGCGAGGGAAATAAAGTACCGAAGTTCCTGATTTCACGCTGCCAAGAAAAGCCTCTAGCGAGGTGGGAGGTACCCGTACCGCAAACCGACACAGGTAGGCGAGGAGAGAATCCTAAGGTGTTCGAGAGAACTCTCGTTAAGGAACTCGGCAAAATGACCCCGTAACTTCGGGAGAAGGGGTGCTCTGATAGGGTGCAAGCCCGAGAGAGCCGCAGTGAATAGGCCCAGGCGACTGTTTAGCAAAAACACAGGTCTCTGCGAAGCCGTAAGGCGAAGTATAGGGGCTGACACCTGCCCGGTGCTGGAAGGTTAAGGGGAGAGGTTAGCGCAAGCGAAGCTTTGAACCGAAGCCCCAGTAAACGGCGGCCGTAACTATAACGGTCCTAAGGTAGCGAAATTCCTTGTCGGGTAAGTTCCGACCCGCACGAAAGGTGTAACGATCTGGGCACTGTCTCAACGAGAGACTCGGTGAAATTATAGTACCTGTGAAGATGCAGGTTACCCGCGACAGGACGGAAAGACCCCGTGGAGCTTTACTGTAGCCTGATATTGCATTTTGGTACAGCTTGTACAGGATAGGTAGGAGCCTTGGAAGCCGGAGCGCCAGCTTCGGTGGAGGCATCGGTGGGATACTACCCTGGCTGTATTGAAATTCTAACCCGCACCCCTCATCGGGGTGGGAGACAGTGTCAGGTGGGCAGTTTGACTGGGGCGGTCGCCTCCTAAAATGTAACGGAGGCGCCCAAAGGTTCCCTCAGAATGGTTGGAAATCATTCGTAGAGTGTAAAGGCACAAGGGAGCTTGACTGCGAGACCTACAAGTCGAGCAGGGACGAAAGTCGGGCTTAGTGATCCGGTGGTTCCGCATGGAAGGGCCATCGCTCAACGGATAAAAGCTACCCCGGGGATAACAGGCTTATCTCCCCCAAGAGTCCACATCGACGGGGAGGTTTGGCACCTCGATGTCGGCTCATCGCATCCTGGGGCTGTAGTCGGTCCCAAGGGTTGGGCTGTTCGCCCATTAAAGCGGTACGCGAGCTGGGTTCAGAACGTCGTGAGACAGTTCGGTCCCTATCCGTCGCGGGCGCAGGAAATTTGAGAGGAGCTGTCCTTAGTACGAGAGGACCGGGATGGACGCACCGCTGGTGTACCAGTTGTCTTGCCAAAGGCATCGCTGGGTAGCTATGTGCGGACGGGATAAGTGCTGAAAGCATCTAAGCATGAAGCCCCCCTCAAGATGAGATTTCCCATAGCGTCAAGCTAGTAAGATCCCTGAAAGATGATCAGGTTGATAGGTCAGAGGTGGAAGCACGGCGACGTGTGGAGCTGACTGATACTAATCGATCGAGGACTTAACCAATTTTAAAGCACAACGTGCTTTTCTCAGCTGCAGTTATCTAGTTTTGAAGGAATAACCTTCATATTGTCTGGTGATGATGGCGAAGAGGTCACACCCGTTCCCATGCCGAACACGGAAGTTAAGCTCTTCAGCGCCGATGGTAGTTGGGGGTCTCCCCCTGTGAGAGTAGGACATTGCCAGGCAACGCGAAAGGCTAGTCGATTGACTAGCCTTTTTTGTATTGTAAAAAACTATAAACAAGAAAAGGGATTTTCTCTGCAGAAACGGAAAGAAAGTTGGAAATAAAGGAAAAATCATTGGAAGAATACGTGTGTAAAAGTTCATACCACCATTCAGTTTCATAACGAGAAATCATACTTAAATTATATAAGAGAAGATAGTGACTTAAAATTTCAGGAAAAAAATGATTATGTTCTCTTTCAAGTGGAAAAAAGAACTCCTTGGAATAAAAATTAAACATTAACGGTGAACAACATGTGATGTTTATCTTTTGTTGTAATTGAAAAACGAGCGAATTATCTGTCATGCCTTGATAATGGAAAGGTAGCTTTGTTTTCTCTAATAAATAAGTACAAAACCGCTCCTGACCCATATGATACCGATCTAACAGGAGAGAAGGAAACTGAAAAGTATCATCGTTTGTAGTGCTGATTTTGACACAGGTGGGTGAGGCTATACACTCCTGAAATAAAGAGGAAAGTTCAGGGATGAGACTTAACAGATAAACCATGGAGTATTTATTCCCTTCAGATTGTTCCACGTGAAACATAATATTGCTAATATGTGAAAATAATCCATGCTTTTGAATTTTTACTTCATCATCTAGAAATTCGTAACTTTGTTTCTTCCGTTTACGAGTAGATACCCCATGTGCAAGAACAGATGTGCTGTGTGGATACTCAGGGTCTACGGTCAATAAACAAGCTTTTAGTAATTGAGTCATGCCGTAAAATAGCAACATTGGTTTAATAGAAAAAGGGGCTTGAGACGCTACTTTGTAATAATTTTGACTGTGCTCTAAATAATAGATAAAGGGGTAACAATTCTCAAAACTTTTTCGTTCTGCTTCGTGTATAGAGCGGTATTTATAACAAGAGTATAAATATTTCTGTGTATAGGGAGCAGAATAAAAAATTGAGAAACGGTCTTTTGTTTCACCAAAATTAAACAAATAAATACACCTCTTTGTTTTTTGAATTATCTAAATTATTGAAGGTTTATTGACATACAGATAGCTCAATTGTTAATCTACTAATAATATTTTGTCGCCTAGAGGAGGATTATATGATGTGGGAAAGTAAATTTGTAAAAGAAGGTTTAACATTTGATGATGTATTGTTAGTTCCTGCTAAATCAGAAGTATTGCCAAAGGATGTTGATTTAAGCGTTCGTTTGACAGAAACACTTAAATTAAATGTCCCATTAATTAGTGCAGGGATGGATACGGTCACTGAAGCTGAAATGGCAATTTCAATGGCGAGACAAGGTGGACTAGGTATTATTCATAAGAATATGTCCATTGAACAGCAAGTAGAGCAAGTAGACAAGGTAAAGCGCTCAGAAAGCGGCGTTATTACAGATCCTTTCTTTTTAACTCCTCAACATCAAGTGTTTGATGCAGAGCATCTTATGGGTAAGTATCGTATTTCAGGTGTGCCGATTGTAAACAATGAACAAGAACAGAAGCTAGTCGGCATTTTAACCAATCGCGATTTGCGTTTTGTGCAAGACTATTCAATTCTTATTTCAGATGTTATGACGAAAGAACATCTTGTTACAGCACCTGTTGGTACAACTTTAGATGAAGCTGAAAAAATCCTCCAAAAACATAAAATCGAAAAGCTTCCATTAGTCGATGAGCAAGGGGTTCTAAAAGGATTAATTACAATTAAAGACATTGAAAAAGTCATTGAGTTCCCTCACTCTGCTAAAGACAAGCAAGGTCGTCTTTTAGTCGGGGCGGCAGTAGGCGTTACGAAGGATACATTAGTTCGAACAGAAAAGCTAGTCAATGCCGGTGTAGATGTAATTGTTATTGATACAGCGCATGGCCATTCTCAAGGTGTGCTAGATGCGGTTCGCAATATTCGTGACCTATACCCTAACTTAAACATTATTGCAGGGAATGTAGCGACGGGTGAAGGGACAAAGGCTTTAATCGAAGCTGGTGCTAATGTGGTCAAGGTTGGAATTGGACCTGGATCAATTTGTACAACTCGTGTTGTAGCAGGAGTGGGAGTTCCTCAAATTACAGCCATTTACGATTGTGCGACAGAAGCAAGAAAACACGGTGTTCCTATTATTGCGGATGGTGGAATTAAATACTCAGGCGATATCGTAAAGGCATTGGCAGCAGGTGGTCATGTGGTCATGTTAGGAAGTTTACTTGCTGGTACAACAGAAAGCCCAGGTGAAACAGAAATTTTCCAAGGAAGACGTTTTAAAGTTTATCGAGGAATGGGTTCTGTCGGAGCAATGGAACAAGGAAGTAAAGATCGTTATTTCCAAGAAGATAATAAGAAGTTTGTCCCAGAAGGGATTGAAGGTCGTGTCCCTTACAAAGGTCCTTTAGTTGATACGATTTATCAATTAATTGGCGGTTTAAAGTCAGGAATGGGTTACTGCGGTACACGTAATTTAAACGAGTTAAGAGAACATGCTCAATTCATTCGTATGACCGGTGCAGGATTAAGAGAAAGCCATCCGCACGATGTACAAATTACGAAAGAATCACCAAACTATTCTATGAGCTAAGATTTAATAAAGAGCACCTTTATACTATTGCCTATGTATAGAGGTGCTTTTTTATTTGATTTACGTGAATTTGTACTAGTTAGCAAGCTGTTTTATTGAGTGTTTTGCAAATAGGAACAATACTTATTTATCTATTTTTTTAGATGGCTATATGTTAAAATAGCCTTTATGTGAGTCTAATTGTGGAGGGTTTAGGAGTGAAGAATCAGTTACGTAAACTTTTGGTCTTTAGTGTCTTATCAACAATTCTGTTTATGAGTTTGTTGACTAGCGCTTCGCATGCACAGGCCGAGGAAAATTTCTTAAATATTGAATCAGACGCTGCTATATTAGTAGAGGCGACAACAGGAAAAATTATTTTTGAGAAAAATGCGGATACCGTTTTAGGAATTGCCAGCATGACAAAAATGATGACCGAATACCTCTTGTTAGAAGCCATTAGTGAAAAAAGAGTAAGTTGGGACCAAGAACATACGATTAGTGATTACGTATACCAAATTTCTCAAGATCGAAGTTTATCTAATGTTCCACTCTTAAAAGATGGAAAATACAATGTAAAAGAGCTTTATGAGGCGATGGCAATTTATTCGGCAAACGGTGCTACAATTGCAATTGCCGAAGTGTTAGCAGGTTCTGAATCAAACTTTGTTAAAATGATGAACCAAAAAGCAGAAGAGCTTGGGTTAGAAGATTATCAATTTGTGAACTCTACAGGGTTAACGAATACTTTATTAAAAGGGATGCATCCAAACGGAACAGATGCTAATGCGGAGAACTTATTATCCGCTAGAGCTACGGCTACGTTAGCTTACCATTTAGTTAACGATTTCCCGGAAGTGCTGGAAACCGCTAAAATTCCAAAAAAGGTGTTCAGAGAAGGAACGGATCATGAGATTCAAATGGACAACTGGAACTGGATGCTTCCAGGACTCGTATTTGGTTACGAGGGAGTAGATGGACTTAAGACAGGCCATACAGATTTTGCTGGATATTGTTTTACCGGAACGGCTGAACGAAATGGAGTCCGTTATATTACCGTTGTCATGAATGCTAAATCAAACGGTGTTAAATCGTTTAAAGCACGATTTGAAGAAACAAGAAAATTATTGGATTATGCTTTCAGTAATTACACAGTAGAAGAAATTTTACCTGCTCATCATACATTTAAGAAGCAGAGCGATCTTTCCGTTGTAAAAGGGAAAGAAAAAGAGGTAGAAGTTTATACAGATAAACCGCTAGAAGTACTAGTAAAGCGCGGGGAACAAAAAGAGTATAGTCCTTATATTGAGTTGAACGAGAAATCACTTGATGAAAAAGGAAGGCTGGCTGCACCTGTAAAAGAAGGACAAAAAGTAGGGGTAGTAGGTGTTACGTATAAAGGTGACGATCAGCTCGGCTTTTTAACAAAAGAAGGAGAAAAAGCAGCTACAGTCAATCTTGTAACAAAAGACGCGGTTGAAAAAGCAAACTGGTTTATTCTTTCTTTACGTGGCATCGGTGGATTCTTTGGGGATATTTGGACAAGTGCAGCGGACACAGTTAAAGGCTGGTTTTAAAATATTTTAGATTGAGTAAAGAAAACGAGTAGGTATGCGGATTTTTTCTTGTGGCATGATCACTGGAAAAATAGATGAAAAGACTAAACCAACAACAAATTGGTTTAGTCTTTTTTTAATATTTTTCTTAGAAAAAGAATATAAAAAACGAGATTAAACAAGATAAGAGTAAATTGAACATATGAAAACGATTTTTTATATGCTTTATTCTGAAAAATAAGGTAAAATAAAAAAATGGAAACATAATAGAGTGAAATATTCACTCATGTAATACACATCAATGGGGGGAGTACAAGAATGAATACAGGTACTGATCGTGTTAAACGTGGAATGGCGGAAATGCAAAAGGGCGGCGTCATCATGGATGTTGTAAATGCAGAGCAAGCGAAAATTGCAGAAGAAGCGGGCGCAGTTGCAGTTATGGCATTAGAGCGTGTTCCTGCTGATATTCGTGCAGCAGGTGGCGTTGCGCGCATGGCAGATCCAACAATTGTGGAAGAGGTAATGAACGCGGTTTCGATTCCAGTTATGGCTAAAGCGCGTATTGGACATATTGTGGAAGCACGTGTGTTAGAAGCACTTGGTGTGGATTATATTGATGAGAGTGAAGTATTAACGCCAGCTGATGAAGAATATCACTTAAACAAAAATGCTTTCACTGTACCGTTTGTGTGCGGATGCCGTGATTTAGGCGAAGCAGCACGTCGTATCGGAGAAGGTGCATCAATGCTTCGTACAAAAGGTGAGCCTGGAACAGGGAATATCGTAGAAGCTGTTCGACACATGCGCAAAGTGAACGCTCAAGTACGCAAGTTGATTAACATGAGTGAAGATGAAATCATGACGGAAGCAAAATTGTTAGGGGCTCCTTATGAAATTTTATTGCAAATTAAACGTGAAGGTCGTTTGCCAGTTGTAAACTTTGCAGCAGGCGGTGTGGCAACACCAGCAGATGCTGCTTTAATGATGCAATTAGGAGCTGACGGAGTATTCGTAGGTTCTGGTATCTTTAAATCAGAAAACCCTGCTAAATTTGCCCGTGCAATTGTAGAAGCAACAACACATTATGAAGATTACCAATTAATTGCTCAGCTTTCTAAAGGATTAGGAACAGCGATGAAAGGAATCGAAATTTCAACGTTACTTCCAGAAAACCGTATGCAAGAGCGCGGCTGGTAATTGAGAGGGTTGTACACATGGTGAAGGTAGGAGTTCTTGGATTACAAGGTGCTGTCCGTGAACATGTACAGGCTATAGAAGCTTCAGGGGCAGAGGCTGTTATTATTAAAAAGGTAGAGCAGTTAGAGGAGATTGACGGCTTAATTCTACCAGGTGGAGAAAGCACAACAATGCGCCGCCTTATTGATAAGTACCATTTCATGCAGCCATTGCGTGATTTTGCTGCTTCTGGAAAGCCAATGTTCGGAACATGTGCAGGTCTTATTTTATTAGCTAATCATATTGTCGGATATGAAGAACCCCATTTAGGTGTGATGGATATTACGGTAGAACGGAATTCCTTTGGGCGTCAACGAGAAAGTTTTGAAGCAAAGCTCTCTATTACTGGAGTCGCAGAGGATTTTATTGGCGTGTTTATACGTGCGCCTCATATCGTAAGTGTCGGTGAAGATGTAGAGGTTCTATCAGAACATAATGGCCGTATTGTCGCAGCAAGACAAGGTCAGTTCTTAGGTTGTTCCTTCCATCCTGAACTAACAGAAGACCATCGAATGGCTCAATATTTTGTTCATATGATTAAAGAGACTCAGGCATAAAACGTTTGCATCTTGTAAAAACTTATAGTAAATTATGTATGATTGAACTATATACAAAGCGATGAGAGGAACTAGTAACAAGAAACCTTTCCTTTAGAGAGTCGATGGTTGGTGGGAATCGACGGTGAGGACTTGTGAATCCATCCTCGAGCAAGTTGCTGAATAACTAATATTGTTTAGTAGGCAATTTCGGTGGACAACCGTTATCATGATAAGCTGGGAAGCAATCTATGATTGCTTTCAAGTAGGGTGGCAACGCGGGTAAACTCTCGTCCCTATTTTATAGGGATGAGGGTTTTTTTATTTGCCCTTACAATATATTTAAGGAGGTATGAGCACATGTTAGATTTAAAATTTTTACGTGCTAATTTTACTGAAGTAAAGGAAAAGATGAAGTTTAGAGGAGAAGATTTAGCTGATTTAGATCAATTTGAAGAACTGGATCTAAAACGAAGAGAGCTTATTGCTCAAACAGAAGAATTAAAAAGCAAACGAAATGAAGTGTCTCAACAAGTAGCGGTATTAAAACGAGAAAAACAGGATGCTGATCATCTCATTACAGAAATGAGAGAAGTAGGCGACCGAATTAAAGTATTAGATGAAGAATTAAGAACGGTAGAAGAGGCACTAGAAAATCTTTTATTATCTATTCCAAATATCCCTCATGAAAGTGTACCAGTTGGGGAAAGTGAAGATGATAATGTAGAGGTTCGTCAGTGGGGAGAAGTTCGTCAATTTGATTTTGAACCAAAACCTCACTGGGATATTGCAACAGAATTAGATATTTTAGATTTTGAGCGCGCGGGAAAAGTAACAGGGAGTCGTTTTGTATTTTACAAAGGTCTAGGGGCAAGGTTAGAGCGAGCGCTTATTAACTTCATGTTAGATTTGCATGTAGAAGAGCATGAATATGAAGAAGTATTACCGCCTTATATCGTGAATCGCACAAGCATGACTGGAACAGGTCAATTGCCAAAGTTTGAAGAAGATGCTTTCCGCATTGAATCAGAAGACTATTTTTTAATTCCAACAGCAGAGGTACCTGTAACGAATTTGCATCGTGATGAAATTTTAAGTGGAGACCAACTTCCAATCGCGTATGCTGCTTACAGTTCTTGCTTCCGTTCAGAGGCAGGATCAGCAGGGCGTGATACAAGAGGACTAATCCGTCAGCATCAATTCAACAAAGTGGAACTCGTTCGATTTGTTAAGCCTGAAGAGTCTTATAATGAATTAGAGAAGCTAACTGGACATGCAGAAAAAGTATTGCAGTTATTGGGCCTTCCTTATCGTGTAATGAGCATGTGTACAGGAGACTTAGGTTTTACCGCTGCTAAAAAATATGACATTGAAGTATGGATTCCGAGCTATGATACATATCGTGAAATTTCATCTTGCTCAAACTTCGAAGGTTTCCAAGCTCGTCGTGCTAACATTCGCTTCAGACGAGAATTAAATGCGAAGCCTGAACATGTGCATACATTAAACGGTTCTGGTCTTGCAATCGGCCGTACAGTTGCCGCTATTTTAGAAAATTACCAGCAAGCAGATGGATCAGTAATTGTGCCAGAAGTACTTCGGCCATACATGGGAAATAAGGAAGTTATTAAGAGTAAATAATAAAAGGGTCCTCGTGACCCTTTTATTATGTTAGAGCAAAGGTCGAGAATTGTGCTGTGTGAAGCAGTTCTTAATGTTGAAATAAAAATAAAAAAAATTGACATATCATTTGTTTTTTAGTATATTTATATTCGTCGATACGGAGGAATACCCAAGTCCGGCTGAAGGGATCGGTCTTGAAAACCGACAGGGGTGTAACAGCCCGCGGGGGTTCGAATCCCTCTTCCTCCGCCATAATAATGACATTAATGAACTTAGCGCAGATAAAATTGGAGATTGGAAAATCGTTACTGTTTAGTAACGATTTTTTTTTATTTATATAAGAAGTTGTTAACCACTAAACCTGAAAACTTTTTGGAGAAGAATAGAGTTTTTTTATGCAAAATGAACCGTTTATCAAAGGTTTTGATAAACGGTTCATTTTGCTAAGGGGAGTTGAAAAGGTTTGAATCCCGCTTTTTCAACTTCTCTTTTTTACATTTTTCTTTTTAATTTTTCACTATGATGTAAGAAACGAGAAATTTTTTCAACAATTGGTTCAATGGAAGATTCATTTTCCATGATATCATATTCATTAATATTTAAGCGTAAGACTGGGCAAGCATTAAAGTTGTTAATCCAGTTTTCATATCGTTCGTGCATCTCTTTCCAATACTCGATTGGCGTCTGCTGTTCCATAGGTCTGCCGCGTTCACGAATGCGATCTAAAATATCATCAAAGCTTCCTTCTAAGTAAATAAGTAAATCTGGATGTGGGAAGTAAGGAGTCATGACCATGGCTTGAAATAAACCTGTATAGGTTTCATAATCAACTTTTGACATTGTTCCTTTTTCAAAGTGCATTTTTGCAAAAATGCCTGTATCTTCGTAAATGGAACGATCTTGTACAAATCCGCCACCATACTCAAAAATCTTTTTCTGTTCTTTAAAGCGTTCTGCTAAGAAGTATACTTGAAGGTGGAAACTCCAACGTTCAAAGTCAGCATAGAAGCGATCTAAATATGGATTTGTATCTACTTTTTCAAAAGAGGTTCTAAATCCGAGTGCTTGTGCCAAAGCGGATGTCATTGTTGATTTTCCGACCCCAACTGTTCCCGCAATTGTAAGAACTGCATCACTTGGAATGTTATATTTTTTGCGTAAATCCATTGCTTTTATCTCCTTTTTTAAGGGTATCCTGTACTTTATTTAAAATAAAATCCATGTGATCTGGATTTTGGACAAAATCAAGTTCGTCCCCGTTGAAACGTAGTACCGTTACATCTGGATGCATCTTTTCAAATCGATCCATTGCCACTTCGTAATCTTGTTTTAATTGAAGCAAATAAGAAGGATCCATATTCTTTTCAATTTCTCGTCCGCGCAGCTGGATTCGTTTTAACAGAGTGTCAAGGCTCGCATTCAAATAGATAATCAAATTCGGCACAGGCATATCTTCAGTTAAAATATGATAGATTTTCACATATTTTTCGTACTGCTCACTTTTTAATGTACGCTCTGCAAAAATCATGTTCTTCATAATATGATAATCAGCAATTACAGGCTGTTGTTGACTTAGGTGGAGGCGTTGAATGTCTTCTAATTGTTTAAATCGATTGCATAAAAAGAACATTTCCGTTTGGAAGCTCCACTCATCAATATCTTTATAAAATTTACCTAAAAATGGGTTTTCGTCAACAATTTCTTTTAGTAAATTGAATTGAAAATACGAAGAAATCGCTTTGGACAGCGAGGTTTTTCCAACACCAATCGGTCCTTCTACCGCGATAAAGGGCGTTTCTCCCACTTTGCGTTCCTCCTCTATAGACACATTTCACGTCCCAAAACAGACAGAGTTTATTTTAACATACCGAAGAGAAGAAGAGGGAGAGATTCATGAAAAAAAGAAATATGTATATATTGGGTTTAAATGGAAAAAGAGGCGCCCTTCAGAAGGCTACCTCTTTTTGATTACATTAAAATTTTCCTCAATTAATAGCCAGTTTTGTGGAAAAGGAAGACCGAGTTTCCAATAAGCCATTCCCCTTAAATTAAGTTCTTTTAGCAAGTTGAATTTTGCTTGAATGGAACGAGCATCTTCAAACCAAACGGTATGTTGCTTGTTGTTTTCATCTTGATAATTGAAGTGAGGAGCTTGCGCATTGGTATCGTATTGAATAGGAACGTTATATTGATAAGCCACTTCAATTGCGCGCTGGGGGCTGAGCGCTTTAGCATATTGTCCCCCTTTAACAAAAGGCAATGTCCAATCATAGCCATAAAGGTTTTGGCCCATCATCACTTTGTTAGGGGGAATCTCTGTGATGGCATATTCTAATACTTCCCGCACGGGTCCAATCGGAGAAACAGCCATTGGAGGCCCGCCACTGTATCCCCATTCATAGGTCATAATGACAACGAAATCTGCAATTTCCCCAATACTTTTATAATCATGAGCTTCGTACCATTTTCCTTTTTGGTCTCTACTTTTTTTGGGAGCTAACGCTACAGACATAATATAGTCTTCTTGTTTGAGTCGAGATTTGGCCCGTTTCAAAAAGCGGAGGTAGGCATCTTTATCTTCTGGACGTAAATATTCAAAATCAAATGCAACCTCCGTAAAATTATACTTTTTAGCAGTTGCCATAATATTATTTAACAGGTTTGTTTCAATCGCTGGTTCGTTCAGGATAATACGTCCTAATTCATCGCTAAATGACCCATCTTCAATATTTGTTACAACCATGGAATAGCTCACTTGATTTTCTACAGCAATAGCTCCTAAGTTATTAAGATTAGGTTCTTTCAAGGAACCATCTCGTCTTACTTCAAAGTTGGCCGCTCCTAAATATGTTAAGTATTTGGCGTTTGCCCGAATGAGGTTTTCGACAGGGCGGTCAATGGTTCGGCCGCTCGCTTCTACATACCCGTAAAATTCTCCATTTCGTTTGGGGCGTGGGGGAATATATAGTCGCATTCCTGTCATCAATGGCTGATTGACCGAGATGTTATTAACCGTTGCTAGTTTTTGATAGCTTACATTTAATGTTCGACCTATATCCCAGAGTGTATCTCCTGGCTGTACCCAGTAGTAGGACCCCTGAATTGGGATAATGAGTGCTTGACCAATTACCAGTCGATCCGGGATGGGTAATTCATTTGCTTGTGAAATGGCTTGAGGCGAAGTTCCGTATGCTTGAGCAATACCATAGATGCTTTGCCCGGCTCTTACTACATGTATTTGCATCGCGATTTGTCCTCCTCTCATGAAAATCAATCATCTTTATCATGTTATGATGAGGAGGAGCATTGAATGAATTTATTTATTGAAAAAGAAGTATCTATTGGAGTAAGCGATTTTTGAGACAAGATGTATAATCTGAAGTGTCAGCTTTCAGGACGCTCTTCATCATTTTTAGCGCAAAATCATTATCCTCTTTTATATTGGAGGCGACACAATCAGATGGAATAATCAGGTCATATTCTCTCATATAAGCATCATTCGCGGAAAAAAGCACACAAATATTTCCGGCAACTCCTGTTAAAATAAGTGTAGTCACTTGTAATTTTTTTAATAGCATATTAAGGGCTGTTCCGTAAAAGATGGAATGTTTAGGTTTGATAAGGAAATAATCACGCTCTTCAGGCGTTAATAAAGATAAGATAGGCTGACTTAAAGAGTTGGTGCACGTTTCTAAAATTTTCTGCAGGTTCGCTTGCCAAAGCTGATAATGATCATTCACGTAAATGACCGGGTACTGATGATGATGCATCAATTGTTTTAGATGATGAATATTGGGAGCGATACTAGCTGTTTGTCGGCTTAATTCTTTTCCGTATTCAAATTGAAAATCATTGATGATATCAATTATGATTAAAGCAGGTTTATTTTTATCCATATACATTCTCTCCTTTCTTTATATATTGTGTAAGTTGAAAAGAGAATATTTTTGAATAGGCAGGGTTGAAGATCGATGATAGAACAAGATGACTACTATATGAGAGCAGCAATAGAAGAAGCGAAAAAAGCAGAAGCCATTATGGAAGTGCCTATTGGGGCAGTGATTGTAAAAGATGGCGAAATTGTCGCAAGAGGGCATAATTTAAGGGAGACCGAACAAAGAGCGGTGGCACATGCTGAATTACTAGCAATTGATGAAGCATGTAAAGCACTAGGAACGTGGCGTCTAGAAGATACGACTTTATATGTAACGTTGGAGCCGTGCCCGATGTGTGCAGGTGCGATAGTGCTATCAAGGGTGAAACGAGTGGTGTTCGGCGCTTATGATCCGAAAGGGGGATGTGCTGGAACCTTAATGAACTTATTAACGGAAGATAAGTTTAATCATCAAGCGGAGGTAGAAGGGGGGATTCTCGAGGAAGAGTGTGGCCAGCTTCTCACCCATTTTTTTAGGGAAATACGATTAGCTAAGAAAAAGAAAAAAGAAATTTAAGCGATTTTGAAACAATTAACAATGGATAGTCGTTGCATTTTAAGATAAAAACCCTTATACTTGAAAATGCATCAAGTAGATGCCTTTAAATTAGGTTTCAATTTTGCCGTGCTAAGCGGGGAGGTAGCGGTGCCCTGTACTCGCAATCCGCTCTAGCGAGGCCGAATCCCTTCCAGAGGTTAGTATATTTTAGGGTCTGACTCAAGTAAGTGGTGTTGACGTCTGGGTCCTGCGCAATGGGAATCTGTGAACCCTGTCAGGTCCGGAAGGAAGCAGCAGTAAGCAGAAGCTCTCATGTGCCGCAGGGTAGCCTGGACCGAGCTAACTGCTTGAGTAACGCCTAGGGTTGCTAATCGAAGGAAGGTGCACGGCAGTTTATACATATGCTTATTTTAAACCTGCTCAAAAGAGTAGGTTTTTTCTTTAGATTCTTATAGCCATTTTGGAAAACAACTATTATTTGAGCTATAATAGGAATGTTACGTGATGGAGAGTGAGGAGGGGTAGGATGGCTTATCAAGCCTTGTACCGCGTTTATCGACCTCAAAAATTCGAGGATGTAGTAGGACAGCTTCATATCATTAAGACTTTGCAGAATGCTTTGCTGCAAGAGAAATTTTCGCACGCTTATTTATTCTCGGGACCAAGAGGAACAGGGAAAACAACAGCGGCTAAAATTTTATCTAAGGCGGTAAACTGTGAAACAGCCCCTACAGCTGAACCTTGCAATAATTGCTCTGCTTGTCGAGGGATTATGGATGGGTCAATCTCTGATGTAATAGAAATTGATGCGGCTTCTAACAACGGTGTAGATGAGATTCGTGATATAAGGGATAAAGTGAAGTATGCACCGAGTGCAGTAAAATATAAAGTGTATATTATCGATGAAGTTCATATGCTGTCAATTGGAGCTTTCAATGCCTTGTTAAAAACGTTAGAGGAGCCGCCGCCGCATGTTATTTTTATTTTGGCGACAACAGAACCTCATAAAATACCATTGACCATCATTTCTAGGTGTCAGCGCTTTGATTTTAAGCGAATTGCCCCTGAAGATATGGTTAGTCGTATGGAGGATATCCTCTCTTCTCAACAAGTGCAAACAGAGAAAGATGCGCTTTTTGCAGTAGCGAAGGCAGCAGAAGGTGGGATGAGGGACGCGTTAAGTCTTCTTGACCAAGCCATCTCTTATAGTGAAGACATTGTGACTTTAGACGATGTTTTATCCATTACAGGAGCTGTATCACAAGAGTTTTTGTTTGCGGCTGCTAAAGCCATTCATGAACGTGAAGTAGTTCAAGTGTTAGAGGCTGTAGATCAGCTCATGCGGAATGGGAAGGAACCTTTGCGCTTTGTCGAAGACTTAATCTTCTATTATAGGGATTTGCTTTTGTACCAATCTGGAGGAGAGAATCCCGATTTATTAGAACGCGCTGTTATTAATGAAGAATTTAAGAGGCTAAGTGAAAGTGTTTCGAGTGATTTTATCCATGAGGTGATTCGAAAACTGAATGCTGCCCAGCAGGAAATGAAGTGGACAAACCATCCGAGAGTATTGCTGGAAGTGGCTTTAGTGAAGCTCTGTCAAAATGTATCTTCTGCACCGGATGGGAACCTTACTTCTTTAATGCAGAAAATCTCTGAATTACAGATGGAGATTCAACGGATGAAAGAAAATGGGATGCAGGTGCAAAGAAGCGGAGAAAGCGAATCTTCCGCATCAGAACGAAAAGCTTCTAGACAAGTGAGAAGCACTTACAAAGTACCGACTGGTAAGATACAAGAAGTACTAAAGGCAGCGACCCGAAAAAATTTAGAAGTGCTAAAAAAAGCGTGGCCGGAGGTTTTGGAAACATTAAAACAGCAAAACAAAGCTTCGCACGCCGCCTTATTATTGAATAGTGAACCGGTTGCTTCTTCAGACAATGATTTCGTTTTAAAATTTAAATATGAGATTCATTGCAAGATGGCCGCAGAAAATAATAATAATGTACGTGATAACTTAGAAAATATTTTATATACTTTAACTGGTAAGCGACTCGAGATGACTGCTATCCCCGACAGTGAGTGGGAACAAGTAAGAGAAGCGTTTCTGCGAGGACAGCGAGGAGATGAAGCTGAACAGGAAGAAGAAGAACCGCTCATTGCAGAGGCTAAAAAACTGTTTGGTGAAGAACTCATCGAAATAAAAGAATAATGAGATTAGGGAGGAAACAATAATGATGCGTGGAATGGGAAATATGCAAAAAATGATGAAACAAATGCAAAAAATGCAAAAAGATATGCAAAAGGCTCAGGAAGAATTAGTGGAAAAGACAGCTGAAGGTACAGCTGGCGGCGGTATGGTGACTGTTTTAGTAAATGGTAATAAAGAAGTGCTAGAAGTGAAGATTAAAGAAGAAGTTGTTGATCCAGAAGATATTGAAATGCTTCAAGATTTAGTCTTGGCTGCAACTAATGATGCTCTAAAACAAATGGATGAAATTACAAACTCTACAATGGGTAAATTTACTCAAGGGTTGAATATTCCAGGCCTCTAAGTAGGAGAGATGAAAAATGCGATACCCAGAGCCCATATCTAAATTGATTGAAAGTTTCATGAAATTGCCAGGAATTGGTCCTAAGACGGCCGTTCGTCTGGCTTTTTTTGTATTAACAATGAAAGAAGATACTGTACTTGATTTTGCCAAAGCTCTTGTAAATGCTAAGCGAAACTTAATGTATTGTTCGGTATGTGGTCATATTACAGATCAAGATCCTTGTTATATTTGTGAAGATCCTCGTCGAGATCGGAGTGTCATTTGTGTACTGCAAGATCCGAAAGATGTTATCGCGATGGAAAAAATGAAGGAATACAATGGTTTGTATCATGTGTTACACGGTGCTATTTCTCCAATGGATGGAATAGGGCCAGAAGACATTAAGATACCAGATCTGTTGAAACGTCTGCAGGATGATACAGTTCAAGAAGTCATACTAGCTACTAACCCAAATATCGAAGGGGAAGCTACCGCGATGTATATCTCTCGGTTGTTGAAACCTACAGGAATTACAATTACAAGAATTGCCCATGGTCTTCCGGTTGGAGGAGATTTAGAGTACGCGGATGAAGTGACCCTCTCTAAAGCTATCGAAGGAAGAAGGCAATTGTAAAGGTGGGATAGCAGGCTTATGTTCTTTAAAAGAAAAGGACGGCTGAAGAGCGAGTTTGATGAGAAGTTGCTCGAGACATTCGTTCAGGCAAAAAATAGTTGGTTAAAACAAACAGATATGATTGAAAAAAGTGTAGACCCTTCTGATGATGTATTATTGAGTGCAAAAATCACTCGAGCGAAATATTTATATCTGTTAAGAGAAGCAAAAAAACGGAATATCTCTATTAGTAAGATGTAAAAGGTTTTTAAGGAGAGAAGATGCATTGAATGCGTCTTCTCTCCTTTTTTTGTTCTTTAAAGAAGCGAGAAGCATAAAATAGTATTACCTAAGGAGAAAAGTGGGGGAGAAAACGTGGAACCTACATTTGTAGTCTTATTGTTGAGCGGCTTAATAGTTCTTTTACTATTAGCTGGCGGAACAGGCATATTTCGTTTTTTAGGACAAGGATTAATTAAGTTCGCAATCGGGGCGCTCATCTTGTTTTTTGTGAATGCGTTTGGAGGGCAATTAGATATTCATGTACCTATTAACATGGTAACGGCTGGAATCTCCGGATTTCTAGGAATATTCGGAGTAGTAGCCCTTGTCGTAATCGAGCTGTTCATCTTATAAGTTGTATAGATTCCTGTGCTTTCTAGGATAAATGATGTCTCAATAAAATGAGTAATTAAGGCAGTTATGGAAGAAGAGGAAGGGAAGGACTTTACAAGCCTTTCCTTCCTCTTCTTTTTGCCTGATCGTTCAAGTTGATTAGAGAGGGATAAATAGAGCATGCTAAATGAATAATCGTCCAATCTTCTTAATGAATAGTGAAAGCGGAGAGAAGGTTTACTTTTAGAGAAAATGAATTAAAATAATGAAAGAGATTAAAGTAAGTAAATTTTTTTCTCTTTTTTTTAGAAAAGTTATTGACCAATAAATGTACAGATGGTATATTAATATTCGTCGCTGAGACAACAATAACTTAAATAAAAAAGTTGTTGACAAGTAAAAAGAAACTTGATAAGATAAAAAAGTCGCTTAAAGACAAAAAGTTC
>NZ_JBSWUN010000003.1:3742500-3745838 GCF_056159105.1 Bacillus sp. ABA4_010 | reverse complement strand
CAAATCATCATGCCCCTTATGACCTGGGCTACACACGTGCTACAATGGACGGTACAAAGAGTCGCGAGACCGCGAGGTGGAGCTAATCTCATAAAACCGTTCTCAGTTCGGATTGTAGGCTGCAACTCGCCTACATGAAGCCGGAATCGCTAGTAATCGCGGATCAGCATGCCGCGGTGAATACGTTCCCGGGCCTTGTACACACCGCCCGTCACACCACGAGAGTTTGCAACACCCGAAGTCGGTGAGGTAACCGTAAGGAGCCAGCCGCCTAAGGTGGGGTAGATGATTGGGGTGAAGTCGTAACAAGGTAGCCGTATCGGAAGGTGCGGCTGGATCACCTCCTTTCTAAGGATTACTAAGAAAAGCGAAGGCGTATGCCGTAGCTAGACAGTAAGAATCGTTGACGAAAACGTTTTGTTCAGTTTTGAAGGTTCATCCTTCAATATCAAATGCACCGAGTGGTGCATGGTTGTTCTTTGAAAACTAGATAACAGTAATAGCTGAGGAAAGTGAAAGCTTTTCTAATGTAAGAAACATGTCAGCCGCAAGGCGAATGGTTAAGTTAGAAAGGGCGCACGGTGAATGCCTTGGCACTAGGAGCCGATGAAGGACGGGACTAACACCGATATGCTTCGGGGAGCTGTAAGTGAGCTTTGATCCGGAGATTTCCGAATGGGGAAACCCACTGTTCGTAATGGAACAGTATCTTTACCTGAATACATAGGGTATGGAAGGCAGACCCGGGGAACTGAAACATCTAAGTACCCGGAGGAAGAGAAAGCAATTGCGATTTCCTGAGTAGCGGCGAGCGAAACGGAATTAGCCCAAACCAAGAGGCTTGCCTCTTGGGGTTGTAGGACACTCTATACGGAGTTACAAAGGAACGAAGTAGATGAAGAGGCCTGGAAAGGCCCGTCAAAGAAGGTAACAACCCTGTAGTTGAAACTTCGTTCCCTCTTGAGTGGATCCTGAGTACGGCGGGACACGAGAAATCCCGTCGGAAGCTGGGAGGACCATCTCCCAAGGCTAAATACTCCCTAGTGACCGATAGTGAACCAGTACCGTGAGGGAAAGGTGAAAAGCACCCCGGAAGGGGAGTGAAAGAGATCCTGAAACCGTGTGCCTACAAGTAGTCAGAGCCCGTTAACGGGTGATGGCGTGCCTTTTGTAGAATGAACCGGCGAGTTACGATCCCATGCAAGGTTAAGTTGAAGAGACGAAGCCGCAGCGAAAGCGAGTCTGAATAGGGCGAATGAGTATGTGGTCGTAGACCCGAAACCAGGTGATCTACCCATGTCCAGGGTGAAGTTCAGGTAACACTGAATGGAGGCCCGAACCCACGCACGTTGAAAAGTGCGGGGATGAGGTGTGGGTAGCGGAGAAATTCCAATCGAACCTGGAGATAGCTGGTTCTCTCCGAAATAGCTTTAGGGCTAGCCTCAAGATAAGAGTCTCGGAGGTAGAGCACTGATTGGACTAGGGGCCCCCAACGGGTTACCGAATTCAGTCAAACTCCGAATGCCGAAGACTTATTCTTGGGAGTCAGACTGCGAGTGATAAGATCCGTAGTCAAGAGGGAAACAGCCCAGACCACCAGCTAAGGTCCCAAAGTATACGTTAAGTGGAAAAGGATGTGGAGTTGCTTAGACAACCAGGATGTTGGCTTAGAAGCAGCCACCATTTAAAGAGTGCGTAATAGCTCACTGGTCGAGTGACTCTGCGCCGAAAATGTACCGGGGCTAAACGTATCACCGAAGCTGTGGATGGACATCTACGATGTCCGTGGTAGGAGAGCGTTCTAAGGGCGGTGAAGTCAGACCGGAAGGACTGGTGGAGCGCTTAGAAGTGAGAATGCCGGTATGAGTAGCGAAAGATGGGTGAGAATCCCATCCACCGTATGCCTAAGGTTTCCTGAGGAAGGCTCGTCCGCTCAGGGTTAGTCGGGACCTAAGCCGAGGCCGAAAGGCGTAGGCGATGGATAACAGGTTGATATTCCTGTACTACCTCCCCACCGTTTGAGCAATGGGGGGACGCAGAAGGATAGGGTAAGCGCGCTGTTGGATATGCGCGTCCAAGCAGTAAGGCTGAGAAGTAGGCAAATCCGCTTCTCGTAAGGTTGAGCTGTGATGGCGAGGGAAATAAAGTACCGAAGTTCCTGATTTCACGCTGCCAAGAAAAGCCTCTAGCGAGGTGGGAGGTACCCGTACCGCAAACCGACACAGGTAGGCGAGGAGAGAATCCTAAGGTGTTCGAGAGAACTCTCGTTAAGGAACTCGGCAAAATGACCCCGTAACTTCGGGAGAAGGGGTGCTCTGATAGGGTGCAAGCCCGAGAGAGCCGCAGTGAATAGGCCCAGGCGACTGTTTAGCAAAAACACAGGTCTCTGCGAAGCCGTAAGGCGAAGTATAGGGGCTGACACCTGCCCGGTGCTGGAAGGTTAAGGGGAGAGGTTAGCGCAAGCGAAGCTTTGAACCGAAGCCCCAGTAAACGGCGGCCGTAACTATAACGGTCCTAAGGTAGCGAAATTCCTTGTCGGGTAAGTTCCGACCCGCACGAAAGGTGTAACGATCTGGGCACTGTCTCAACGAGAGACTCGGTGAAATTATAGTACCTGTGAAGATGCAGGTTACCCGCGACAGGACGGAAAGACCCCGTGGAGCTTTACTGTAGCCTGATATTGCATTTTGGTACAGCTTGTACAGGATAGGTAGGAGCCTTGGAAGCCGGAGCGCCAGCTTCGGTGGAGGCATCGGTGGGATACTACCCTGGCTGTATTGAAATTCTAACCCGCACCCCTCATCGGGGTGGGAGACAGTGTCAGGTGGGCAGTTTGACTGGGGCGGTCGCCTCCTAAAATGTAACGGAGGCGCCCAAAGGTTCCCTCAGAATGGTTGGAAATCATTCGTAGAGTGTAAAGGCACAAGGGAGCTTGACTGCGAGACCTACAAGTCGAGCAGGGACGAAAGTCGGGCTTAGTGATCCGGTGGTTCCGCATGGAAGGGCCATCGCTCAACGGATAAAAGCTACCCCGGGGATAACAGGCTTATCTCCCCCAAGAGTCCACATCGACGGGGAGGTTTGGCACCTCGATGTCGGCTCATCGCATCCTGGGGCTGTAGTCGGTCCCAAGGGTTGGGCTGTTCGCCCATTAAAGCGGTACGCGAGCTGGGTTCAGAACGTCGTGAGACAGTTCGGTCCCTATCCGTCGCGGGCGCAGGAAATTTGAGAGGAGCTGTCCTTAGTACGAGAGGACCGGGATGGACGCACCGCTGGTGTACCAGTTGTCTTGCCAAAGGCATCGCTGGGTAGCTATGTGCGGACGGGATAAGTGCTGA